>NZ_CP109907.1:5738037-6050716 GCF_033097525.1 Sphingobacterium sp. UGAL515B_05 | reverse complement strand
TGATATTGTGAGTATCCATGAAGATCGGAAAGGACATATTTGGATCGGTACGTACATGGGCGGGCTGAATCTTTATCTTCCAGAGAAGAAAGCGTTCAAAAGGTTTAATGAGCGAAACGGATTGCCGATCAACAATGTTTTTGCTATTCTAAGTGATCTGAAAAACAAATTGTGGTTGAGCACAAATACGGGGATTTCTTGTTTCGATCCCCTATCTGGTCATGTACGAACCTATACGAAGATCGATGGTCTTCCCGGTAACGAATATATTCAAAATGCAGCAGCAATGTTGCGGGACGGAAAACTTGCCTTTGGAAGCTTCTCGGGCTTCACCCTATTTAATCCGGATAGTTTAAGTGTCAATAATTACATTCCCCCCATTCAGTTTACGGAGTTGAAATTATTCAATAAAACAGTTCTCCCGGGCCTCGATGGTGTTATTCCTAAAGATATATCCATGATGGATGAATTAATTCTTGATCACAATCAAAATGTTTTTAGTTTGGAATTCAGTGTATTGAATTATGTTCATCCGGAGAAAAATCAATATGCTTATTATCTAAAAGGCTTTGACCAAGACTGGAATTATGTGAGCAATCCCGTGGCTACTTATACCAATTTAGACCCCGGTACTTACGAGCTTTGGGTTAAAGGGGCCAACAACGACGGGGTATGGAACGAAAAGGCAACGGTTTTGAAGATTAAAGTGCTGCCAGCGCCATGGAGGACATGGTGGGCCTATAGCGGCTATTTTCTTCTTTTTGCTGCGGTCAGTTTTTTGGTGATCCGATTTTTCCACGGTAGAAATAAATTGAAACAAGACCTTTTGATTCGGAAAATAGATTCGGAAAAACAGGAGGAGCTTCATGAAGCAAAACTGAATTTCTTTACCAATATCTCCCATGAATTCCGTACGCCATTGTCATTAATTATTGGGCCGTTAAATCAATTAAAAGACGATCGCTCGCTTTCAGCATATGCACAGGAGCATCTCGGTTATGCAACAAGAAATGCGGATCGCTTGATGAATCTGGTTAATCAGCTGCTTGATTTCAGAAAACATGAAGGCGGAAAGATGAAATTGTTTTGCCAAAAGGTTCATGTTGCTACGTATTTGGAAAACATTCGCCAGAATTTTCACTTTATTGCCGAGAAAAATAATATTCAGTTTTTCCTGGATAATAAGGTAAGCCCTGATTATGTTGGAGGTTTTGATCCGGAGCAATTTGAAAAAGTCCTTGTCAATTTGATTTATAATGCGTTTAAATTTACGGACAAGGGGGGTAAAATAAAGATACAGGTTGAGCTAGAAGGAGAAGGCGAGTTGGAGAAACTGCTTGTATCCGTTTGGGATTCGGGGCGTGGAATCCCATCCAAAGATATACCTTTTGTATTTGAACAATTTTATCAGGCCAATGCAAAAGGCCTATCGGCTACCAATGGCGGAATAGGTTTAGCACTCTGTCGTTCGATCATACAGCTGCACGGCGGAAAACTCACTGTTGAAAGTAATATGGCACAGGAGCCGGCAGACTTCAATACAGTATTTCGGATCAGCCTGCCCCAAGGGAATGTCCTCGTCGAAGAGCTTATGGTTTTAGACGGTACTGCAGCGACGATATGCTCAGACCCTGCGGATGCCGATATGCCACATGTGGATGCTACAAAAACAGAAATTGAGCCTTCTGCAGCGGATGAAGATAAGCCAATCATACTTGTTGCCGAGGACAATGTGGAGCTTCGTTGTTTTCTGTGTGAAAACTTACGGAAAAAATATATTGTTTTAGAAGCTAATGATGGTATTGAGGCGCTGGAATTGGTACAAGCAAGACAGCCCGACATTATCATTTCAGATGTAACGATGCCCAACTGTGATGGAATCACACTTTTGCAGCAGATTAAAAACGATAGTAGTTCAAATCATATTCCTGTGATTCTTTTGACAGCCCGTACAGCTGATCCTTATATCACAGAGGCGTTTGAAATCGGTACAGATGACTACATTACCAAGCCCTTCAGTATGCCACATCTCATTCAGAAAATTTCAAACATCATACAGACGCGGAAACGATTGGAGGAAAAATTTGTGCAGAATTATCTTCTTGGAGCACAAGGAACAGATCTGCCCGAAAGAACACGTTTCTTGGATCAGGTATTGAAGGTTGTCGAAGAAAATCTGGGCTGTGAAGATTTTGGAGTGCAGGATCTTACAAAAGCCATCGGCGTGAGCCGCTCTGTTTTGTACCGCAAGATTAAGCAGCAAACGGGACTGAATTTGGTTGAATTTATTAATATGGTACGTCTTAAGAAAGCAGCCTATATTTTAGTGAACGATACTGGTTTGAGTATCAGTGAGGTGGCTTATCAGGTCGGGTTTAATGATCCAAAATATTTTAGCAAAACATTTAAGAAATTCTATAAGGAGAGTCCACGTACCTATGTTGAAAAATTCGGTATCAAGGAAAGCAGCAATTAAAAAATAAGCAAAGGTCTCCACGATTGGGTAAGCATCAGCAGCCCTAAAAGCAGACCGAAGGTTTTTTTGGAGGCAAAAAAAAGGTTTTCAAACGGGGAGAATGAAAACCTTCAATAACCAATTATAAACCTAAATTATGATGCAACAAATATAGTTGTTTTTAATACTATTTTAAAAATAATTCACCTTTTAAAAACTGTTTTGTAGTTGGTCAGCTACAGGTTGTTGTTGACCTGTCGCTGGAAGAACCAGCGCATAGTTTATACGCTTTTGACCAGCTTACGAATAACGTATAAAGTGGTCAATCCCAACAGCGCAAATATGCCATAACCTAATCCAATCTGAAACTGCGAAGAAGGGTTTACCAAGCTGACGGTGATGTAACTGAGTGAAGAGGTAAGGAGGTAGGTAATTCCGCCAACCAATCCACCGGCGATACCTGCAGACAGTGGAAACCTGCCCAAACAGTAGCTGAAATAATTGTTAAAAATAAATCCTGCAGTGCAATGTACGGCAAATGCGAAAAATGTCAATGTATATAAGTTTGACAGGTAAGGTGAGACGATCAGCATACATACAATCAGGCTGATCTGAATAAAATTGGCGATTCTCAATTTTGGAACCAAGGCTCTTTTAATAAGGGCTTTACCAATAAAACCACCACACATCCAAGCCAAACCCATAATAAGTGAGGTATAACCGGTTGTAATTGCACTATATCCCAGTTGATGTTCAATAAAAAACGGGCCGCTGAGATTGTAGAACATAACGAGACCGTAGGATATACCACACATGACTATACCAAAGGTGAAATCATTGCTTTTAAGCATCATTTTAAATTCGCCGATCAGGTAGCTGATATGGAGTGGTTTTTTCTGTTTGATTGTTTCGCCAGAGAAGATCAGTTCAAGGATAAAAAGTAGGGCGCTGTAAACGGCCAGAACCATAAAGTTAGAACGCCAACCAAATTGTGTTTGGAGGTAGCCACCAATAAAAGGAGCGACAATGGGCCCGATCGACCAGACGATGGTCATAATGCTGAGGTAGTGTTTGCGCTGCTCGCCTTCATAGACATCCACAAAGTAGGCTCGTTTTGATATGACCACAAATGCCGATAAGATTCCCTGAAGGATGCGCATCAGGTAAATAACCCAAATATCGTGTGTGCTTGCTGTGATCCAAAAGCTGACAATGAAAAGGAAAAGCGATATGAGGTTGATGCGATATCTTCCCCAAGCGTCAACCAGTGCCCCTGTAAAGAACTGTGCAACACCATAACTGATTAGAAAAAGCGAAAGTGTTAACTGGATTTTGCTTTCGTTCAAGCCAAGCTCCTGGGCCATTTGTGGCATTGACGGAAGATAAATGTCGGTGGCAAGTCCCGTAATCGGAACAAGTGCAAATGCTAGTATCGTCGGGATAAAAGATTGCTGTGGTTTAGTGTTTTTTTCCATCCTCTAATTTTTTAAATTTCCCGTCTCTATGGACGTTTATGCTACCAGCCACTTTTTTCTCTTTGGCCATGTAAATATGATGTCGACAAAAGTAGTATCATTGCCTGTTTCGAAAGATATAGAATTCAAACAAATTATTGTGAAAATCAAACAGACTTATTGCGGAAGGCTAAAGGTGGTACACCAGCATGTTTTTTGAAATAATTACTGAAGTTCGCCGGTTCTTCAAAACCTAAGGCATAAGCGATTTCATTGATGTTCCAGCTGCTATGTTGAAGGAGTGCCTTTGCTTCCTGTGTGATGCGCAGTGCGATGAGTTCTTGCGTAGTTTTTCCTGTATTTTGTTTCAAAGCCCTGTTTAGCGAATTGACATGGATGTTGAGCTGTTGCGCGTAATCCGTTGCATTTTTAAAACGAAGTAAATTTTCGGTGTCAATCGGAAATTGACGTTCCAAAAGTTCTAGGAAAAGATGGGAAATACGCTGGTTTGCATTTTGGTAAGGTGATATGCCCTCATTTGGTGCTAGTTTTAACGTTTCTAAAACGAGTAACTGTAACTGATTCCGGATAATTTCATATTTGAACGCAAAATCAGAGCGCAGTTCGGTATTCATACGCTGAAAAATGTGATCGAAAAGATCGACCTGCTCTTTCGTTAAGAAATAGACTGGGCTACCACTAGGGTTGAAAAAATGGCTTTCGAGAATGTTATGGTTATAATGTTTGTCTTCCTGAATGAATTTTTGCGTAAAAAGACAGAACCATCCTTTCTGATCCGGATTGTCTGTTTCCCAAGAGTAGGGAACGAGCGGACTTGAAAATACAAGTGCGGGACGGTCAATAGGGATCCATTGATCGCCATAATGCAATTGACCCTGGCCGATCATGAGGGATATTTTGAAGTAATCTTTTCTATTGTAAGGTGATTTTAAGGGACAATGCTCACGTGAAAATATGTTAAAATGAGAAATTTGTTCGGGCGAGGAGCCAAATGGGTAATTGGATTCTCGAAATACCCGCTGATAGAAATCAATAATATTTTCGGAAGTTGTCATGATGCAAAGTTATAAAAATCAAACATTTCATGCAGTGTACTATTTCTCCTAATCGGTCATTGATTCGTAAAATATGAATTGGAACAAAAAGAAAGGTCCCATCACCTCGTTAGCTATGACTAGCCCGGGTGATGAGACATTATAAAAGGAAGCGACTATAAGGAAGCGATTATTAGGATCTCGATTTTAAAAATTCCTTGACAAATTCATCGTCGTTTAAGTCTGGGTAGTCTTTATATACACGATCAATTTCTTCTTGCTGTCCGATGGATAGATTTTCGTTGGGGTTTAGGCACCAGGTCCCTTTCATCAGGCCTTGTCTGCGGAGCACCTCATGTAAGCCTGGTATACAGCCATGGAATGCATTTGCTGGGTCAAAAAAAGCTGCATTGCTGTCTGTTACAGCAATCGCTTTGCTCAGGAGATGACTCGCATGGAGGTTATTGGGGTCCTGTTTGTATGTTTTTATTTCCTGAAGGAGTTCAACAGCTTTTGCCGTCCAAACAGCCCAGTGGCCTAATAGTCCACCTTTAAACTCTATGGCGACGTTTTCTCCCGCTACGGGGAAATTATACACGCTCATCAGATCGTTGACAATATTGTCATCATTGCCCGTGTACATAGCAATTTGATCTCGTCGGCTGGAGTTGGCTATAGCACGCATAACGTCTAATGTTTGGTAGCGGTTGAACGACGCACATTTGATAGCGACAACGTTGTCGATTTCGGCAAACTGCTGCCAAAAGGAATAGGAGAAAATACGGCCACCAACGGCGGGTTGAAGATAGAATCCAAAGACAGGAATAATGGCTGCTATTGCTCTGACTCGATCTAATATGGCATTTTCAGTCCAGCTCTGCAGGCCGCCCATACTCAATAGTCCAATATCATAACCGTATTTAAGTGCAGTCGTTGCCTCCTGTTCAGCTTGTTCTGTGTCACCGCAGATGCCCGCAATTTTGATAAATGGTCGTTGGAGTGCCGCTTTCTCGACTTCTTCGCTAGCCCATCTCAATACGGTTTCAAAAAGGTTGATCTCGGGGTCACGGATTTCAAATTGGGTTGAATGTACAGCTACGGCGATTCCACCGGCTCCACTGGCTATGTAATATTGCGTCAGGAGCCGTTGATGCGTCTCGTCAATGCTGCGGTCCTCATTTAAGGCAAGGGGGTGTGCCGGAATAACCGTTCCTTCCCAAAGCAACTGTTGTAATTTGTTGTCTAAAGTTTTCATTAGAATTTTCCTTTTCGTTCTTGAAAATGCGTGTCCTTATTCCATAGTTCGCCGCCTTGGGTCAACCATTTGGCAGTAATGTCTATCGCTTCGCGTATGGTTGTTTTCGGATAGCCAAATAAACGATGGCATTCGGACGCATTGTTGAGTAAAGCGGTTCCGGCGGGTTCATTTACAAATATCGGCCTTGTGTTGAAATGCTCAGCAAAACGCTCTGCGATCCATCGTGTAGAAAGGATTTCCGGTCCCGTGACATTCAGTATTTTGGCTGGAGACTGACAGTGCAGTAATGATCTTAAGGCAATTTCGTTGGCATCTCCCTGCCAGATGACGTTGACGTTTTCGGTTGTCAAATCTATTGGGAGCTGCCCTTTGACCGATTTGGCAATTTCTACGAGCACACCGTAGCGAAAATCCACCGCATAATTCAATCGGTAGATCAGGGTAGGTGTACCGTTTTTCTTCGAAAAATACTCGAATATACGCTCTCTTCCCAAACAGGATTGCGCGTATTCGCCGACAGGCTCCGGAGTTCTTTCCTCAGAAACGCCGCCATTGCTTATCGGTACAAATGGAAGTACGTTACCCGAAGAAAAAGCAACAATGTTGGAATCTTGAAAATGAGAAGCCACCATTCCGGGAAGATAGGTATTCATCGCCCAGGTAAAATCTTCATTTCCTGTGGTGCCGAATTTATGTCCTGCGAGGTAAATGACGTTCGGAATCTGCGGGATCTTTTTGAGTTCTTCCTCATTCAATAGGTCACAGGCGATTGTCTTTATGCCTAGATCCTCCAGTTCCTGTTGAAGTTCCTTGGTTGAAAAACGCGAAACACCAATGACCTTTTTGTCTATTCCTGCAGCTTGAATAGCCCGCATGGCTAGTTTTGCCATGCTTGGCCCCATTTTTCCGCCAATACCTAGGAAAAGGATATCACCTTGTATCTTTTTTATATCTTCAATTAGATCTAATGATGGTGCAAGCAGCTGCTGTTCCAATTCCGCTAAATTGTTATGGTCCATGTCTGAATTATTTGATTAAATTATAGAGATTACTAAAAGCAAGAAAAACGAGTAATATGAGTCCGAGTATAGCCCATAATCGCGTTAAGGGGCTGTTTCTGAGCGTGCCCATAATTTCTTTGTCGTTCGCGATCAGAAAGAGGATGATACCAATAAAGGGAACTAAAAAAATGGTGATGCTTTGCGCAAAAACAATAAGCTCCAAGGGAAGGTTTCCGAAGATAAGCGCGATGGCAGATCCAAAAATCATGACCAAAGAAATAAAGAGTTTCACTTTAGGGTGATTGAGATCGTTGCCGAAGCCAAAGGTGTCGCCCAGTAAGGATCCGCCTAATACGGCATTGCCGATCAAGGAGGAAAAGGAGGCACCGAAGAGACCGATAAAAAAGAGGTGTGAAGCATAGGTTCCCAAAAGCGGTTCCAGTGCACGGCCCATCTCAGCGGCAGAATTTAACTTGATCCCTTGGGGATGAAGCGTATTTGCCGCACAGACCATAACGGCTGCACTCATGATGCCAAGAATAATAATACCTATTCGGCTACCGATTATCTGTCGTTCAGTACGTTGTTTGTTGGCCGATAATTTTCTTCTTGATTGAACAAGATAACTTTGATAAAATGCGCCCACAATCGAAAAGCAAGAAGCCGTAAAAGCGATGATCAAACCTACTGATGAAGGTGGGATGCTGGGAATAAAACCTAAGAAAAAGTCCTGTGCGGGTGTCTTTATCATAATGGCTGTAGAAAGAAAAGCAAATAACATCAGGATGATAAGTCCAAGCATAAGCTTTTCCAATAGCGCGTAGAAAGACTTGAAGAACAACAGTAGGATACCGATGACATTAAAAACGATGATCCATATTTTGGGGTTTGTCCCCGTTGCTTCCGAAACGGAAATAGAGACACCTGTCGCGTTCCCCGATTGAAAACAGGTTGCAACGAGGAAGATTCCGAGGCCAATGATGATGGATGTTGTTTTACCAAATTTCTGGCGAATTAAAACAAGTAAAGATTCGTCTCTCGCGATACCGATACGTGCCGCCATATTGGTGAAAACCATCATAAAAAAGATGGCGACGACGACAACCCATAATAGAGAGAAGCCATAGTCTGCACCCATTTTTGATGTGATGGTCATTTTGCTGGGCCCGAAAACCAGGGCGGCGGTAATGATGCCTGGACCCAAGATGGATAGCCAACTTTTCAATAAAGAGGGTTTTGGCTCGAGGTTATTTTCCATGAAATTTATCGTAATGAGGTTAAATGCTGTTGGTTGATTTTAGGGGCAGAATTTCCAAAGTGTGTGCGGATATAATTGGTGATTTCAATGACCTCTTCATTTTTCAGGAATGAAAAAGATGGCATTGCACTTTCGTATTTGACGTTGTTTATTGTTTTGTCTTTCAGTCCATGGAGGATAACCTGCAATAGCGGTGCTGGGTCGCCTTTGACAAGAGATGAATTGGCTAATGGGGGAAAGGTATTTGTAAGTCCCTTTCCATCTGCTTTATGACAAGATGCGCAATAGGCTTCGTATAATGCCTGACCACTTTTGGCAGGGGAGTTGGCCGTGTTGGCTGCAAGGGGTTTAATCATTGGTGCAGAGGCTTTATCGGTAATACGGAGACGATAGATCACATCGTCATCGGGTTTTGGAAATCCCCTTTGCGGATTCCAGTCACGGTTGCTTGAACAGAAGTAAATGTCTCCATTGGGTAAGGTCAATACGGATCTTAGCCGGCCAAGTTGATCTTTGAATAGGATCTTCTCATCGATGATCTGTTGACCATCGGCGGATAATTTTAGGATACGTAAAGACTGATTTTTTAAAGTCGCGAGCAATAGACTATGTTGCCATTCAGGGATAACATTGGAACTGTAATACGCCATACCGGATGGTGCAACGACCGGAGTCCACGATTTAATAGGCTCCTGTCTTGGGGAGTTTTTGGCAATAGTTTTTTCCTTTTCCGTATCAATCATACCTTCGATCTGCGGCCAGCCATAATTTTTTAGGGGTTGGATCAGGTTAATTTCATCCTCGATGGCATCGCCATGTTCGGATGTGTAAATTAAGCCTTTTGCATCATGGGTAAGTCCCTGCATGTTCCGAAATCCCCATGCATAGACATAGCTGTTTGCAATTGGATTGTCTTTTGGGATGCTCCCGTCGAGATTGAGGCGTAAGATTTTGCCATTTAATGAGGTGCTGTCTTGCGCAAAGGTATCACTTGCTGCATCTCCTGTAGCCCAATATACTTTTTTGTCTGTCGAAACAATAACCCTCGAACCGTTGTGTCCGGTGTTTCCAGGAATCTGTAAAAGCAATTTTGGGTTTGACAACTTGCCCACCGGACTATAATCGTAGCGGTATAAGTTGGAGAAAATGAGACTGTCCTTTTTGCTGGTGTAAGAAAGGTAAAGATAGGCCTGTTGCTGTTCGGGTTGATACAGTGCCATTCCCAATAGTCCCAACGTGCGCTGGTGGTAAACGTCGGTGAGGCTGTCCACTAAAGTAACAGCTTTTGTTTTAGTATCCAGTTTTCGTATACTTCCTCCAATTTCAGAAAACAGAATGGCATCGTTGATCCGGTCATATTGTAAATCCCATGGCACATGGAGTTTTGTAGCTTCTTTTGATAGCGATAGTATGCTGTGCTCCAGTTGGATGTTATTTATTGGCTTACTTTCCCTTTCCGTCTCGGAAGAACAGGAGGATAGTAGCGGGATCAGCGATACAAGCCAAATATAGGTTTGTTTTTTCATATAGGATCTACGGTTATTCCTTTGATTTATTTGGTTAGTCAAATGTAGTTGAATAAAAATAAATATACAAAAAATAAGTAAAATTGTATACAAAAATATTTTATCAGCCTAGGCTAAATACGATTTAGTTTATAATTACACAGCTAAAAGAGCGGTGTTGTGGAATTGTCACGAACTTGTTAGCCAGCCTATTTTTGTAAAAAAGTAAAAAAAATATTGAATTGTATACAAAAAATATATATTATTGTATTCACTATGATAGCGATGGAAATACAATTTAGACCATATTAGGGTCGAGCGTTATGTTTCCTGAAAAAATACCAATAAACTAAAGAGCTTATAAATCATTTATTTAACCACTTTAACCTGAGTATTCATGATACTAAAGCAGATTAAAATCCGGGATGTAATAAACAGGAGTTGCCTTTTGGTGGGGCTACCTTTTATTTCGATGGCTGCATTGGCAAATGTACCTTCTTCCCTTAACAATGGAAAGATTCCGATCTCGGATGTTTTAAACCCTTCGTCGGGTTTAGCTAAATTTCAGCAGCAGCTTGTCGGGCAGGTGCTGGACGCCAAAGGGCAGCCACTGTCCGGTGTAGAAGTGCGTAACCTTAAAAATGCAACTGTTACCGTTACGGATCAAGAAGGTCGTTTTAAATTAACGGGGTCCGTTTCCGATCAGATTCAATTTCGGTTAATCGGTTTTAATACAAAAGTGGTGTCGGGGAAAGATGTGCAGGCTTTGGTGCTTGATGCGAGCGAAAATGCACTGGATGAGGTTGTTGTGGTGGGGTATGGTAAGCAGAAAAAAGGCAACTTGACTGGTGCTGTGGCCAGTGTCAATTTTGATCAATCGACCTCGAGTCGGGGTCTTTCCAATGCCTCGCAGGCATTGCAAGGTGTTATTCCTGGTTTGGCCGTAAGTCAAAACTCCGGAATGGCCGGAAATAATGCAGCGGATCTTTTGATTCGGGGATTGGGGACGGTCAACAGTGCTGGACCGCTGATCGTGGTTGATGGAATGCCCGATGTCAATATGAATCGTGTGAATGTGAATGATATTGAAAGTGTGACCGTACTAAAAGATGCTTCTTCCGCTGCAGTATACGGTTCCAGAGCGGCCAATGGGGTTGTATTGATCACGACAAAGTCTGGTAAAAGAAACAGTAGGACGGCTATTTCCTTTAGTGCCAACAAATCGCTGGTGAAACCTACCCGCTCTTTTGATTTTGTCAATAATTATGCAAAAGCGATGACGGCTACTCAAAGGGCACAGGCCTATAATACGGCCGCATCTGCATTCAATTTTAAGAATGGAACCATCGACGAATGGTTGGCATTGAGTATGATCGACCCGAGATTATATCCAAGTACCGATTGGTGGGATGTTATTCTCCGCAATGGTCAAAGTGGGAATTATAATGTTTCCATTAATGGGGGGACTGAAAATAATAATTACTATTTGTCTGTCGGTATGCTGGATGAGAAGGGGATACAGATCAATAATGATTTTAAACGTTATAATGCTGCATTTAACTTCGAAACCAAAGTAACCAACACCATCGGTGCTGGAGTGCGGTTCTCCGGAAACTGGTCCGATTACCGTTATAACTACGAAGACGGTATGACTGCCAACTCGACAAGTGGGATGGATCTGTTTACCTCACCAGCAGGTATATTGCCTTATGATCCTATTACCGGTTTTTATGGCGGTGCAATGTCTTACAATGAAAGTCCGCAGGCCAATAATATTTATGCAGATTACATGACGCGCAACCAAAACCACATGAATCAAAAGCAGGCTTTGGTGAATGGTTATTTAAACTGGAAGCCATTTAAAGGATTTGAGGCTAAAGTGGATTATGCCCTAAATTATGATACGCGTTTTCAATGGAAGGCAGATATGCCGACAAAATTATATAACATCCGGACGGGATTGTCTATCCGGGATCTTGTGCCGACAAATGATGGGATATATAATACAGACCGAAACAATTACAAAACCCAGCTGAACTTCAAATTGAGTTACGATCATAAGTTTGGCGCTAACCATAATTTCTCTGCTTTGGCCGTGTATTCAGAAGAATATTGGAACAATCGTGTTTTGGCAGGTAGTCGCTTAGATCGTTTGCATCCTAGTTTACATGAAATTGATGGCGCTTCTGAAGACGTGCAAAATGTGTCGGGATCATCATCGGCAGAAGGTTTGCGTTCTTATATTGGACGATTAAATTATACGGCCTTCGGAAAGTATATGTTTGAAGGGAACTTCCGGGTAGATGGTTCATCACGTTTCTTGCCGGGTGATCAATATGGCTTTTTTCCATCAGCGGCAGTGGGCTGGCGGATTTCAGACGAGGTATTTATGTCGGCATTTAAGGAAAAGATCAGGATGAGTTCGGCCAAATTTAGAGCTTCTTATGGTTCTTTGGGGAATAATAGTGGTGTCGGATTGTATGAGCAGAAGCAATCTTTGGTCTCTAGTCCTTATTATTTGATTGACAATAGTACAGGAACAGGGTCTGTTGTCAAAGGGTTGATCAATAAGAAACTGATCAACTATGACCTTACCTGGGAAAAGACACGTGTGTTTAATTTTGGTTTGGATCTTGGATTCTTTAAAAATAAACTGACTGCGGAGCTGGATTATTACGAAAGAAAGACGATTGGTATGAACAGGCCTTCGGATGTATCTATGCATCTGACGGGTTTATTCACTGCCCCCCGACGTAATATTGGTGATATGATGAATAAAGGGCTGGAAGCAAATGTTACCTGGAATGACCGAAAGGGCGATGTGGGTTACATGCTGAACTTTAATGTTGGGTATAACAAGAACAAGCTGCTGTCCTGGAATGAGCAGTTGCAAAGAGGTTCGGTATTTATTGATATGCCTTATAATTTTATCTATGCTTTCGAATCGTTGGGCATTGCTCAGTCTTGGCAGGATGTCTATAATGCTGTTCCTCAGGGCGCTTCCCCGGGAGATATTTTGTTGAAAGATGTCAATGGTGATGGCAAATTGGATGCGAATGACCGTGTAGCATATCCAGCTTATCAACTGGGTAGACCAAAGGTGAATTACGGATTTAGAGGTTCGGTGGACTACAAAGGTTTTGATTTTTCTTTCCTGTTGCAGGCTGCCACAGGAAGAAAGGAATTTTGGATGAACAAAGCGAATTCGAACTTTTTAGGAACGGCAAATCAGGCTATTACTGAGGACCAGTGGAATAATATGTGGAGCCTGGACAATCGCGATGCTGATTATCCTAAGTTGCTTCCAAGTACATTAGGATCAACGAGTCCAAATGCGTATTTGAGCACATTTTGGCTGCAAAACATGTCTTATTTAAGGGTGAAAAATCTGCAGCTTGGCTATACTTTTAAGAAAGAATTACTGATGAAGCTGGGCATCCAGAAGTTACGTGTATTTGGTTCGGTCGATAATTTAGCGGTATTGACAAGTTTTAAAGGCTTAGATCCGGAGAAAAGTACCTATACCAATGATGCTTATCCGATGACGAAGAGTTTTGTGGTTGGACTGAATGTTGACTTATAATATTTGAACTTATGAAATCGATATATAACATATTGTTTATTTCTTCTTTGCTGCTTCTTGGTTTGTCCGCATGTCGCAAAGATTTGTTGAATCAGAATCCAACAACAACGCCAAGCTCCGAAACGTTCTGGGTGGACGAAAATGACGCGCTTGCTGCGTTAATGGCGAACTATTCCATATTTAGGCCTTGTTTTGATCGCGACTATCATTTCGATGGACATGGAGATTTCCTTAAAATGTACAATACTGGTGCGGCACCTATTTCATTAACGGTCAATAGTCCGATGAATTATGGCTCCGGTGCATCGGCAATGTATAGAGCATTGTATGGATCTATATTCAGTTCTAACTTTGTGATCGAAAATACCAATACGCGTTTGTTGCCCGTAGCAAAAACTGATGCTGTAAAACAAACCCTGGAAATTATCGTGGCGGAGGCCAAGTTGTTGCGCGCCATTGCATACTTTAGATTGATTTCCCTATGGGGTGATGTGCCTTATTTTTATAAATCGGCACCAGCTCCCGCAGAGGCTGATACGGTGCGGAGAATGCCTATTGCACAGCTGAAAGATTCTATTATGGCTGATTTGAACTATGCGGTGGACAAATTGCCCAAAAAGGGGTCTGCAATTGGTCGTGCCGGTAAGCCTGCTGCATTGGCCTTTCGTGGTAAGTTTCAATTGTATTGGGGTTCGTGGAAGAAAAACGGATGGCCTGAATTGGATGGATTTGTACAATCTGCTACAGAGGCTAAAACGGCATATACTGCGGCCGCTGCTGATTTTAAACGTGTAATCAATGATTTTGGCATCAAAATGTTTAGAAATGGTGATCCAGGTCAATGGGGTGAATTGGGGAAGGCTGATGTGCTCCCAAATTATTACTACATGTTTATACCTTCTACCGGCAACTTGAGCCAAGATGAGGAAATGGTCATGGTGCTTACCCATGGCGGTGTGGGAACAAAACAAAGTGAGGAATATCAGCGGGTATGGACGGGGCCATTGGTGTCTTTAGGACAGAATCAGGCGATTCCGCGCTATGAATTGGCCGATCGTTACCAATCTACCATTACAGGAGATTTCTTACCAAAGATGGTTCAGCTAGATCCGGTGAAAAATCCTGCAGCACGTACTACGGCAAATTCAGCGGTGAACCCTGAGTCGTACCGTAACCGCGATTATCGCATGAAAGCGACTTTGTTGTGGGATTACGAATTGATTATGAGTATGAGCCCTACGGAGACCACAGGTTATATTCCCTTTATCTACAAAACTTGGGGAGCTGCGGTGACGGTTAACGGTGTCTCCTACAAAACTTCCTTTACCGATAATACCACAAATCTCTCGGGATTGCAATCGCGTAAATTTGTGCGCAATTATGGTGGTGTGGCACGTAGTGATGGAAATTACAATTGGCCTTTGATGCGCATTGCTGACGTATACCTGATGTATGCTGAAGCGACCAATGAGATTGGTGGTCCACAGGCGGACGCAATTGATTTGGTTAATAAGGTTAGGCGTCGTGGTAACCTACCTGCGCTTGCTGGAGCTAAAACCTCGTCTCGTGATGCATTTTTCGATGCCATAGAGCAGGAAAGAATTGTTGAGTTGTTTGGCGAAGGGCAGCGCGCATTTGACTTGAGGAGATGGCGTAAACTGGAAACAGTGTTTGGCAAACCTTATGGTGATGGAAAATGGTTCCAGGATAGTTTTGGAAATAATTGGGAACGCTTTTTCTTCAATGAGTCTGAATTGACTTATCAAAAGTGTTATATCTATCAAATTCCGGAAACAGAACGTTCGCGGAATCCGAATTTAACACAAAATATACCTTGGAAATAATATGGTAACACTTGACTGTAATAAAATGAAATATACATTATTTTTAATCGGTATGCTGTTCGTTAGCTTGTCCGGTTGTAAGGATGATTATCCAATGGATGAGGATGGTTTGTTGATCACGACCAGGTCGGAATGTTATGTCAGTAGTTTTGAACTGTTGGGCGCCGATTTTCAGACGGTACGTACAAAAGCTGCGTTGGTGGATACCGTTGAGCAAACCATAAAAGTGGAGGTGCTCTTTGGTACGGATTTGAAAAATCTATACCCACAATTTTCATTGGTCACCGATGCGGTGTTAGATCCTAAGATTTTAGGAAAACAAGATTTTTCCAATTTGGATACGCCACGTGAATGGACTGTCGTGTCTGGAAATAGAAAGGTTCGTAAGACGTATAAAGTTTATTTGACAGTACAAAAATAAGTAAGCTGATGAAAACAAATTATTTAAAAATAGGGCTGTTGTCCATCGGATTTGGGCTCTTGTTGTTCGGTTCCTGTAAAGAAGAGGCTTATGAAATTCCAACAGCAAAAGATGGTTTGCAAAACGATATTATTAAGCGCTCTTTAGGACCAAATGTGGTTGGGGCTACCATGGACTTTGCTTATGCTGCGGCGATTTTGCCGGATCAGGGGAAACTTACATCAATTTCTGTAGAAGCCAGTATTGCGGGCGATGAAGGTACTGTACTTGAAAACAAATCGTACTACACCAGTAGTACGGGGGCAGATGTGGGTGTTGTTGTTGGCGACCCTGCTACAGTAAATGGGAATAGCATGGAGGTGAAATTTACAAAAGATACCTCCGCTTCAACGCTGCGTTATAGCTACAAAATACCGGCAGCAGCAAAAGGTAAATCGGTCACTTTTACGTTCAGGGCGAGGTCCAGTAATGGGCAGGAAATTGCGTTGAAGACCGAAGCTTATGCGATTCGTAATATGGATATGGCTTTGGACTTGATCGGAAAAGACGGCGCGGCCTGCTTTTTTTCTGTGGCCGACCTAAAATGGTATACTGCTACCGAAGCGGCAGCAAACCCGGATAAGATTGATTTGGTCTATTTGTACCGGGCATTGCCAACGGTGACTTATGCACATTCTTTGGTTGCTCCCACGACGGATGCTGGCTATTTGCCGAGCTTCACCTTACCTGTAGGGTTGACAAATAAAACGAAGATCGTGAAGGCTTGGACGGTGCGCGACCAGCAACTGGCGCGATTGCAATACAGTGTATTTGTGGACGATGTGGATTTGAAAGATAAATCGTTTGTTGATGCGCCAGATTTTGCGATTAATCTAAAAGCTGAATCCGGGATATGGGTACAAACGGCTGATGGCAAATACAATGCTTATGTATATGTAAATAGCGTCAATAATACCACGAAAGAAATGAAGATCAGTGTAAAAAGGCTGCAAGTAAAATAAGGATATGGGTGTAAGGATATGGCTAAAAGTTAAAGGTACTATGCTGGGGGTCGCTTTTATAGCGATCCTTGGAACCTCCTATGGACAACAGGCAAAGGTTACTTCAATAAAAGGAAATGGACAGCGCCTACGGGTGCAGGTGGATGTTCCGACAGCAGGTGTCTATACCTTGGTTTCTGAAGGTGAGGTTACCGATTTGGATAAAATTAAGGCTGCAGATAAAACAGGTATGATGACGCTGTACGCGAGTATTGATGTTCGCGCTGCACGATCGACCAAAAGAATTGTATTTGATAGTTTTAAAGGTGCGAAGCAAGATCTTGGTAAATTTTATTTTGAGAAAGGGAAGCAGACGGTGGGCATGCGATTGCCCGCTTATTTTAAGATGAAAGCTGTTTCGATTAATGCCTTTGTGCCTCCGGTTGCACCAGCTGTAGCAGAAAACTATAAACCAAAGATTGTTCCGCCCGCAGGTCACCCGAGACTATGGGTTAACAACGAGTCTTTGCCGGTCGTTAAAGGGCGGTTGGAAGAAGCGGAGCATCTGGAAGCTTGGGGGAAAGTGAAAACACTTGCGCAACAACCTGTTCAATTTGTTTTTGATTCGAATAAGGAAATGTTTTACGATGAAAAGCTCGAACGTGCTATTGAATCAAAAGCGTTTTATTACCTCATGTCCGGTGACGAAAAAATAGGCAGGGAAGCGGTCAGGCTGGCCGATCAATACTTGACGATGTTGGAGTTCGGGAATGTTTCCTATGGTGATATTACACGCGAGTTGGGACGTGCAATTTATACGGGTGCACTGGTGTATGACTGGTGCTACGCATTATTGGATGTGCACCTTAAGACCAGTCTGCATAAAAATATGATGCGTCTGGCGCAAGATATGGAAATTGGCTGGCCTCCCTTTTTTGGTATCGAAAGTATTATCAATGGGCATGGGAATGAGGCGCAGGTGTCGCGCGATCTGCTGGCAATGAGTATTGCTTTATATGACGAGGATCCGGTACCTTACAAGTATACTTCGTATTCTATTTTGGAAGAGTTGGTGCCCATGCGCAAGTTTGAGTATCAGTCTCCGCGCCATAATCAAGGTGTTGATTACGGTGGCTATCGTTTTGGGTGGGAAATGCATGGAGCCTGGTTGTATTATCGCATGCTCGGTTATCCGGTTTTTGACGATAATATCAAGAATATGCCCTATTATTGGCTGTATATGCGCACGCCTGATGGAAAAATGTTACGCGACGGCGATATGTTCAATGTAAAGTACAACAGCAGTGCTGATTTTTATTGGAAAAATCCACAGACCATGCTGCTTTGTTATGCCTATTCAGGCAATCCGGTAATTAAGGCTGAGTTTGTCAAACAGGGCGGTTTGCCCGACAATCCAATCTTGTTTCTCCTCTTGGATGATCCAAAATTGAAGCCTGATTTTGATCGCCAGAAAATGCCGTTGACGAAAGATTTTGGACCTATTTTAGGGTCTATGGTTGCCCGGACAGGCTGGAGCGAAGAGAACGGAAGTTCCGATGTGGTTGCAGAAATTAAAGGTGGCGGTTATCATTTTGGCAATCATCAGCATGCCGATGCAGGTGCACTGCAGATTTATCATCATGGTATTCAGGTTGGTGATCTTGGTTTGTATCTTTCGTATGGTTCCCCTTATGATTTTAACTTTAATAAGCGTTCGGTTGCACACAGCATGCTGTTGGTGCGTGATCCTGCGGAACCGCTTTTATTCAGGACCAAAACAAATGATGGTGGGACTCGGTTTAGTCAGCGTTTTCCGCGCACGGTTGACGAGGTGTTAAATGATTCCTGGTACCATACGGGAGAGATCAGGGCATCCGCATTTGGTAACGATCCCATTCAGCCGAGCTATAGCTATTTCAATATGGATCTAACGGCGGCATATACAGCTAAAGTAAAATCCTATGCAAAAAGTTTCCTGTTTTTGAATTTGAAGAGAAAGGATGTGCCTGCTGTCATTGTCTTATTGGATGAGCTTAAGACCAATGATAAGAAATTCGAACCCTATTGGCAGATCAATACGCTTGAAAAGCCGGTACGAAGTGAAACAGGTTTTGTGTTAACTAGTAAATTTAAAAACGCAGCCGGTTCTACTTATGTTGATTTGCTGAAGCCACAGTTAAAAGAGTGTGCAGTGAAATTGTATTCGGGTGATTCGACTGCTTTTGTTTTTGGTGATCTTTATCAGGTCAAGTCTCCTTGGCCGGAGGCTAGGGGAACACGGATTATGGTTTCACCCAAGCAGGAAAGTGATCAGGCCAGTTACGCTTCGGTTTTTCAGATGACAGAGAGTGGCTCTTCAAAATTACCGGTGTATTCGGAGGAAAAAGCGAATTATTACCTCATAAGAGTGGCTGATCGTCTACTGGTGGTGGCCAAACCAAATCAATATCTTGATGAGCCCATTGAATTTGTGGTGCCGGGAGATCAACAGTATGAAGTTGTTGTGGTCGGTTTGAAAGATGGTTTCTGGAATATGAAAAGTTCATTAAAAAATAGTAGCTTTAATATAAATGTCCTGAAAGGAAATCATACCACCAGTTGGAAATCTAAAGCCGAAACTATTTATTTGTCGCCGGGAAGGCCGTATGAAGCCCAAGAGGGAAAGATTAATTAAAGAATACATTGTTTAAATTTTTTTAATGATTTTGTATTCTTATTTTTGCATAAAATTGTATACAATATGAAAGAGGATTCGCTTGCCTATAAAGTTTATTTAGAAGTACGTAAGAAAATTTTGTCCAGTCAGCTGGCTGGCGGGGCAAGATTGGTGGAAAGTGCTTGGGCGGATAAGATGGCGGTGAGTAGAGTGGCTGTTCGTGAGGCTTTTATGCGTTTAGCAGGGGAGAGTCTGGTTGAGTTTGGTGAAAAAGGTGGCTGTTTTGTGAAGAAAATGACGGTCGAAGATGTGAAGGATATTCGTGAGCTGCGTGAGCTGTTGGAGATAGGTGCATTAAAGATTCTGTTTTCAAAGAAAAGTAAAGAGCTTATCGAAGATTTGGAACTGATCTGCAACGATTTTTCTGACATGGTCAGTAAAGGTTATTATGGGGGTGCTTGCGAGGCGGATGTTCGTTTTCATGAGCGTATTATTGAGGGAACTTGCAATTCAAGGTTGATTGCTATTTACAAGAATAGTAACATCCCCTTATTCCATATGAAGCTTGGGGCTATTATGGGGCAGATGGAAGATTACCTGGATACGGAGAAGGAGCATCGGGCTATTGTTGATGCGCTGAAAGCGGATGACTGGAATAAAGCTTATACCACTTTGGTTCATCATCTGGATCGGGGCGAGCAAGAAGCCTTGGAACTGGTTTAATATTTTTTTGGATTTTTATAATGGGTCTATTGTTTACAATAGACCCTTTTTTGTGCTGTCCCACTGCAACAATTGCCCTTTTTCAGCTTCTGTAATCATAAGTCCCTGAATGCCTTTTGGGTCTAAAGCACAATTTGTTGGATTCTTCCCCGGCGTAGGTATTTTCTCGGTCGTCTTGTTTTTGGTATCAATGCATAGGATATGTTGCGATCCATAAATCGCTGCAAAAAGATAATTGTCCTGCGTGAGAGCTATGCCGTCCGGACCGATACTACCGCCTGTTTCTATGAATTTTTCGATGTTTTCCACCTGTTGTGTCAAGCTGTTCCAGTGCATTTTCCAGAGCCATTTTGTGCCTGTTTCAGCGACAAAAAGTGTGCAGTTGTCTGCTGCAAAGGCCAATCCGTTTGGGTAAAAAAGGCCTGTGTGGATCTTCGTAAGCGCACCATGTTTATGTAGACAGCAGATGTAACCTGTGCCATCTTCTAGGTCACTTCCCGGACAGGAGAATAGTAGGTTCCCTTCGGTATCAAAACATAAGTCGTTGGGCATTTTTAATGGCTTTCCTGCGATTTCCGTGACTATTGTCGTCGTGGTTTTGTCGAAGGGATCATAGCAACGGATGCTGTTTTGTTGTGAGTCGCAAAACCATATTATCCCGTTTTTATCGATTGCAATTCCGTTGGGATGTCCATTCACAGCTATTCTGCTATACTGATTGTCTTTGTAATAGATCAAGTTTCCTGCTTCTTTCTCCACAAGCCATATACCACCCTCCCGGTCGAAAGTGGGGCCTTCTGGAAAAAGAAGTCCTTCAATGAGAATATTCATTTTTAAAAATTTTAAAATTTATTTTAAATGTATACAAAAATATTGTAATTTGGTATACATAAAATAAGGTGTATTAAAATACAAATTATTGATGACTGCAACATGTGTGGCGGTGATCGCCCAATTATAACAATAACAAATAGCAAAACTTTTAATAGGCATGCAAGAAAATGAAAAATCAGCCGCGATACTGCGGGAGAATGCAAGATGGATACCTGGTGGAGTGGTATCGTTAAATCGGAAGTCAGATCCGAATATCTGCTTCGTCAAAGGGAATGGTAGTTTGGTCGAAGATATTGACGGGAACAGCTACATCGATTATCAGGCTGGATTTGCTGCATCCTTTTTGGGGCATAATGATCCTGATGTGAACGCCGCAGTGTTACAGACATTGCAGGAGCAGCAGGTATTGATGGGGGCTGGGCCAACGTTACTGGAAGGTGAGTTTGCGGAGCTTTTTTGTCAGTCTGTTCCGTCGGTAGAGAGTGTGCAGATTACAACTACAGGATCGGAAGCGACTTACCATGCGATCCGTATTGCCCGTGCAGTAACAGGGCGTGATCATGTGATTGTTATGCAGGGGGGCTACAATGGCTGGCATAACGATGTGGCCTGCAATGTGATCAGTCAACGTGCAGATGTTGGCTCATATCAAAGTCCGGGAGAATATCCATTCGATTCATTAAGTGCTGGCGTTCCCAAAAATCACAGCGATTTAGTCCACATTGTCAACTATAACGATTTGGAAAGTGTGCTGTATGTGGTTCAAAAATATGATGTTGCCTGTATTTTGTTGGAGCCTATTCTTCAGAATATCGGTATTGTAAAGCCAAAGGAAGGTTACCTGGAAGGCTTACGCAAGATGGCGGACGAGCATGGGTTTCTGTTGATCTTTGATGAAGTGAAAACTGGATTTAGACATGCGCTGGGGGGCTATCAGTCGATCTGTGGTATTCAGCCGGATCTTTCAACTTTCGGAAAGGCGGTTGCAAACGGCTACCCATTGGGTGTTATTGCAGGAAAGAAAAAATACATGGATTACTTTGTAGATCCTGATAAGTCGAAGCGGGTGATGATTGCCGGTACTTTTAATGCTTTTCCTTTAACGACTGCCGCTGCAATTGCAACATTGAAAAAATTAGGCAGCTCGGAGCATCGAGTTTATGAGCACGTAGAAGCACTTGGTGCGCGTTTGGAACAGGGATATAACGAAATATTTCCTAAATTAGGCGTACCATTTTATGTCGCACGTCAAGGATCTGCCTTCTGTACATATTTTATGGACCATGCGCCAGTCAATTTTCATGATATTTTGGATAACCACAACTTTGAACTGGATACCCAATATCGTAAAAAGCTTATTAAGGAGGGGATTTTCAATTTCCCGGCACCAATTAAACAAGGCAGTATCTCCTTTGCGCATACGGAGGATGATATTGATCGGACTTTAGAAGCAACTGAACGCGTAATAAAAAGTTTGTAAACCCTAACTATGAAAATAACCGCTATTGAAACCTTTGTGTGCCATGCGCGCATGCGAAATTGGATTTTTGTCAAAATTATTACCGATCAGCCCGGACTTTGGGGCTGGGGCGAAGCCACCTTGGAATGGCATACGCAAAGTGTGGTCGGAGCAATCAAAGATATTTCTCAATTGTTGATCGGTGAAGATCCGCGTCGTATTGAATACCTGTGGCAGATGATGTATAGACAACACTTCTGGCATGGAAACGGGATCGTTCGTGGCACGGCCATCAGTGGTATTGACATCGCCTTATGGGATATTCTAGGTAAAATTCACAATGTCCCTTGTCACGAGCTGTGGGGAGGCCGTGTGCGTGATTATATCCGTTTGTATTGTCATTTAGGTGGAGGTCGCATGGAGGATTTTTATGAGACTGCTCCGGATGATGCCAAGCGGTTTGGTGATCTTGCGCTGAAAGCTGTTGATGAGGGTTTTACCGCTTTTAAATCGATGGCTGTCCCAGAGACCATGTCGTTGGAAGGTCTCCGTCCAATTAAATATGCTGAAGCTTGCGTGAAGGCCATGCGTGACGCTGTTGGCGACGATATTGATATTATGGTGGATTGCCATGCGCGGCCAAGCCCACGTATGGGGATGCAATTTGCGAAAGCATTGGAGCCATATGGCCTGTATTTCTTTGAAGAGCCATGTTGGCCAGAAACCATGGAAGATATTGCCTTGATTCAACGGGCAGTGACGACACCTATTGCGTCAGGCGAACGTTTGATCGGAGTGCATGCATTTCGGGATATGCTCGAGAAGCGGGCAGTGAGTGTGATTCAACCTGATATTACCCATTGTGGCGGTCTCTCTGAAGCGCGTAAGATCGCAGCTTTGGCTGATGCTTACCGTGTATCTATGGCGCCACATAACCCGCAGGGACCTGTGAGTACGGCCGCCTCCATTGAGCTGGGATTTGCAACACCATCCTATATTATTTGCGAAAGTGTGCATAAGGACGTTGAATGGCGCCAGGACGTGGTTACCGAAGGGTTTACAGTTCAAGAGAAAGGGCGGATTGTTCTGCCGAATAAGCGCGCCGGTTTGGGTATTGAAATTAATGAAGAAGAGGTAAAGAAGCATCCTTTTCAACAGGAAATATTGCAGCGAACCTTCTATAAAGACGGTAGTGTAGGGGATTGGTAGTCTAAAAATAGCGATCATGGAGGAATATAAGAATAAAGTCGTATTGATCAGTGGGGGACTTGGTGATATCGGAAGGGCTATGGCTGAAGCATTTTTGACCCAGCAGGCAATTGTATGCATCTCGGATCGGTTTGAACCACAGGCGGCGAGAGCGCAGTGGCCCTTGTTGGATGATGCTGGAGCACGTTTGTTTTATGATCAGGTCGATGTTGCAGACGCCAGGCAGGTGGACGCCTGGGTGAAACGCATAAGGCAGGAGTTGGGCGCAATATCCATCTGTATCGCGAATGCCGCATGTGTCACTATTAAAGACTTCAGCACGTTAAGCAACGAGGAATGGAAGAATGAAATGGCCGTTAATCTCGACGGTTCATTCTTCCTGGCGAATGCCTGTGCGAAGTCATTTGTGGAGACTGAGCTTGCGGGCTCGATCATTTTTATGGGTAGCTGGGCTGCACATGCCGTACATCAAAATTTACCGGCCTATAGTGTCTCTAAGGCGGGCCTGCGGATGCTTTGCCAGGCCATGGCTCTTGAATATGCAGCATACGGAATTCGTGTCAACGAGATTGCACCAGGTTATGTCAATGCCGGGTTGAGCAAAGTGGTTTGGTCATCAAACGCCGAACTTCAAATGAAAGCAAAGGCTGTGGTGCCACTTGGTCAGATTATAGAAGCCGAAGAGGTTGCTAAACAGGTGCTATGGATCTGTTCGGACAATTGTAAACATATGACTGGTACCGCAATTGTAATGGATGGTGGACTGTCTTTGATTAGACCTTAGTGTATGAAACAGAAAGACCTCTTGAAAGAAACGACGGGTAGTTTGTACGGACGATTTGGACTTAGCCAATGTGATATTACTCCTCCGATCGGCATCTATTCCCGTAATTGGGGGGCGGCTGCATTTGACCGGGCAACGGCTGTTCATCAGCCTTTGATGATGCATTGTCTATATATGAAATCCTGCGATGGCTTGCCTGCAATTCTGTTAACCGCTGATTTAGGCTGGTGGAAAAATGCCGCTGATGAACAAAATTTACGATTAGCATTGCTCAGTCATTTCAATCTGGCTGAATCGCAGCTGATTTTTGCGCTATCGCATACTCATGCGGGGCCTAGTATCTGTTCGGCAGATGCAGCGCAACCTGGAGGTGAACTGATTTTGCCGTACCTTGAATTCCTCAAACAACAGGCGATATCTTGTGTTGAAATGGCACAAAATGGGCTATTTAAGGGAAGTTTAACCTGGAACTATGGTGTATGCGATTTGGCCAGCAACCGCGATCTGGAGGTAGATTCTCATTATTTGATTGGTTACAATCCATTGAAAGCAGCAGATACAACCTTGTTGGTCGGACGGCTGTATGATGAAACTGAAAGCTTGAAAGCGGTTATTTGTAATTATGCCTGCCACCCAACAAGCTTTGCTCACGAGAATGATCTGCTCTCGCCTGATTTTGTGGGCGAAATGCGAAATACTGTAGAGCGCTCGTTATCCGTGCCTTGTCTTTTTTTACAGGGCGCATCAGGTGATTTAGCTCCACGGAGACAGTATGTAAAGGATCCAGCACTGGTCGAAGCTAACGGAAAGCAGTTGGGTTATGCTGTTCTCGCGACGCTGGCCCAGGAACAGCATAGTCATAAAAACTGGGTTTTTAAGGAATCCTTGATTTCGGGGGCTCCACTGGCCTGTTGGGGATTTCGGGAACAGACCGCTCCAATCGATTTTAAGCAAAGGGTATTAGCTGTTAAAGTGCCTTACAAAAAACTGCCTAGTCCCGAAGCAATTTTGAGTGAATACGAACGCTGTACGGATCGTGTTATGAAAGATCGCCTTTGGCGGAAATATAATACCCGTAAATCCATTGGAGATCAACAGGAAGCTATTATTCCGGTGTGGATCTGGAAAATGGGCGATGCCGTGTTGGTGGCGCAGGCCAACGAAGCCTATTCCTGTTATCAAATCGAAGTGAGAGCCCAATTTCCAGATCATACGATCGTTTTTATCAATATCGCGAATGGCTATGTGGGGTATCTCGCACCGAAGGAGCTTTATGATAAGGATATTTATGCTGTGTGGCAAAGCCCCTATGCCAGCGGCGGTCTTGAAATACTTATTGAACAAACTAAATTAGGAATTCAAACATTATTGACCGATGAAACTCGATTGGATTGATGTCGTTATTTTTGCCGTATATATTATTGGTATAGTGGTATTGGGCTTATACGCTTCGAAAAAAAACTCCGCCTCGAAGCGGGATTATTTTCTTGCGGGTGATAAGCTGCCCTGGTGGATAATTGGCGGAAGTATCATCGCCGCAAATATCAGCAGTCATCATCTCGTTGGCGCTATGGGGGCCGCTTATAGTCGCGGTTTTGTGGCGATCACCCTGGAATGGGGAGCGATTCTCATCGGTTTTAATGCATTGTTATGGATATTTCTCCCTTTTTATATCCGCAACGGTTTCTATACGATTCCTGAGTACCTCGAAAAAAGATACGGCAACGCTACCCGCGTGTTGTACGCTATTTTGATCCTGTTTACCTATGTTTTTGTGGAGATTGGCGCCGTTCTTTATTTGGGCGGTCTGTCGCTGCACGCTTTATTCGGCATTCCTATTTTATACAGTATTTTTGGAATGGCAATTTTGACCGGTTTATATACCGTTTTAGGCGGTCTAAAAGCGGTGATATGGACGGAGATGGTACAGCTTGTCATTTTGGTGCTGGGCGGAATAGTATTAACTTTTGCCACCATTGATGCGGCAGGAGGTTTTCAGTCTGTGGTAGAATCCTCCAAGGATTGGAAAATGTTTTATCCCGCATCTGATCCTGACTTTCCCTGGACGATGTATTTAGGCGGACTGTTGTGTATCAGCGTGTTTTATTGCGCTACGAACCAATTTATTGTGCAGCGCGTATTGGCTGCAAAAAATGAATGGCATGGGCGCATGGGGGTCATCTTTGGTGACTATCTTAAATTTTTGGTTCCCTTGATTATTACTATTCCGGCATTGGTGGCTCCAAAATTCCTACCGCATCTCGATCAGCCCGATTTACTGTTTGCGACACTCGTGGAAACCTTATTGCCCAAAGGTTTGGTTGGCTTGGTGATGGCAGGGTTAATTTCGGCCATCATGTCCCATATTTCAGGAGCGATCAATTCCTGTACAACAATTCTGACCGTCGATATCTACAGCCAGTATATTAATAAAAATGCAAGTGACTACGAAGCAGTCCGTTTTGGTAAGCGCGCCGGAGTCGCTATTATCGTGCTCGGAATCATAAGTGCGGTTGTATTGATCAGTTATTCGGATAAACCAGTTTTCCTTTATTTGATGAATCTATACGGTCTTTTTACGCCAGGCATTGCAACAATGTTTTTAATGGGGGTTTTTTGGAAAAGAACCACATCGCAGGGTGCTTTGACAGCAGGTTTACTGACAATTCCGCTTTCTTTACTTTTGGAATACGCCTTACCTGAAATGCCGTTTTTTAATAGAACAGGTATTGTATTCTGGACTTGTATGATTGCTTGCGCAGTAGTCAGTTTGTTGACACCTGCGGTCTCAGAAGCAAGGTTAAAAAATCTTGTGTTGACCGGCGATTCTTTTCAGGTACCGGTTCAGGATAAAGCCGCTTACCGTGGATTTCGAAATCCGACGGTATGGTGGATAATTATAACGGTATTGGTGCTCTATTTTTATGTACGTTATTTTTAGCTTAACTTGTTGAAGTGTTAAACTTTTAAAACTTATCCAGATGATCGAGCCAATACTGAAAGAATTAAATACCAAGATAGAGACCATTTTTCCGAAAATCGTTGCAATACGCCGACATATCCATCAGCATCCTGAATTGTCCTTTCAAGAATACGAGACAAGCGCCTATATTCAGCAACAACTCGGGGAATTGGGTATACCATTTGAGATTGTCGCTCAAACAGGTGTTGTGGCTGTGCTAACCGGTCAAAAATCGGCGAGTGATGATATTGTGGTGTTACGGGCAGATATTGATGCTTTACCGATAGACGAGCAAAATGATGTGGGATATAAATCGAAGAATAGTGGTGTCATGCATGCTTGTGGCCATGATTTTCATACGGCTAATCTATTGGGGGCGGCGTCCATATTAAATGATTATAAAACGGAGTTTTCCGGTAAAATTGTTCTGCTATTTCAGCCTGCTGAGGAAAAGATTCCTGGCGGAGCGATTCAGGTTTTGGAATCCGGGATTCTGGAATCTTTTGGTGGAACGATTAAAGCTGTGCTGGGTTTACATGTAAGTCCCCGTGTTTCTGTAGGAAAAGTCGGTTTACGTTCCGGGCGATTTATGGCCTCGAGCGACGAGTTCTATTTCACCATTAAGGGACGTGGTGGCCATGCTGCGGAGCCACATCGGGCTGTTGATCCCATTATGATCGGCGCGCAGTTACTCACCACATTACAGCAAGTTGTCAGTCGGAAAGCCAACCCTGATGTACCGTCTGTATTGACCTTTGGTCGTTTTATTGGAGATGGTGCTGCCAATGTTATTCCCGAGGAAGTTAAATTAGCCGGAACATTTCGTACAATGGATGAGGTGTGGCGCAAGGAGGCGCTGGAAATGGTTGCTGAAATAGCGGCAACGCTTCCTGTATCGCTTGGTGCAAAGGTAGAAGTTGAAGTCCGGCATGGTTATCCCGCGCTTTATAATGATCCCGCGTTAACGCAAAAAGTCAAAACAATTATTGCGGAGACGATGGGGAATAGTGTGCCACAAGATCTCGAAATCTGGATGGCAGCCGAGGATTTTGCTTATTATTCTTATCGTTATCCCGCGCTGTTTATGTTGATAGGCACAAATAATGACGATTATACCACACAATATGGTCTTCATAATCCACAGTTCAATCTGGATGAAAAGGCTTTCGAAACATCAATCGCTGTTTTAGTCAATGCAGCTATTTCCCTTTTGAATGAATCAAATGAATAGAAAAAAATTCTTGATGTCCTCCTTTGCATTTGGATTATCCTATGCCGTTAATGCGAATAATAAGGTGTTCTCTGGGCATGATAACGTAAAAAAGATAGGGATCATTGGGCTAGACATTACACACGCTGTTGCTTTTACAAGAGCGATTAATACGGCTGCTAGCAACCATCCCTACGGAAAATACAGGGTTGTTGCGGCTTATCCCTACGGAAGCAAAACAATTCCCTTAAGTATTGAGCGTATTCCGAAAATTACAGCTGAAGTGCAACAGCTCGGTGTTTCGATTGTATCAAGTATTGCCGAGCTATTGAAAAAAGTAGACTATGTGTTTTTGGAGACAAATGATGGAAATCTTCATCTGGAGCAGGCACTTCAAGTAATCAAAGCTAAAAAACCTTTATTTATCGATAAACCAATAGCGAATTCCTATAGGGACGCTTTCCAAATTTTTCAGGCGGCAAAAAACTACGGTTGCCCTGTTTTTTCATCAAGCTCCTTGCGTTATATTACCGGACTTCAGGAGTTGGATAGGACTAAGGTAATAGGCGCAGATGTCTATTGTCCGGCAGTAACGGAGCCTTCGCATAAGGATCTGTATTGGTATGGAATCCATGGGGTCGAAATGTTATTTGCATTGATGGGACCGGGATGCCGCTCGGTAAAAACGATTCAGGAACAAGGTACCTCGTTTTATGTTGGGGAGTGGGCGGATGGAAGAATTGCCTCACTTCGGGGCATTCGCGAGGGAAAGGATGATTTTGGCGGAACGGTTTTTTTGAAAGATCAGATTGTCCATTTGGGACAATTTATGGGATACGGCCCATTGTTGGATAAGATCCTTCCGTTTTTCGAAACAGGTGTAAGTCCGGTTGACGAAAAGGAAACCCTGGCAATATGCGCATTTATAGATGCAGCCGAAGAAAGTAAATTAAATGGCGGAAATGTTGTTCAACTTCAAAAATAGGGGGGCGAGCCTGCTTAATAATTACTCGTCACCGTAATCAACAATGGACTATTAAAAATTGAGGCGGGTGATATGACCGTTTCATTCAGCGGAACGCTGTTACCATAACGCTCTTTCAGCTTAGCTTTCACTTCGGGGCTGCTTAAATCAAAATCTTTCAGTTTCTCAAGTTTCCCAACTTCGATGCCTGCTCCACGCTGGTATATTTTCCAGATCAATTCCGAGCAATAGATCTTATCGTCTGACCATTCGAATGTCGCGTCGTAATTTTTGCCGATAAAATCTTTGCCGATTGCTTTCATTTTGGCCAGTTTCGAATTGGTCAGTAGCTGATCTGCGTTTTTGAGGCGCTTGACCGCGTAATGCTGCTTTTCGCCACGCTGAATCCAGTGTTCTAACTTCGTAACAGTTACGGGCTGTACGGCTTCCAGTACGTAGGGTTTGCCTTGCTCGTAAAAAATAATCCCACAATGGGAATACAGAGAACGCGTTGCTAATTGGATGGCCTTGCATTGCGGTGAAATAGAAGACTGAAAGATCATATCGCCATCGTTGAATTGGGGTAGTTTTGAATTAGCCTTCGATTGCTTAGGACCCATTGGCTTTTTTTGCGCATGAACTGGCAGTGTTAGCGCTGCGGTGATCACAAGATAACGAACAAGGGATATCAGGTAAATAAGTGTCTTTTTCATTGTTTTATTTCTGAATTTACTGAAATAGTTTAATGATTTTCTTCGACTTGGTCCTTTCGGCGAGTTGAAAAGCAGATAATACGTCGGATCCATACTGATATACTTTCTCTTTAGCGGCACCTTTCTGCAAAAGATACGCTATGGCTATGTTGTTTTTCATTAAGATCGCTTTTCCTAGTAGTGTACATTGTGTGAAGCTATAATCGGCTTTAACTTCATCTATACCCAGACGGTTCAGACTATTTAAAGAGCTTTTACGGATAAAATCCATGTCGTTTTTTTCTATCGCCGCCTTCAGTACTTCGAAATCATCGACTTGTCTGTTTCTGGTCAGAAATAAGTGATGAAATTGTTTGGCAATAGCATACTGATCCTTTTCTAAAATCCGATGAATGGCATTGCTGCTAAACTCCTCCACTGTAGAAAATCCATGCAGCTGACTAAAAAATAAAAGTATATTTTCAAAAGGGAGCTTGGTTGCTTCCAGCTGCATTAGGCCGTTCAAATCGTTCGTGTCGAATAAGTTCTCCATGTGTCTGAGGCTGTCCAAAGCGATGAATTGAAATTCAGGTTGATAGTCCGCGAGCCAATTGGAGGATTTTGGTATTACAAAGTTGTTTTCAGTAACCCTATAGTTGATGGAGATAGCCGGTTCGGCATAGTTGATTATTGTTATTGTGCTGTCTGATAGTTTATAATATTTTGAACGAAGATGCTCCGCAGTTGCGGTCGGGAAAAGTCTGTTGAGATTGATCTGTATAGCGTATACGCCCATGGTGTCCACAGGCAAATTATAACAAAGCGTCCCTTGGTCCGTAATGTAAAAGGGTAGACTGTTTCCTGGCTGCTGCTGTGACTGAAAAACGATCTTGTTTTGATCTGCAAACAACGATGTTGCAAGGCCGGCTAGTAAGTAAAGAAGGCAAAGACCTCTTTTTAACCCTAAGCGATTCATTGGATAAAATGATCGCATGACTAATCGTGGTATTGTTCTAAAAACTGATTGATCTGATTGGTTAATCCAAACGATTCGGTTTCCAGTAAGTTGATCTCAGCTTGTATCTCAAGTGTAGTCGGCGACAAGATTTGTTTTTGATAGACCTGAATGTCCAGTTCCAAAACCGCTAATTGCAATGCTAGAAGCTGTTTGCCTTCTGTTGTATGGAGTTGTAGTTCATTAAAAGCATTTTTTAATCGTTCCAATTCAGCGATGGATTTTTTGACGTCATTTTCATCGGCCTTGCCAAAGTTTGGATAGGCTTCTCCCAGCGTACGAAAAGCATCCAGGTATTCTTCCTCGGACATTTCGTAAATATTCGAATAGAGCATATTGTACGCATCAATGGCGTCATAGGTATCCGCATCCATTAAGTCTTCGCGATAGTCCTCGACCAATTGTTTGATGTCTTGAGATTCAATTTGTAAGATTGACTCAATATCCTGTTTGATAAGATTGGCTAATTCCATGCTTTATGCTTAAGTAATTCAAATTCTTTGCTAGCACATTTGTGGGCTGACAAAGAATTTTGTGACTTTGGTATAGACAAAGATCATGTTTTATCGCAAAATTTCAATCCCTATAATCAGCTAATTTTTATTGAAACTGTCTCTCAGCGGTTTTTTATCATCTGAACATTTCCTATAGGCCTGTGTAGTCAACATTTGCATCGCATTTTTCTGTCTTGTAGTACGTGTTTTTCTTTTGACCCGTTATCAAACGAAGAGCGGAAAGCCGTAGTAGCAAAAAAAGGGATCAGAGCGGCATCAAATTTTACCTTTTAACATTGTTTGTTCATTGCTTGTTCAGTGATGGCTCAGTATATACTGTATAATCAATGACTAATGACTGTCTAAATAGTGATTAAAAATTGTTATTAGATATGAGTTGGTATCCGTATGTTTCGATTTAATACTTATCCTGATTAGCTATATGCTAATCAGGAAATCAGTTTCATGTTCACTATTTAGAAATGGGGGATGAATTTTTTGCTACGTTGTTTTATTTAAATTATTTTACTGATATACAGTGTTATATGTGTTGTTGTTTGATTTTATGAGTAAAAAGTACTCAACATATTTTGCAAGCTTAAATTTAATCTTCATATTTGTTGAGTAAAAAGTACTCAATAGTGAAAATCAAAATTAAAAACTATGATTGTATTAAATAAGCATCAGATAGTCACAGAGCAATTTCCAAATGGGGAGACAAAAGTGAAAGATTTTGATCAGTTGATCTTAAAGAACAATCTCATTGAATTTACTTATCAGGAGGACGGGGATTTAATCCGCTTGCTTTTTGTCAAAAAGCGATTGGATGAAACCGAAGCTGAAACTTGTCGGTTACTGATCCGTTATATGCCTTATAGCCGTATGGATCGCAAAATTGAAGGTGATTTATTCACATTGAAATATGTGTCGGAGTTTATCAATAGTTTGCAATTTGATGCAGTATCTGTTGTCGAACCGCATTCCAATGTGACGCTGGAGCTGCTGGCGAACAGTGTTGGGGTTTATCCGGCATTGGACTGGTTGCCACAATTAATGGAAAAACTTGATTTTTCGGAATCAGATCGGATTGTTTTCCCGGATAAAGGAGCTGCGGCACGTTACATCAACAGCGGCTATGAAAATAGCTGTGTTTTTGAGAAAAAGCGGAATCCACAAACAGGCCGGATCGAAGGGATGGAACTTAAAGCCGGAGATATTCCGCTCGGCGCAAAATGTATTATTGTCGATGATCTGTGTTCGGCAGGGGGAACATTTCTTTGGGCCGGGAAAATATTGAAAGAAATGGGAGCCAGTGCAGTCTATCTTTTGGTCACACATTGCGAACCCCGAATTTTTAAAGGGAATCTGCTGGATGATGATTCACCCATAACCAATGTCTTTACCACCAATTCCATGATGGATACCGAGCACCCCAAAATAAATTATATCAACTTAACGACTGAAAGTTATGTTTAAATCAATGAGCATGAATCCAATACTTTGGACAGATGGTTATAAATTGTGCCATAAGGATCAATACCCTGCACATACGCAATGGGTTTATGAGACTTGGACGCCACGCATGTCACGCATAGAAGGCATTAGTCATGTTGTGTTTTTTGGATTACAGGGGGCCTTGGCCGAAATCACGAATTCATTTGATGCAAACTTTTTTGCTCAACCGGAAGAAGAGGTCGTGGCGGCTTACGAAGAGGCAATAGCAGCTGTTTTTGAAAATACAAACGCAAAGTTCGCCTCGATGCATGAATCGAAACATATTCGCGACCTACATCGACTGGGGTACCTTCCAATCAAAGTAAATGCTTTGCCGGAAGGCAGCCTGGTGCCTATTGGCGTGCCAATGTTTACCATTGAAAATACACATCCCAATTTTTTCTGGCTTCCGGGTTATCTGGAGACACAATTATCGGCCTATATCTGGTCACCGATGACAGCAGCGACAATTGCAGATCGCTATAAAAGATTATTGACGGGTTTTGCCGAGAAAACGGGCGACGTCAATAAAGTCTTTACCCAAGCTGGTGATTTTTCCATGCGTGGCATGGGCTCTCCTGAAACGGCTTATCGTACAGCTGGGGGGCATCTGTTGAGCTTCGGTGTCTCAGCTACGCTTTCCGTTAGGGAGTATCTGAAATCCTACTATCATGCAGAAAGTGATGTGATGATGTACACTCCGTCTACGGAGCACAGTGTGATGTGTTCCTACGGTGAGGATGAATTGGAAGCATTTCGGCATCTGATTACCAAGGTATACCCAAGTGGAAATATTTCCATCGTATCGGATACGTATGACCTCTGGAATGTAGTTGACAATGTATTGCCGAAACTGAAAGATGTTATTATGGCTAGGGAAGGAAAAGTTGTTATTCGCCCCGATAGTGGCGATCCTGTAAAAATTATCTGTGGTGATGTGGCATCTGATCGCAGTACTGTTCAGAAAGGTATTGTCGAACGTTTATTTGAACTTTTTGGCGGTACGACCAACAGCAAGGGATTTAAGGAGCTGGATCCACATATCGGAGTGGTTTATGGTGATTCCATTACAGTGGATAGAGCCGATAAAATATGTCAAGGTCTGCTCGATAAGGGCTTTGCTTCCACCAATACCATATTGGGAATAGGCTCTTATACCTATCAATATGTTACACGCGATACTTTTGGTTTTGCGTTAAAAGGAACTGCCGAAATTGTCAATGGAGAATTTAAAGCAATTCAGAAACGTCCGGCTACAGATACGGGAAACTTTAAGAAGTCACAAAAGGGTATGGTGGCTGTGGTATTTGAAAATGATGAATTTCGTTTAATAGATAACCTGAATCCACAAACTATAGCTGAACTGGAAAGTAGAAACCTACTCCAAACCTGTTATTTGGACGGTGAATTTACACACACAACGCGTTTTGAAGAAATAAGGAATAGATTGAAAACTGAAACAATTCGAGTATATGGAAAATAGCGTAAACAAACCGTTTTTCATCCAGGATGAAAACGTTGCACAGTATGCACAATTGATGGCATCCTGGATTGCTCAGCAAGTGAAATCTGCCGGCCGTCAGGGACTTGTACTAGGAATGAGCGGTGGTATCGACTGCAGTGTTGTGGCCTGCTTATGCCGTCTGGCACAAGTGGATGTTCACTTGATCATGATGCCCTATGGCAGCGATATGAATAATAGTAAAAGCCATCAGCATGCGATGGAGCTTATTCAGAAGTTTGATTTTCCGTTTCATGTGTTTGACATTCAGCCTGCTGTGGATGCCTTGGCAATTCATCAAGAACAATTTGTCGCCGGAGCCACAGCCGCTAACCGCGCCTTGAGCCTAGCAAATATTCGCCCACGTGTGCGCATGACATATTTGTATCAATTTGCGCAACTGGGCAGTAGATTTGTTATTGGTACGGGGAATATGGCCGAAGCTACAGTAGGTTATTTTACGAAATGGGGCGACGGCGCCTACGATCTGAATCCGTTGGCAATGGTGACCAAACAGGAAGTATATACCTTGGCAAAATACCTGGGCGTACCCGAATCTATTCAGTATAAAAGTCCGTCTGCCGGCCTTTGGGAAGGACAGACCGATGAAGATGAACTGGGAATGACTTATGCGCAAATCGATGGGTTTATTTTGAAAGGTACATCGGGCGACCCGGTTATAGATGAACTTATTCGTAAACGTATACAACAATCTGCGCACAAGTTTGCAGCAGTGCCTACGTTCAAGGGTTAATTTTAACTAGTTAAGGCAATCGACGCAAGCACTCCATAGCAGCTAACAGGAGACAAAAACAATGTTTTAATGAAAATGATTTTTAACTGGAAGAAAAGTTTAATGGCTTCATCGTTTTGCGTAAAAAATGCGGCGTTGAAATAGATATTGATTAAATAAAATGAATAGCATGATAACACCATTTGATCAGATTGTCGATGTGCAGCATATTGCCAGCGGCAAAAGGGATAATATACCGGCAATGCTGGCATTGGCAGAAAAGGAGCAGGTCCGGCCTGCAGCTTTAGACGTGAAACGGACGCTGCTTTTGGCAATAGATGTTCAGAACGATTTTATGGAATCTATTGGGAGTCTTGCGGTCAATGGTTCCAAAGCAGATGTTCAGCGTCTAACACAATGGATGTACCGTAATTTAGGCTCTCTGACACAAGTGATGTGCAGTCTTGATTGCCATTCGATGATGCAGATTTTCCATGCCGACTGGTGGCTGAATATGGAAGGAAATCATCCGGAGCCATTTACCATCATTCGCTATGCTGATGTCCGCGACGGTATCTGGCGTGCTGTGAATGGCCATACAGCCTTAGCGCTGGATTATCTTCAGCATTTGGAAGCTGAGGGAAAAAAACAATTATGTATCTGGCCATACCACTGTTTGGAGGGGACCTCTGGCGCACAGCTTGAGAGTCAATTTACGAATATGCTCTATTTTCATAGTGCTGTGCGTCAGGTAAAACCAGTTTTGGTTTACAAAGGACAGGATCCGAATACGGAAATGTATGGTATTATTAAAGCCGAGTATGATGGTAATAAATTTGTCAACCATGCTGTGCTTGAAGCAATACGGGCACACGATGCCATTTATATTGCGGGAGAGGCCTCAAGCCATTGCGTATTGGCTTCGGCGGTGCAGATTTTGGAATATTTTGAACATGATTGGTCCATCACCTCCCGTATCACCTTGTTGATCGACTGCATGTCGCCGATTGCCGGATTTGAAGAGCAAACCCTTCTGCAGTTTGACGCTTTAAAAGAAAAATATGGGATACAGATCAAATTGTCAACCGAAGTAAATTTGTAGTACATGGCAAGCTCAGCAAAAAAATATGTATATGAATATCCGAGACCTGCGGTAACGGTTGACTGTGTGATCTTCGGCTTTGATAAAAACCAGCTTAAGGTATTATTGACCAAACGTGCAATAGAACCTTTCTTGGGAAAATGGGCGTTTCCTGGAGGTTTTATTCGGGAAGATGAAAGCGCCGACGACTGTGCGCTACGTAAACTGCAGGAGGAGGCCGGTCTCGAGGATATTTTCCTTGAACAGCTTTATACATTTTCAGACTTAACACGTGATCCGCGCGGAAGAGTGATCAGTATTGCTTATTATGCGCTTGTCAAGCCTGAAACGTATATCTTGGAAGCGGGTGCGGATATTGAAGCTGTAAAATGGTTTGGCATTGATGAAAATAAAGACCTCGCTTTTGACCATAAACAGATCTTGAATACCGCCATCGAAAGGCTCAAAGGGAAAATACGTTATCAGCCGATCGGTTTTGAGCTTCTGCCCGAACAGTTTACCTTGCCCGATTTGCACAATTTGTATGAAACTGTTTTGCAACGGTCAATTGACCGTGGGAATTTTCGAAAAAAAATCCTCAGCATGGGTTTATTGATCGACCACAGTGATAAGCAGAAAGATCGGCGTGCCAGGGCTGCGAAGATTTATAGTTTTGACAGGGTAAAATATAAAGAACTTACTGAATCGGGGTTTTATTTTGAAGTATAAGTTTTATTTTGAAGTATAAGTAGAACAGGTGGAGCAGGCAGAAATGAAATACTGCCTGTTCTTATCCTGTCTAATTCGTATAAGGTCAATCTATTAATAATCGGGATTGTTTTATTCTCCTGATCTGTTGCTATTCGTGAACACCAACGAAATCAAGCCGGTGCTAACCCTGAAAATCACCACAATCATGTACTTCAAATTGATCGATCAAAGATTTTTGGGTGTAGTATTTTGCGATACGTTTATTCTTTAGCAACAACGAATCCCCTTTGATTTGTAATTCGAAAATAGGCTCTTTCTCTATTTTCTTGAAGGAAAACTCATGATTTTTGGTCTTAATCGTGAGACTGCTATCACGAACATTATACGTGAAATCTTTAATTTGATAGATTTCATTGGAATCACAGACATTGACCAAAAGCAGCTGTCTTTTATTTATTTTGATTTCTGCAAGATCACAGGCATAACATATTCCTGAAAATTCGATACCATATTTCTTGAAACTATTTTTGCTCTCCGGCTGAAGAATAGCAATCGGATAAAGCTGATTAAAAAGAGCCAGGTCATCATTGGATGTGAATTTCATCGCCTCCTTTTTCTGTAAAGTGTCTATACTGGCGGGAGTACTAACTGCAATGGCTGTTTTTTTAGCCTCATTCTTTTGTTGGCAGCTAAAAAGCAATGCTATACAGAGTAGAAAAATAGTTTTTATAGTGAACTTCATGGTTGTTTTAGGTTAGTTGAACTTTTTTTAATAGGTTTTACTTGTTTTTTATTCGATATCGACCCATTTTTTTTCAAAATAGATCGTGCATACCGGTATATCTGTCGAATCGATGAATTTAGCTTGCACAAAATCACCCTTTGTGTCCACATATTTTAGTTTTGAGCCCTTACTGTCTAAGCCAGAGGTATCGTAATATGCACCCAGTTTAAGTTGGTAAGGATTATCTGCCACATCGTTGGTAAAGATGGAAAATAAAAGCAGCTTCTTAGCCTGTGTGTCTGCTTGCTCATAGCCAAAGAAGCGATGATCTATACGTATATTGGAATGCAGGCGTATAATACTGTCTTTAGCAGTCAAGTTCACGTAAGCTTTGGTGACTTCATCAGATTCCAGTACACTTTGCGCATTGGCATGGTCAATACTATCCAGTTTGGCGTGTATTGGCAATGCGGTGTCTTTTAAGACAGTATCTTTGACTGGCCTTTCCGTCGTTTTTGCGGGAGCTAGGTGTGCTTCCTGTGGCTTTGATTTTTCCTGACAGGCAATTTGCAATGAAAGAAGTATCAATGCGCCGATATAATAACTGTATTTGAAATGATTCATTGTTCTTTCCGTTACAAAATCCAAACCAAAGTTGCCTGAAATAGGCTGAGAAAAAAATCCCTGTTTTCCGCTAAATAAAAAAAATGATAAATACGGTATTTTTACAGCATTCGCATGATTCTTGTCGTATGGAACGGATTACTGCGATACAACGACAAACAGAAAAATTAGCACATGGCACATCGTATTTATATCTATAATGTAAATCTCAAGACCAAAGAAACATATCCTTCTTATCTGGCCGAATGGAATTATGAAATTCCTTTCCTGATGCTACCTTTATTTTCCGCCAATATCCGGTCCAAAGGCAGCCAGCTTTATGCAAACAAGGAAGATGGGATCGCACTACTGCGCTATTTTTATGCGTTGTTGGCTGATAGGTATCAATTGCATTATAAAAAAATATATTTTGAGCCTGTCAACAGGATGTTTGATTTTTTGGAGGCTTTGCCTTTCGATACTTTTCAAATCGATGGACGCGATGTTTTTACCATGAATGAAGAAAATGACGCGGAGCAGGCCAAAGATTGGGTGTCAGAAATAAGAATGAAGGCCGCTTTGTATGAACAAGCGGTCGAAGAACAGTCCTTAGATCTGCTGGCCCCGCTTGTGAAAGAGTCTGGTTATACTTCATTTTTAGACGCTCTTCAAACCGATTGGATTGATTATGGCTTGGGCTTATGGGCAGAGGAGCTTGTGCAGGAGAAAGGAGCGGAGGTTTTCGAAGTGGAAGGAAAACAAGGATTAAAAAATGCCAAAGGTGATATTTTGGTTGAGGCGGTTTACGATGAGATATTTGAATTCAATGACCAGGGGATTGCGGTCGTTGAATCAAATGGACTATATGGCTATATTAATGCTAGTGGCGCTGAACTGCTGTCCTGTCGATATAGTGACGCTTTCGATGCCCGGCATATCAATGGGAACAATTACGCTGAAGTGGAAGTGGCAGGAAAACGTGGGGTACTGCATTTGGATGCCAAACAGCTGAGTATACCTGCAATCTATGATGAACTCGACTGGATCGCCTATGGATTTATAAACGCAAGACAAGAAGATAGCCACATTCTCCTTTCGGCTGAAGGACGATTGATTATTTCAGATCCTGCACCCGAGCCGTTTATGTATGACTATAACAAGCTGTTCTATAACCGGCAAAAAGGAACGATAAAAAGGAAATATTATCGAATGGACGGTCAGTATTTAGGGACTTTTCTGGAAGGTAGTCTGGAGCCGCTAGCCAATCGATATTTTTGGATTAAACCCAATAAGCTACAGCCAAAAATTGCCGTCATTCAACCCGATGGTAATATCTTGGATGAAGGAATTGACCGGATCATCGTGTTGGATGGCTATCGAAGTATTGCCTATCTCAAAAATAAAAGATGGCAGATTTACTCGCTTGAGCAGGGGGTATTTCGACTGATGGATAGCCTGATAGATAAAGTAGCTGTAGATAGCATACAGCAATACCGTAAAGATATTTTTGTCGTAGGCTGTGCTCAAGGACAGGGGATTTATGATGCTCTTCGAGGGGAATGGTTACTTGAACCTGTTATTGACCATCAGAAAATCGAACATTGCTTTTTGGATTTTATGCGCATACACTGTCCTGCTGGAATGCGCTATTTCGATACGAAGCTAAACTTTTGCAGTGAGCATTACGATTATATGTGTTCGCCTTTTCATTATCCAGCACCTGAGGCAATTTCAGGCGAACTCCTGTTGCTTTTTAAGGGAGAGAAGATCTTTCATCTCGACCTAAACCGGAATGTGATAGAGATACCCGAAACAGCATTTGGGCATTTATATACAGAACGTTATCAGTTACAGGGGCGTGATCAAAGCTATTTTGTGCAGTTTTATCAAGCCTGGACGAAACGCAAGGGTGATGGATATGAACAGTATTTCGATAATGACACACTTCTTGAAAAGGGGAAGAAGCTCGATGCTGAAGGGAAGGTATCCGAAGCCATTCGGCTGCTCAAAATCGCGGCCGATCGGGGCAGTGCAGACTGCCAATATTTCCTTGGAAATATCTATACAGACACAAGCTACGAAGGGATGGATATCGCAAAGGGAAAGTTCTTCTATGAACAGGCAATGGCGCAGAACCATGCTCAGGCATGGAATAACTGGGCCTTTCTCTATGCGACAGCGCATGGTGTTGAATTGGATATTTCGAAGGCCTTAAAAGGGTATCAGCAAGCTGTTGCGCTTGGAGAGGCACAAGCCATGAGCAACTTAGGGAATTGGTATTACGAAGGAGCCTATGTGGAGCAGGACTATGCCTTAGCTTTAGATTACTTTAAACAAGCTGAAAAAGCGGGTATCCCCAACGATGCGCAAATGGCAGAAATCTATTATCAAAAACAAGATTACGCGAACTTATTGCGTTATTTAAAAAGGGATACCACAAATCAATTTGCTGCTATTTATTATGGGATTTTGTATGAGGAAGGACTGGGCGTTAAACAAAGTTTGCCAAAAGCGATCCGTTACTATGAACAAGCCAATGAAGAAAACGTGTATGCCTATGCTGTCAATCGTTTGCTGCAGCTGTATGCTGCGCATGGAGCTGCAGCAAACGCGGATAAATACGAGTTTTGGTTAAATTTTGCTAAAGAAAATACTGTTGAAATTGATCAATAGGAAGAGAATTATTATCCCATAGAAAATGGCTCATCGCATATATATTTACAATACAGATAAGAAGGATCAAGATTACTTTCCGCATTATTTAGGGGAATGGAATTATGTGATTCCGCCGCTTTTTTTACCCTTATTTGCTGCTAATCCGAAGGCAAAAGGTACCTTGGTTTATTCCGAAAAGGAGCTTGGAATCCGTAAGCTTCGCGCTTTTTATGATTTGCTCATTCATGAATATAGGTTAAATTCAGATGCGTTGGCCATGGCAGCTATCGGGAAACTGTTCGATTTTTTGGACGGTTTGCCCTTTGATTACTTCCAGCTAAACGCGAGTGATGTATTTAACATGAGCGATGTTAAACATAGTCAACAGGCAAAAGATTTTGCATTTGAAATCTATGAGAAGAATTTGCCCTATGAAAAAGCAATCGAAAAACAGTCCATAGCTGAGCTCGAATCTATTTTGGTACCCGCTGGTTATACCTCTTTTTTAGCGATGCTCGAGCTGGAATGGGGCAACTATGGCTTGGGCTGGTGGAATAGCGAAGCGATTAATAGTCTGGATAATCAATTTTTTGAAGATCAGGGGCTTTGGGGGATACGCAATGCAAAAGGGGAGGTGAAGGTCGAAGCAAGCTATCAGGAAATTGGTGATTTTGACTATGAAGGGATCGCTGCCATAAAGAAAAATGACCTGTTCGGTTATTTGAATAGGGGCGGCGAAGAAACTATTCCCTGTATTTATTCTTCGGCAGCGCCAGCCCAATATGGGGCTGGATCAACCGTTGGTAAGGTGAGCTTAGCTAAAAAATACGGATTGATCAACATCGGGAACGCAGAAATAATCATACCGCTTGAATATGATGAACTCGAAGATTTTGCTTACGGTTATTACCAGGGAAAGAAAGATCAGCAATACTACATTATCGACGCCCAAGGTCGGTTCTTTAATGTGGTTGGTGCAGACAAACCGTTTGACATAGATTATGATGGATTTATCTATCAAGATATTCCCGAAAATAAACTGCGTCATTATTATTCCAACAGTGGTATTTTACTTGGTGCTTTTGCCAGTGGTGCACTGAGCGAACTGCTGTTTGATTTTTATGCGGTCAATTTGAATAACAAAAAGAAAAAATCTGTTTTGTCTCCAGATGGAACTATCCTGGTCAAAGATGTTGATATACTCAATGCTGGAAACGGTCGAGGTGCATTATTCTTTGCCGATTCCGGCAGCATTCGTTTGTACGATCTGGAAGCCCGTGCCTATGTACTGCAAGACTTGGTAATGCAATCCGTTCAAGGGGGAACTGATTTCGGTAATGGTGCCTGGGATTGCTATATCATCCAAACAGCTGCCGGAAGTGGGATCTATCAGGCTGCTGAAAAGGCCTGGCTGATCCCGCTCTCAACGCACTATGTGAAAATTGTATATGCTGCTGTGATGGATTATTTTATTCTGAAAGACCATGCGGGAAGATATTACTATTTTGACGCAGTGCAAAGGGCCCTCAGCTCCGCCTATGATTATGTCTGTGCAAGCGTCAATCACTATCAGGATCTGATGTTATTGCAAGGTGACCTCTTATATAAAAAAGGCTACGATGGTGTGGAAGTAATTCAGGAAGAACAATATGGCCAATTTCTGAAGAAGCTGGATCAATTGTCAGGGGAAGATTTTGATGTATGTAGCCGTTTTTTTGAACGATGGAAGAATGCAAAGGGCGATAATTTTGAATCCAGCTATGATAGTTATACCTTGTATCATATGGCCTTAGACTGCTACCGGCAGGGCGATGTTGAAAAGGCGATGCGCTATTTTACCTTTTCTGCCGACCAGGGAAATGAAAGCAGCATGCATGAACTTGGGAATATCTTTACGGATACCGATAGCGAAGACAATCGTTTTTTAGATTTGGACAGGGGAATTCAATATTATGAACAGGCCGCCCAAAAAGAATATGCCCCTGCCTGGAATGCAATTGGCTACCTCTTTCAGTATGGAATCGGCTATAACAAAGACTTGAAAAAGTCATTTGATGCTTACCTAAAAGGAGCCGAGTTGGGGAATGGCTATGCTTTGTCCAACTTAGGTTACTTTTATTCAAGTGGGACCTATGTTGAAGAAGATCTGGAAAAAGCCCTCACTTATTATCAGAAAGCGGAATTAAAATTAGTTGAAAACAACAGCAATATAGCCGCTATCTATTACAGTTTGGAAGATTACGATCGTCTATTGGTTTACTTGAAAAGAGATAAGGAAAATAGTTATTCCAATATCTATTATGGATTGCTCTATGATCAGGGACTGAAATTTAAAAAGGACAGTAAAAAAGCGATCCACTATTTTGAGCGTGCCAATGACTACGGCGTTTACGAAAGTGCCACAGCGCGCTTATTGGATTATTATAAGAATGATCCTACATTTAGAAATCAGGAAAAATTTGTCCATTGGTTAGGTTTCGCAAAAACCAATGAACTGGATATCGAACAGGATTTATTGCAATGGGATAATCAGTCCGAAGATTCAAATGCAAGTTCTTCCTTTTTTAGTAAACTATTTAAAAAGAAAAAGTAAATCATGTTATCATCAGCAAATATTGATTTTAGTGGCATTCTGATCGACTTGATCATGATTGTTTTTTTTGGATTTGGAACGATTTATACGTTAACGGTAGGTATTGTTCATATCGTAAAGAAGAAAACACGAACCGCGGGGTATTATTTTCTGTCGTTTTTTCTGTCGGGCCTTATTGGACTCCTGATTGCAGGATTGCTGGCCTTTTTGTGGGCGATGTCATTGTCGTAAAGTGAAGGCAATAAAGTGAATTTAGCACAATGATCTTTTGACTGCCAGTCAAAGGTTCATTGTGCTATTTAATTCCATCAATGGTTTTTGGCGTTGACAATATGCATGAGGTGGTGGTTACAATGCCATGCATACAGGCCTATATTGACCTTTAAAGAAATTAGTCTTTTGGTAACAGGGTGAATAAATCCCCTTTCAAGTTGTTCAGCTGAAAGGCTTTTCAGCAGTATGACCCAACGTTCATGTAGACCTTCAAGCAATTTTACCGAACTTTCTATGGGAATTATTTTGGCGTCGGGAAGTTCGGCCCACAATTTTTCTTCATATAATTTAATGGTTGGATCTTCTTCCGTTAGGGCCAATTTGAAGCGGACAAAGCTATTCATATGGCTGTCGGCACAATGGTGAACGACCTGACGTATCGTCCAGCCGTCAGGACGGTAACGCTTCTCTAGCGCACTGTTCGTAAGGTCGCCGACTTCGGATTTTAACCGAGCCGGAAAATCTGCAATTGTCTTGATCCAGTCATTCAACAGGGAGCTGTCAATTACATCGGGTATCGCGAAACGACCTATGGGGTATCTGAGTTTTTCTAATTCATGTTGCATAATCTAAAATTACTTAAAATAGATGCAAGGTTCCTAATCTTTATGTTCATGTTTTCGATGAATATTTTTTTTCGATACGTTCTTGTGCAGGCTGTAATTTGGATGCGATAAAGAATTGTGGTAATTTCGGCAAAATTGATAGAAACAGGAAGTCTCCCGGTCGGTTGGAGGATAGTTGACCAGGGCATATAAAAGCACAAGAAATGAAAAGTCTAAAAGAACTGATTGATACAAGTAATTCGGGATGGAAGCTGGTTGAGGGCTGGTTGAAGGAAGCGACAAATTCATATGAAGTGCTTCCTCAAAACCCTAAGCGGGCCGATGAGGAACTTTTAAGGGCACAAATTACGACAAAATCTCCGATGGGAGCCATTATTCATCGGAGCGGTGGTATACTAATCGATGGTGGCTGGCTGCGGATTTTAGGCTCCGGTTCGCCAAAGTTGAACCGTGGAATTATGGAGTGGAATAAGGGCAAGAGTTTTGACAAGGAAGGCGAAAAAGGAGGATTTCTTCTTATAGCTGACGATGTTTTGGGTGGTTATTTTGCCATCAATGCCGGCGCTCTGGGAGATGCTATTGGACAGGTCTATTATTTTGCTCAAGATACCTTGCAATGGGAAAGTTTGGAATGTGGCTATTCGGACTTTGTTTTTTGGGCTTTGAAAGGGGATATCAGACAGTTTTATGAAACATTTAAATGGAAAGACTGGAGTGAAGACGTCAAATCCTTGACTGGTAATCAAGTTTTTTCGTTTTATCCTTTTCTATGGACTGAAGAAGCACGCGACTTTCGTAAAGTAGATCGCAAGCCAATGGCAATCGATGAGAACTACCACTTTACGATGGAATTTGCAGGAAGACGCTAACCCTTGTCGTGTTATTCTAATACGATAAGCAGGCAGCTTATGGTAAATAAGACCGAATATGACGAAGACCGAATATGACGGCCACGGAAGCACTCCTGGCCGTTTTTTTATCGCTTTTATTTTCAATGGTGGAATTTAGCTTATTCCCAATCTCCTATCAGATTCCTCATTAATAACGCTGTTACACTACTTTTGCAAGGTAATAACAGGGGGTTAACAGGGATTTACCCCTGCTAACCCCCTGTTAACCCCCTGTTATCCCCTAGTTATCCCGCTGTTAAAAGATAAGATGATAATAAAATCGTAATACCTTGTGCTATGCACAAAGAAGTTGGATTTTCCATTTTTTTGCGTACAGATTATAGACGATTTTTGAATCTGTGATTCAATGAAGGGACAATAGACGAGCAATTGGCGTTTGTCTACTAATTACTGTTACAGGGAAGAAGTAGGGGATATAATAAGTCTTTTGAAAAGGGTGCTTGATATGCGCTCATGATGTGGGCAAATTGATTTGAATCCAAAGATCTTATCCGGTTGGGGAAGATGATCTTACAAAGTCTGGAAAGCTAGTCAAGCGTACTGTTTTTATTCTTTTATTAGGCGATAGGAAAATGTGTTGTTGTCCTATCGCCTAAGTAGTTAAGGGGATTTGCGAACTGAAATCTATGCAGATTTATTCTGGAGACTAAAGCTAACCTCGTTTAGTCTGACAATTTGTATTTGGATCCCCTCGATGAGTCCTAGTTGGGTGGCCGCTTCTTTTCCTAATTTGAGGACGTGAAAACCTCTGCCCCGATAGGTAAAATTACATTCGTATTCTCCAGCATTGATCATAATCCTTAATTTTTGGGATTTGGTCGGAAATAAAGGTTTGAATTCTTTTGTGATTCTTATTTGTGACTTTTTTACATCATCTGCAGTAATCTTGTTGCCTTCAGAAGGAAACAGCATGCTTGTTGGTAAAATAGCTGCTGCTGGGGCTGTCGTTTCTGTTTTTTGTTCCTGTGACTCTGCGCTTTGCGTAACCTCTTTTTCTGTTGTTAGAGGGACTGTTTTATCTTGATGTTTTTTCTCCTGTCTTCCTTTTTTTCTGTTGTTTTGATTCGCTGGTTTTTCAGTTGTATTTACAGCCACGGCCGGAATAATTTTGTTCGTAGTTTCTATCGGCGGAGTAGGTGCGACAGCCGATAAAGGACGTTTAATGATATTACGGATATAATAGTGTTTTATGCGGGATTTGTCGGTGTTCCGCTCTTCAATTTCAAAATCTTCCTTGTAGGCTTTAAAAAGGTGGGACATCTTGTCGTATCCGTAATTTCGCGCATCAAAATCAGGTTTCCTTTTATTGAAAAGACTTCCGATTTCACCTAGGAAAGCCCAGCCATTTTCATCAGCTGTATCATCGACAGTGTCTTTTAAAAGTTCTAGGGTGTCTTCATCCAGTACCGCTATACTTGCCGGGTTGTCAACCGGGGCAGATTTGGGTTGAATTAGCTGTTTTTTCTTTATGACTATTTCTTTCTTTTGATTTTTTTCGAAAATTTCCACATAGATAAACTTGTCACAAGAGGCGATAAAGGGTTTAGGTGTCTTTTTCTCACCTATACCGATTACAAGTTTGCCTGATTCCCGGAGGCGCGTGGCCAAGCGGGTGAAGTCGCTGTCGCTCGATACAATACAAAATCCGCCCACTCTGTCTGAATGCAGAATATCCATGGCGTCAATAATTAATGCGGAATCAGTAGAATTTTTGCCTTGGGTATAACTGTATTGTTGTATGGGGGTAATCGCGTGGGTAAGAAGTTTGTCCTTCCATTTTTCAACATAATGGTTGGTCCAGTCTCCGTAGATGCGTTTGATGGTTGGAATCCCGTATCTTTTGACTTCATTCAAAATCTCTTCGATCTTTCGATAAGATACATTATCCGCATCGATTAGTATTGCGATTTGCAAATCCCCATGTTCTGCCATATATGTTTAGATTATTTTTTCAATATTTGAACTCATTTCTATTCGTGTGACCTTTCTGATCTGAATATATTTGTTAAAAATACAGTATTGTTAAAGAATTTCTTTAATTTTTTAGAATTAATTTGAATGCTATTTTTTAGAACATGCTATCTGCTGCTTTTGTTTGGGTGTAGGGGGGATTTATTACGTTTGTAGAGCGGTGAAATGATTTGAGGGGCGGTGAAAAAAAAAGGTTTTCAAACGGGGAGAATGAAAACCTTAAATAACCAATTATAAACCTAAATTATGATGATACAAAGATAGTGTAAATATTACACCTGTGCAACTATTCATTACTATTTTTTTAAAACGTTCTGGATTTTGTGGCTGTTCAGCTACAAGTTGCCTGTAGCTGTGCTGAAACTAGTCCACCATGAAGCTCGAAGGTCTATATTTCATTACAGCATAAAAGCTATTGGTAAACGCTTGTACGCTTTTATAACCGACTTTATATGCAATTTGGGAGATGGTGAATTGTTTTGTGCTAAGAAGTTCCAAACTCTTGATAATGCGGAGTAACTGCTGATATTTTGCAAGTGTCATTCCGGTTTCCTTTTTAAAAAGGCGCTCAATAGTTCGGAGCGAAAGATTGGACAACAGGGCAATCTCGTCTAAGGTGCAGGCTTCTGTGTAATGGTCATGTAGGTGATTTAAGACGGCTTGAAGTCTATTCTCCTGAGGAAGGGTGATCCCAAGTTGGAGCAATTGTGCGGCGAAATAGGGCAGTTCATGGAGTAAAGCACCCAAGAAAACTTTTTCATGTTTATCTGCTTCAATCAATTTCGACCATTTTTCACAATACAAAATCATTTCCCGTAATACTTTAGGCGCAGAAAATAGCTGCACCTGACTGAAAAACAACTGGTCTTGTGCGCTGTCAAATTGTGGAGTATCAAAAAAAAGTACCATAAGCTTGATGCGCTCAGAGTGGGAGTTGGTTTTATGTAATGCACCAGAGGGAATCCAGGCAACGTGATTTTGGGGGAGTAAATACATTTTTCCTGCGACGGTAAGGTATTGAAAACCCTGTTCGACATAAATCAACTGGCCTTTGCGATGACTGTGCAGCTCGTTGTCGTGTATCCAGTTTTCTTCAAACCAGACAAAGGTTGATTTCTGAATGCGTTCAATTGTCAATGTATGATTTGTTTGATCCATGTCGTTTTAAATTAAATTAATGGCAAATTTAATTAAAATTTCAGGTATATCTTTGCGAACGATCATTACATGTATAGCGCGATTTTATTATGAAAAAAAATATAAAAGTATCCACAGCTATTTCTTGGACCTGGTTATCCATATTAGTTGTTGTTATGGTCTCAACCAATCTGCGGTCGCCAATTACAGCCGTTGGCCCTGTACTGGGGCAAATCAGTGAAGATTTACAATTAAATAGCTTTCAAAGCAGCCTATTGACGGCAATTCCCCTTTTTATGTTTGCGAGCTGTTCTGTCGCAGTAAGTCGATATTCGCATAAACTGGGCATGCATCGTTTTTTATTGTTTGGTTTAATGCTATTGAGTGTTGGGATTGTGCTTCGGGTCTGGGGCAATATGCCAACGCTGTTTGTGGGATCTTTTTTAATTGGACTTGGGATCTGTGTGGGCAATGTCGTTACACCTGGTTATATAAAAACCAGTTTTCCAAAGCAGATTGGGCTGATGACAGGGATTTTTGCGGTAGCAATGAATCTCACTGCTGCTTTCGCTTCGGGTTTTAGTTTACGATTGGGTGAATGGACCGGTCTTGGGTGGCAAGGCTCACTGGGTGTTTGGGTGATCTTAGCCTTGTTATCCCTTATTGTTGTTTTTTTTGATGGTTTAGGCCGAAAGAAAGCTCAAGGTACTACTGAAAATAGACAAGCGGCAAGTGGAATCGGGCATATCTTTAAGTCTAGATTGGCCTGGTATATCAGCCTATTCATGGGTATTCAGTCCCTGATTTACTACAGCTTGATTTCTTGGTTGCCCAAAGTATTGGTCGATTATGGTATGCCAAAGGAGGATACGGGCTGGTTGCTGTTTTTGATCCAAATTGCCATGATTCCCATTATGTTCATCGGACCTATTTTGGCTCATCGGATGAAGGATCAACGTTTAATGGCAACTGCTGTTGCGATAGGCATGCTTGGAAGTATCTTTATATTCTGGCATTACAAGCTTCAGGGAATTTATGTTGCCGCCATATTGTTGGGACTTTCCAATGGACTGTCTTTCAGTTTGTCTATTCTCTTCTTTACCCTGCGAGCTAGATCAACGGCAAATGCGATCAAAATATCGGGCATGGCGCAGTCTGTTGGCTATTTTATTGCGGCTTTTGGTCCGCCGGTCTTTGGTAGGCTGCACGAAATAGATGCTACCTGGAATTACTCGTTCTACTTTTTGGCGGGGAGTATCGTACTTTTATTGTTTGCAGGATGGAAGGCCGGCGAAGATAAGTATGTAGCGGAAGATTAAAGATAAGGCTACATCAGGCATAGGTGTTTAGCTGATGTAGCCTTTTTCAGTTAGCTCTTAAGCGCTGGCTTTCGAATTTACCTGTTAATCTTTGAGGACAGAAAATTCGATGTATGTGGCATTGTTCACATCGTGAAAAATACGTTGGGTAGCTTTACGGAAATCAGCTTTGGTGGCTGTATAAGACGGTAAAAATACCTGTGGATTTCGTTCTGCCAGCGGAAACCATGAGTTTTGTACCTGAACCATAATGCGATGTCCTTTTTTGAAGGTATGCGCAACGTCTGGCATTTCAAAATTCACCTTTTCGACCATACCTGGAGTCAAGGCCTGCGCTTTATCGAAACCATTTCGGTATTTCCCCGCCATGATCTCACCACGTACCATCATTTGATATCCAGCCATTGTTTTTCCTTGATAACTTGCAGCATCGTTCGGGTATACATCAATCAGTTTGACAACATAGTCCGCGTCTGTGCCTGTTGAAGAGACTTTGAGAAAGTTTTTGATTGGGCCTACTATCGTCAGGTCCTCGGTCAACGGTTCTGTTTCATAAACCATGACATCAGGGCGACTAGCCGCGAAACGTTGATCATCTACCATATACTCCCGTGTTCGGTTTTGAATTAACCCACCTTGATGCGGAACAGGTTTATTAGGGTCTGTTACATATTCATCCCAGGAGTCTGTACGTTGAACTTTGTCAAATCCAAGTTTCCCCTGAGGTTGGAAGTATAGTTTTTTTGTCTCTACATTTTTTGGCGGCCATTGTTCGAAATGTTTCCATTCGTTGCTGCCTGAGACAAAAATGTTAGCTTCGGAAGGGGCGAAGTTTCCTTCATCTTTTAGGTAATATTTGAAAAACGGTTGTTCAAATTGTTCCTGATAAGTAATACTGGTTTTTTTCTCAAATTGGATATCACCTAAATAGTTTCCTTCTGCACGAACCCAGCCGCCATGATACCAAGGTCCCGCGACTAAAATCGAGTTGTTTTTTTTGCTTTTATCCTCAATCGATCGGTAGGTCTTAAATGTTCCATAAGCATCTTCCGCGTCAAAGAAACCACCAACCACCATCACAGCTGGTTTTACCTCCTGTAAAGAATTGGTGATCACACGCGATTTCCAAAAATCATCATAGTCGGGATGTTTAAACAGGTCATTCCAAAATTGTACGGAGTCACCAAAGTATTTTTCTTTGAGTTCCCGTGCTGTTCCTGCTTCTGCAAAAAAGTTATATTTATCGGCTTCTTTAATCTGAATTTTGCCCTTAAATTGATCCGGTGTAATGGGTTTTGGACGAGGGACACCAAAGGTTGACATGAATGTAAATGCATCCTGAAGAAACAATACGCCATTATGGTGGAAGTCGTCGCCGATATACCAGTCTGTTACGGGAGCCTGTGGGGAGACTGCCTTCAAGCTCGGGTGTGTTTTGACCAATCCGACGGTAGAATAGAATCCTGGATAGGAAATCCCATAGAGCCCGGCTTTGCCATTATAGTTTTTGAGATTTTTTTGTAACCATTCAAGCGCATCATAGGTATCCGTACTTTCATCGATTGCTTTTTTATCTTTGCTGTACGTGGTCGGACGTATATCTTCAAAATCACCTTCGCTCATCCACTTGCCACGGACATCCTGGTAAACGAAAATATAGCCATCATGCATCATTTGGGGAAAGTTTCCCAAGCTTTTTTTGTATTCGTTCTGTCCATAAGGAGAAACCGTGTAGGGCGTTCTATTGAGCAAAACTGGATATTTCTTGGATTTGTCTTTTGGACTGTAGATCGCAGTAAATAATTTTTTCCCATCTCGCATGGGGATTGCTACTTCGGTCTTTTCATAATGATCTCTAACATAAGCCGAGTCGGCAGCTGTTTGAGCATGTAACTGGCTTGCGCTTAAAAGCGCTAAAGTTAGGCACGAAATTGTATTTTTCATTCAGATAATTATTTGTTCAGTACATTCTTTGGTGTAAATTATAATTTTACACTTGGTTTCAGTTTTTGCAATGCTATGGATACTCTTATGCACCTTAGGCGCTATGCGATACAATTAAATTTGTCATCGCGTTATCGTTTGGCAGACCATTTCTCCAGCTACAATGAGCGGATCAACAGCTGTTCGTTTATAAATTGAACGATAGATTCATTGCCTGTATTTAGATTTTAGGCTAAAGTTAGTGCTACCAAAACCATTTTCCAATTTTATTGTCATATTTATAGCGAATAGAAAAAGAAAAATTGACCAATTTTTAAGAAAGAAAAACTTTTTTTGGATGGAATTTGGATTAGTTTTCGAATCTTAATATATTGAGTAAAATTAAGGAGAATTATTTTTTGGGTTAACAGCTTTAGCTAAAAACGTTAAATTTCAATCAGATGGATTAGTAGAACACTAAATAATAATTCATTTTCAGATTATTTCTTTAGGTTTCGAATGGGGTTTGTATTGGTATTTGTCACGATTTTATAAATTAAGTGGGCGGTGGTATGAAATATGTTTTTTTAAGCTAATTTTAAGAATTATTTTATCATAATACATCAATTAAATAACAATTTAAGTATATAGAATTAATATGGGACAACAAGTGAAAGATGCCAATGGAAAATTGGGTATTCTTATTCCGGGATTAGGTGCTGTGGCTACAACATTAATCGCTGGTGTGGCATCTATAAACAAAGGTTTTTCAAAACCAATCGGATCTGTTTCTCAATTGAGCAGAATCCGTCTGGGTAAACGCACTGAGAACAGAAATCCATTAATTAAAGATTTCGTCCCTTTAGCAAAATTGGAAGATGTTGTTTTTGGTGGATGGGACGTATATGAGGATAACGTATACGAGGCTGCATCAAAAGCACAGGTATTGGAGCAAGGCCAATTGGATGCTGTTAAGGCCGAATTGGAGGCAATCCAACCAATGAAAGCTGTGTTTGACCGTAATTTTGTGAAAAATTTGGACGGAACGCACATCAAATCTGAAAAAACTCGCCGTGAATTGGCAGATGCCGTGCAACGTGATATTCGTGAATTTAAAGAGAAAAACGGATTAGATCGTGTTGTATTGGTATGGTGTGGATCTACTGAGCGTTATATTGAAACAAACGAAGCTTTTTCAACTTTAGCTAAATTAGAGGAAGCATTAGACAATGATGATCAACGCATTCCACCAAGCATGATCTATTGTTATGCGGCATTGAAAGAGGGAGCTCCGTATGTAAATGGTGCACCAAATTTAACATGTGACGTTCCAGCTATTGTTGAGTTGGCGCATGAAAACGGTGTGGCAATTGCAGGTAAAGATTTTAAAACAGGTCAAACATTGATGAAAACAATTGTTGCACCTGGTCTTCAAGCGAGAGCTTTGGGTGTTGAAGGTTGGTTTTCGACGAATATCTTAGGTAACCGGGATGGATTAGTATTAGATGATCCTGAAAATTTCAAAACAAAAGAGGTCTCTAAATTATCGGTATTGGAAGAAATTCTGGATGCGAAAAAGAACCCTGAGTTATACGGTGATCTTTACCATAAAGTACGTATCAACTATTATCCTCCACACGGCGATAATAAAGAATCTTGGGATAACATCGATATCTTCGGTTGGTTGGGTTACAAAATGCAGATTAAGATCAATTTCTTGTGTCGCGATTCAATTTTAGCAGCTCCGGTTGCGTTGGATTTGGCTTTGTTTATTGATTTGGCTCAACGTGCGGGTATGTCGGGTATTCAAGAGTGGTTATCATTTTACTTGAAATCTCCTCAAACAGCTCCGGGATTACCTCCTGAACACGATATCTTCAAACAATTGATGAAATTGCAAAATACATTGCGTCACATTATGGGTGAAGATTTAATCACACATTTGGGATTGGATTATTACCAGGAGCTAGTAGATAGTATTCAATAAACTACCTTAATAAGAGAGGGGAAACAATTGTTTAAAAACAGTTTTTCCCCTTTTTCTTCAAAATCTTTACGATATTGAAGATTTGTGATATAACCCTCTGTAGACTTTTGCGCTTACGAACGCTGAGATAGTGACGGGGGTTTTGCTTTTTTATAAATGATTTTATTTTGCAATTAAAAGAAATGGAATTTGCAATTATAGCGGCGGGAGAAGGTTCTCGATTGCGAAAAGAGGGATTTAATTTACCGAAACCCTTGCTACCATTACATGGAGTTCCATTAATTGAGCGATTGATTCGCGTGTTTGTTAAAGAAGGGGCGCAAAGAGTTCATGTTATCATCAATAAACAATCTCCGGAGCTGAAATTGTTTTTGGAAAAAACAACGTTTGAATTATCTATTGTGCTAATAGAGGAAGATACTGCAAGTTCATTGCATAGTTTTGCCTTGCTTGTCAAAAATAACCCCGATTGGTCGTCCTGTTGTCTGACAACAACAGATACGGTTTTTAGACCACACGAATTTCATACCTATTTGGAAGCATTTCAGCAACATCAACATGCAGATGCTTTTATGGCAGTCACGCCTTTTGTCGACGATGAGAGTCCACTCTATGTGAACACAAATTCACAGCTTCGGGTGGAAGCTTTTTTGGATACAGCGACCGCAGAAACGAAGTATGTTTCTGGCGGAATTTATTGCTTCCGAAAAGCAGCTATGGATTGTGCATTAAGCTCCGTTGAAGCAGGTAATTCCAGAATGCGTAATTTTCAGCGTGCTTTATTGGAAAACGATTTACAAGTAGAAGCATTTGTATTTGACAAGGTAGTCGATATTGATCATTTAAAAGATCGTGTCGTCGCAGAACAATTTTTGAGTGAGGAGGTTAGTTAGTAAAATGAGCGATATGATTTCTATTTTAGGCGTAACTCGAAAAAATCGCTTTTCACCCAACCATGTGGGGAATGATGCCGCTATATTTAATGAAGTAGTTTTAAAACTGACTGAAAAAGGTGCTTCGGTGGAGGTGTGTAATGAAGATGAATTTTTGTCTTCACCATCCGTGAAGCAGGATAATATTCTGACTATGGGGAGAACGAAGACTTTAGTGAAAAAGTTGCAATCTCTTCAAAATAATGGGATCAATGTTTTGAATTCAGGATTTGGAATTGAAAATTGCTTTCGGAAAAATATGACCCTTAAGCTTTTAGAAGGTGGAGTTCCTTATCCGAAGAGTATCGTGATCTCTACCGTTGCAGATATTCAATCTATTTTCGAAAAACTGAAAGGAAAGGGTGTATGGATCAAGCGTGGCGATTTTCATGCGATTCATAAGGAAGATGTTACCTTTGCTGCTAGTCTGAAAGAAGCGCAACATATCTTGAATGAATATGCACTTCGTGGGATTAAAGAGGCTGTGATTTCTGAACATCTTGCCGGAGACTTACTCAAGTTTTATGCAGTGCGGGGAACGGATTTCTTCTTTTATTTCTACCCATATGAACACAATCATCACAAATATGATTTGTATGAACAAATTAATGACGAAGTCGTACATTTTCCTTTTGATCTCGACAATCTAAAAGAAGTTGCTAATCGTGCTGCTGAGGTCCTGGATGTACATATCTACGGCGGCGATGTGATTATTGATGCAAATGGAGACTTCCATATTATTGACTTAAATGACTGGCCAAGTTTTGCGCCATGTCGGGCAGAGGCCGCTGAGGCCATTGCTCAAATGGTTTACCATAAATTTACTGAAAAGAACCACAATGCAGAAAGAACAAGTTAATGTAATCGAAGAAGATAATTTGAGTGCATTCGAACAATCTTTAAAATCTAATGATACAGAAGAGCGAATTGATATTTGGTTTTATCGACCTATAGGTTATCGCATCGCCCAAGTCTGTGCTAAAATCGGTATTACACCCAACGCTGTGACAATTATTAGTATTTTCTTTGGCGTTGCGGCGGGTATTTTATTCTATTATCCTGCATTATGGATTAATGTGATTGGCATGCTTTTATTGGTTTTTGCCAATTCTTTAGATAGTGCTGATGGACAGCTGGCAAGAATGACGGACAATAAAAGTCGCTTCGGTCGTATTTTGGATGGTTTTGCTGGAGATTTTTGGTTTGCTTCTATTCATATTGCGATCTGTTTACGCAGTATTAATGAAGGATGGCCACAATGGCTATGGGTATTCTGTGTACTTGCAGGTGTATCGCATATGCTTCAGTCGGCAATGGCTGATTATTATCGTAATGTACATTTGTATTTTATAAAAGGTAAAGCTGGAAGTGAGCTGGACAATACACGTGATTTGAGAGTTGACTATGATGCGTTGTCTTGGCGCAAGAATTTTTTCAGCAAATTTGTGTTGAATGGCTACATGGGCTATACACGTAACCAGGAAAAACTTTCTCCAAAATTGCAAAAACTGCTGCATATTGTTAAAAATCGGTATAAAGATGAATTACCGAAACAACTGATGGTCGATTTTAGAGCTCAGAATAAACCATTGATGAAGTATACAAATATTGTACAGTTCAATACACGAGTGATTTTCCTATTTGTTTGGTTGTTTATCGGTCAGCCTTGGATTTACTTTTTCTTTGACATGTTTGTCCTAAATCCGATATTGATATACATGTGTAACCGACAAGAAAAGGTGAGTGGTTATTTTGTTGATAAATTAACAAATGATCCAACCTATGGGTAGTAAGATCTATAAAGTACTCTTTATGCTAATCGGTATAGGTACACTGGCCTATATGATTCAAGCAATGGGAATTGATGAGATTTGGAACAACCTCGAAAAAATTGGCTGGTGGTTTTTGCCCGTCCTCGGTAGCTGGGCAGTACTCTACTGGATGAACGCAATGGCATTTAAGGCAATTATTCAGGAACCCGAATTGCCACAGACGGACGTACCCTTTTGGAAGGTCTTACAGTTGACAATATCGGGGTATGCCATTAATTATATAACGCCCTTTGTTGCGTTAGGTGGTGAGCCTTATCGTATTATGGAGCTTAAAAACTATGTCGGTAGTTCGAAGGCAGGCTCTTCCGTGCTGTTATACGGTGTCATGCACATTTTGTCGCATATTTTATTTTGGGTAGCCTCTGTTTTTCTAATTCTTTGGTTCGTCCCGGCAAGTACAATGGTTGATGTGGCCTGTGCTGTGATTTTTGTGATGGCTATCATTTGTACTTGGCTATTTACGAAGTTTTATAAGAAGGGAATTACGGTTTCACTATTGAAGGCTTTGTCTAAACTACCTTTGGTAGGCAAGAAAGTTGGTCATTTACTGGAGACGAAGTTTGAAACGTTGAATGACGTCGATCAGCAGGTGAAAAACCTCTTTCAAAATCGTCGCGATCGTTTCTATAAAGCCCTCTTTTGGGAATTTGTAGCACGTGTTGTGGGCTGTTTTGAGATTTATTTTATTGGTTTAGCCTTAGATATCAATATTGATTTTATTGATGCCATGATCATTAGCTCGGGATCTTCCTTATTTGCCAATCTTGTTTTTTTCTTTCCAATGCAATTGGGAACGCGGGAAGGTGGGTTAGCAATGGCTGTGATGAGTATAGGATTACCTGCGAAAGTCGGTATTTTTATGGGTGTTGTGACACGAATTAGGGAAATTGTCTGGATTATGATCGGTTTGGGGTGGATGAGTTTAGTAAAAAAGAAATAACATGAATAAGTTTAATATTAAAGGGATTATTTTTGATTATGGTGGAACCTTAGACACTAACGGGGGCCACTGGGGAGCTGTTATCTGGTCGGGTTATGAAAAATATCAGGTTCCTGTAAATTTGAACGCTTTTCAGGAGGCCTATACCTATGCGGAACGTCAGATGGCTTTACAGCCTATCATTAAACCGCAGTTCAATTTTTTAGAAGTACTTGAAGCAAAGCTCAATGTACAATTTGATTATCTTATTGCTGCAGGGTACGACCTAGATCGGTCACTAGCGCATAAAATAGCCTTTGACGGTTATTCGCTGGCGAAAAATACAGTTGAGCAGGTAAAACCACTGTTAAATTCACTTTATGCAAAATATCCAATTGTCATGGTGTCCAATTTTTATGGTAATTTGAAATCAGTACTTGACGATTTTGGTATCTTTCCTTATTTTCAGTCTGTTGTGGAGTCGGCCATAGTCGGCGTACGCAAACCTGATCCTGCAATTTATGCTTTAGGTGTGACTAAAATAGGTCTTCCTGCGCAAGAGGTATTGGTTGTGGGTGATTCCTATAGTAAAGATATGATACCTGCCAAAGCTGTCGGCTGCCAGACCTTATGGTTGAAAGGACAGACTTGGGGTGAGGATAAATTGCAAGATACATCCGCTGCAGACCAACAATTTACAAGTATCTTTGATTTAATCGCCTTTGTTTAAATAAAGATTCTGACGAAATTCTTTAGGCGAGATTCCAACATTTCGCTTAAAGAATTTACCAAAAAAGGATTGATCCGAGAAATGCAATTTCACCGCAATTTCTCCGATGGAAAGCCCCTGGCAAAGTAACGATTTTGCTTCCTCCACTAAGACGTTCTGAATAAGTTCTATTGCTGATTTTCCGGTTAGTTCTTTCGTAATTACGGATAGGTGTTTTGCTGTGATACCAAGTTCCATCGCATAAAATTGCACCATGTGTTCTTTATGAAACGACTTCTTTAGGAGCAAATGGAAATTGGCAAGTATCTCTCTTTTTCGAGAGGGAATAGCTGGCGTATTTCGCATATTTTGGCTTCCTAGACGGGCTATTTCGCAAAATAATATTTCCGTTAATGACTTTATGATCTGATTTTTGAAAAGATAGCTAGGCCCTTGTCGATCGTAATGAATAAACTGTTTAAATAAGTTGGATAAGTTCGTCGAATCTTGGCTCGATAGCGACCAAATGTAGCTGTCATTTAAGGCCAGAGACTTCTTGGTGACTTCGAAGAAATCCTCCTGGAAATCCAGTTTGAAGCTAAAATCCAGCGTAAAGAAAATCAAATAAACCTCACAATCCCAAGATTTGACGACCGAAGAGCCATTAACTCGCGAAGAAGGATTGGTCAACAATAGGTGATTTTGAGCAACTTGTACCCGTTCATTATTAATGATGAAGGAAGTTTCACCTTTTTTTATTAAACAGAGCGAATAGAGCTCACCTTTTGATAAAATGTGCTGCTGCTCGGAACTAAAGACGGGTTTTGATTTGTTGCCTTTAAAATGAAAGACATAAAAGCCCTTGTGTTCGATGGAAGTTTCCTTTACAGACATGTTTATTTTACGATAAAATCAAAATAGGTTTTACGATAGGGTTCATCTTGCAAGGTGTAATGCCACCATTCCTTATCATAAGCTTTAAAGCCAAATTTAGCCATTGCTTCTTTTAAGATCTTTCGGTTCTCTTTCTGTTGGGCTGTCAGATCCGCGTACTGATGATGTGAGACTGCGCCGAAAAAATCAAAAGGTCCACCCATGTCAATCTCTTTTTGATCTTTTAAGCTAATGAGCGTGAGATCTACTGTACTGCCCCGGCTGTGGCCCGATTTGGAGGCAATAAAGCCTAGATTGAACAAATTCTTCTTATTGATAAGCGGGTAGAACTCCTTTTTTGCAATTGTATCATTGGTGTTTAAAGACCATGTTTTAAAGTTGTCAACAGCACGTTGCGGGCGGTAGGCGTCGAATATTTTCAAGCCAAGACCTTTTTTATTTAAATGGTTCTCGACCTGCTGTAGTGCTAGCGCCGCACGTTTAGTTAAAATAGCGACTGGTTTTTCATAACCTTTAATCGGCCTTCCGGTGAAGTTGTGACTGCCGAAATAACGCACTTCTAAGCTTATCGTGGGGATAATGTCCTTGACGTATACAAAATCTGAAGGCATGATCTTTTCCTGCCCACGGAGGCAAAGTGTGAAAAGGCTGAAGCCAAATGTAAGACACAAGTTGAATTTCATGGAATGAAGATACAACTTGTGTCTTAATTAATATAATAAAAACGGTGATTCTCGTCTGTATCAATAGGTATAAAACCCAGTTCGGTTTATTGATCAATTTGCGCTCCTATTGATAGACAGACTGCTAATGATCAGCTAATTTTTTTTTCAGGTATTTGTATATTTCTATCTGTGAACGACATGGTGCCTCTTTATTCTCGACGTAATGATTGCTCAGAGAATTATTGAGTATCCGCGCTTTGACATTATCTTTGAGCTGGATTTGAAGCATTTCTTTTAAATCCTCCTTGATTTTTTTGCTTGTTATTTTTACTGCGGCTTCGATACGATGATCCAAGTTTCTTGTCATCCAGTCCGCTGAGGAAATAAATAGTTGCTCTCGACCAGCATTATAAAAATACATCACACGTGCATGCTCCAAATATTCATCTACGATTGAAATGGCGTTCATTTGCAATTTAAACGTTTTTTGATTTGTTGCACAGTAGATTCCCCGGATAATAAGATCTATTTTGACACCAGCTGTTGCTGCGTCATAGAGCTTTTTAATCATCTCTTTATCGCTGAGTGAATTTACCTTGACAATGATGTATGCTTTTCGACCAGCCTTTGCTTCGGTAATTTCCTGGTCGATGTAGTGTAGAAGTTCTCTACGCATATCGGTTGGGCATATCAAAAGACTTTTGCAATTTTTGATAATTTCAGCCGGATTTGATTTGGGACGTCTTAGGTAATTGAAAACCTTATTTATATCGGCAATAACATCCCTATTACTCGTTAAGAGGCAATAGTCTCCGTATAATTTAGCCGTTTTCTCGTTGATATTTCCTGTGCTGACAAAGCCATATTGGATCGTTTTCATTCCAATACGTTTTTTTATCACACATAGTTTTGCATGAACCTTTTTATTTGGGATACCGGTAAGTACTTTAATGCCTTCGAGTTCAAGTTTCTCTTTCCAGTCCAAATTGTTTTCTTCATCAAATCTTGCACGAAGTTCAAGCATCACAGTGACTTCCTTGCCATTGCGGGCTGCGTTAATCAAGGCATTTGCAATTTTGGAATTGGAAGCTAAACGATATGCTGTAATCTGGATCGTTTTTACATCGGGATCCATTGCTGCTTCCCGAAGTAAATCGATGATCGGTCTAAACTCATGATATGGAAAGGAGAGCAGTACATCTTTTTTTAATATGGTATCCGTTACACGTTCGTAGTTTTTGAAATAAGGATGTGGAAAAGACGTTCGTTCCAAGGGCTGATTGTAGGATTTAAACACATTGGGGAAATCCATGAAGTGTTTGAAGTTGTGTATTTTTTGTCCTGGAATGATGCTGTCTTTTTTTGAAAGGTTAAGTTTCTTGATCAGGAATTCTACCAATTTATGGTCCATTTCTTGATCGAAAATAAACCGGGTAGGTTTACCTTTTCTTCTGTTTTTTACCCCTTTGCTTATCTTCTCAACGAGCGTCGTGTTGATGTCATTGTCAATGTCAAATTCGGCGTCTTTTGTTACTTTAAAGACATGTGCATTGAATACATCAAAACCGAAATAGGAAAATATTAATGGAAGATTAAACTTGATAACATCCTCCAAAAGTATAATATGCTTTTCATCTTTTGGCGAAGGTAATTGTACGAAGCGTCCATTTTGACTGGTAGGGATTTCGATGAGTGCAAATTTAGTTTCATACTGCCATTCCTGTTTTCCCATCGCAATACCCAAGTAAAGGCTCTTATCTCGAATATAGGGCATAGGTCGTATATCGTCCAATATCAAAGGAATGACGTTCGATTCCACCTCATCCTGATAATAGTCACTCACAAATTGTTGTTGTTCGGGATTCAGTTCCTCACTGGTCTTAATATAGACATTCTGTTTGGCCATATCTTTTTGGATACGATTCCACGTATTGTCAAATTTCTTTTGCTGCTTGATTACCCGGATATTGAGCTCTTCCAATATGAGTTGTGGGTCTTCGTAGAAGGATTGGTTGGCACTTTTGTCTTTCAGGTCTATAGCCCGTTTTAGACCTGCAACACGTACACGGAAAAATTCATCGAGGTTATTGGAAAATATACCTAAAAATTTGATTCTTAAGGGTAAAGGGACAGTCTCGTCCGCAGCTTCCTGAAGTACTCTTCCATTAAAGCTCAGCCAACTAACGTCTCTAGGAATAAATTTTTTCGCCATAGCTAAATATACGTAAATTTAAAAAGCAAAACTATAGCTCTACAGGGGATAATCGAACTTTTTTGTGTTAAAGAATTATTAAGTTATTTTTTGTTCATGTGTGTAGACCATAGTTTTAAAGGTGCATTTTTGCCACTGCTCTTTTTCCTGGGAAATAACCGCCACAAGGTGTTGCACTGCATGGCAAAAAAAATCCCCCAAAGGTCTATTCAGACTTTGAGGGATATGTCATTATGTTTGGTTTCGTCTATTTCTTCTTTCCGTATTTTTTGGAAATTTGAATCGCTTTGTATTTCGTCGTGTCAAAATGTGGCGTGTCAATTGACAAGTTTGTCGGATAAGGAGCACTTCGATCGAAGAAATACACGGTTGTTGTACTTCCGTAATCATTAACAGGCATTAAATCAAGACAAGCAGAATAATCCGCATTCAACAGGTCGCCTACAGTAACGGCATAAATGCGTATGATACCACCTTTATTTTGTTCATTTCTGACGAAAGCGACTTCCTTAAAACCTCCCGGTAGATCCTCAATACTTTTCTGATTGAAGCTATCTTTTAAAATAAAACCCAACAGCACTAAAATCGGTATGACCAAAAGCCATAGCCTTTTATTCTTCTTCATTAAAAACACTTAAATTGTAATTGTTATACCTAATAATTTGTAAAACTCTTTTAAAATTGCCTGATGTCCCGGCCATGCAGGAGAGGTGACCAAATTGCCGTCTACCACCGCTTGATCCGCAGGGATGTTTTTCCATGTGCCGCCCGCTAATTCGATATCAGGGCCTACAGCAACATATGCTGTCAATGTACGTCCTTCAAGTACTTTTGCCGCTGTCAACACTTGGATGCCATGACATATTGCCGCAACAGGCTTATTGTGCTCAAAGAAATGTCTTGTAATCTCTAATACACGTTTGTTGAGTCGAATATATTCTGCCGATCGGCCACCAGCAATATATAGGCCATCATAATCTTCGACATTGACCTGGTCGAAATCTTTATTGATTGCAAAATTATGTCCACGCAGTTCTTTATACGTCTGGTCACCAGTGAAATCATGAACTGCAGTTGGAACTACATCTCCGCTTTTGCGGTCCGGAGCAATCGCATCTACCGTCAATCCTATTGAACCCATTGCTTGAAATGGAACCATTGCTTCGTAATCTTCTACAAAGTCTCCTACAAGTAGTAATATTTTTTTTGCCATATCAAAAAACCTCTTTTAATAGGTTTTCAATTTACATATTAAAAGAGGTATTTGCAATGATTATTTGTTAATCTTTTGTTAACCTTGCACGGCTAATTTTTCGGCCAGTGCACGTTTTGTTTTGCGCACTTTAGCTTCTAATTGACTTCTTAAAGTGGGATCGATAATACCTTTACCTTCTTCAAAGTTTTTGTGGAATTCAGGGAGGGAGAAGGAGTCTAATATATCGGCGCCATCCCAAGTGATTCGGTTTACTGCGGTGTTCAATACTGTGGCACCACCCATTGGACCCGGTGCAGTAGCCAATAAGAAAACAGGCTTGCCATTGAATAATTTACGGTTAGGAATACGCGAAACCCAGTCAACGATATTTTTGTAAGCTGTGGTATATGAACCATTGTGTTCCGCTAAAGAGATCAAAAGGAAATCTGCTGCATCCATTTTAGCTGCAAAGTCATGCGCTAATTGAGGAATACCCTGCTCCACTTCTTTGTCGTAAGAATAGATAGGCATTTCAAAATGGTTTAAGTCTAGCAATTCGATCGTGTCGTCAGCTTCTTTGTAGTATTTGGATATACTTGTGACGAATGTTTTGTTGATTGAGTTTTTGTTGCTTGTTCCTGCAAATGCTAATATTTTCATCTTTATATCATTAATTTTTGAGGTGTTAGGTAAGGGCGAAACCACATGATACCTACCTCGTTTTTACCTTTGGGAAATCATGATTTCCTCCTGTTTTCTTTTAAAATCTGGTCAAACTTACGATATAATTGCTGAATAAATGTCAATCAAATGTCTCTGTACGGCGTTCTAGCGTATTTATTGATGTAGATCAATAAAATTGAAACGTTCGTACATACCAAGTAGGCCTGTAAGTCCGCCAGTATGAATAACGAGTACCTGATCTGCGGGGGTAAAGTAGTCCTTTTTGATCAGATCATCTACGGCATAAAGTAATTTGCCGGTATAGGTGGGTTCGATCATGATTCCTGTCGCAGCTATAAAATGCTGAACAAAGGCGAGTAAGTCGGTATTGGATTTTGCATAACCACCAAAATGATAATCAAGATGTAAAATAGGAGGAGTGATGTTGGGGTAAAGCTGATCGACTTCCTCCTGAATAAATCCTCCATTTTTTAAAACAGGTATGCCGTGTACGCGGGTAAATAGATCTCGTTTTTCTATCGCATTGGCTATTCCAGCTAATGTTGTTCCTGTGCCGCAGGCGGTAAAAATATGCTGGTATTCATGTTGGAGTTCATCAACGAGTTCAGAGCAACCTTTTGCTCCCAGTATGCCGTAACCACCCTCGTGTATATAGAACGTCGTTGGATCCTGACCAAAATAGGTGTTGTATAAACTTTCTTTATCTCGGTAAGATTCGCGGTCGACGTAAATGAGCTGCATCCCAAAAAGGCGGCACATCGCTAAAACAGGGTTGTTAACCCCTTCTTCACCTCGAACAAAAGCGGTTGTTTTAAACTTAAAGGTAGCTCCGGCGCAAGCGGTAGCTATAAGATGGTTGCTCCATGCGCCACCAAATGTAACAAGATGATTTTTCTGAAGCTGCAGGGCTTCTTCCAGATTATATTTTAATTTTCGCCATTTATTGCCTGAAATAAACGGATGTATGAGGTCATCGCGCTTAAGTGTTACTTTAATATGCTTCTTCTCCCAAGCCGGGAGGCACAATTCAGTTTCGGGGCTATGGATTTTGAAGGGCAACATAACATTAAATGAAAACAAATTTAACGAAAATTGTTTCATTTGGTTTATTTTTGTAGCATGACAGAACAAATAGGATCGCAAGATCAGGAAGAACAAGAATTATTTGAGCATCTACGTATTGAAGTGGATAAGGGACAAGCATTACTCCGCATTGATAAATACTTGATGAACAGAGTGGAAAATGCGACGCGGAGCAAAATTCAGCATGCTATTGAAGCAGGTTCTGTCATGGTTAACGGTAAGGAGATCAAGGCGAGCTATAAGGTTAGACCTGATGATGTGATTACATTGGTGCTACCTGACCCACCACGGGATAACGAAGTTTATCCAGAAAACATTCCATTAGATATCAAATACGAGGATGACGACGTGCTGATTGTGAATAAAAAAGCGGGTATGGTCGTACATCCAGGATATAATAATTATACGGGAACCTTGGTAAATGCATTGACGTATCATATACAGCAGTTGCCGCAGTTACCAGGAAACTCCGATCGCCCGGGGTTGGTGCATCGAATCGATAAAGACACTTCCGGACTATTGGTTATTGCTAAAAATGAAAAATCAATGGCCTTTTTGGCAAAACAGTTTTTCGATCACAGCATTACCCGTAAGTATATTGCATTAGTTTGGGGTGATTTAAAGGAGGACGGAACAATTACAGGTTATATTGGACGTCATCTAAAAGACAGACGCATCATGGCGATGTATGACAGTGAAGACAAAGGGCGTTGGTCGGTGACACATTACAGAGTTTTGGAGCGATTGGGCTATGTTACTTTAATTGAATGTCAGTTAGAAACAGGGCGTACACACCAAATTCGTACGCATATGCAGTCTATTGGTCATCCGCTATTTAATGATGCAATGTATGGTGGAGATAAGATTTTAAAAGGTACCGTGTTTTCAAAGTACAAGCAGTTTGTGGATAACTGTTTTTCATTACTGCCGCGGCAAGCACTTCATGCGCAGGTATTGGGATTTATCCATCCTACGACAAAAGAAAATATGTATTTTGAGGTACCATTTCCAGAAGATTTTCGTTTAGCTTTAGAAAAGTGGCGCGGATATGCGGCAAATTCAATGGCTATAGAAAATGATTAAAATTTAGAACAAAATTAAGATGCCAACAAACTATATCAATTTCAATGGCAGTGTAGTGCCGGAAGATCAGGAAATATTTAGCATTGAGAATAGAGGTTTCCGTTATGGGGATGGATTATTCGAAACGATGCTGTATAAGGATGGTGATATCCGCTTTCTAAATTTTCATGTCGAGCGTTTACAGAAAGGAATGGAGTTGATTCATTTGGATGATGCGAATCTATTCGATGAATTTTTTATTCGTTCGAGATCCGAAGAATTAATCCGTAAAAACAATATGTTGGGGCAGCAGGTTCGTATCCGATTGATCGTGTTTAGATCTGGAGGCGGATTGTACAGTCCAACGAGTAATAAACCTGGTTTTGTTTTGCAGGTGCAGCGCATAGAACCTAATCTTCGCGATAAGAAGGTCGGTTTGATTGTAGGACTTTACAATGAATTCAAAAAACCGTATAGCGATCTTTCCAAGATTAAATCTTTAAATGCGCAGATTTACGTGTTAGCTGGCATCTATAAAAAGAAAATGGCTTTTGATGATGTATTGATTCTAAATCAGGAAGGCTATCTATGTGAATCCTTGATTTCAAATATCTTTGTCTATTATGAAAAGGTACTTTATACACCAGCGCTATCCGAAGGATGTATTGAAGGAGTAATGCGCCGGGTAGTCATGGACATGGCACAGGATGAAGGTATAGAGGTGGTTGAGGCACAGATAAGCCCCGAAATCATGAAACGGGCGGATGAGATTTTCTGTACCAATGCTGTACAGGGTGTACAATGGGTAATGGGCTATAAGCAAAAGCGCTATTTCAATAAGATATCGCGGATCTTGCAGGAAAAATTACAACATTGGAACTATGACGTCAGTGATGAACAGGACTAGAATAATTTGATTATACATACAAAAGGTCAGGATTTAATCCTGACCTTTTGTATGTATAATTCGCTCAGCCCATTGCTCAAAGGCATTTTTAAAGCTGCGTAGAAAATCTTTGGTTTTTTGTGATTCAATAGCCCCAGTGGGACCAATACATGTTGTTATATTGCCCAAATAAGCTTCGGGTTGCTGCATGGTTAAGATATTGACGAAGACCAGCGATTGACGTAAATGGTGGTTGGCGCCAAAGCCACCGTAAACTCCCGTTGATGAAGAAATTATTGCGCCAGGTTTACCATCCCATTTATTTTTTCCATAGGGTCTTGAACCTACGTCAATCGCATTTTTTAAAACTGCAGGAATAGAACGATTATACTCTGCGGTAATAAAAAGTATTGCATCCAGGGACGCGACCTCTTTCCGAAATCGTACATAGCTCGGAGGAGGATTTCCTACATCGTCAAAATCCTGATTATATAAGGGAAGTTCGCTGATATCAATTATGCGGTAGCCAAATTTAGATTCCTCTTGTTCAAGAATAAACTGCGCAATTTTTTTGTTGTAAGATTTCTTTCGTAAGCTACCGACCAATATTCCTACGTTATATATACTCATTGTGATTAGTTCATTAAAGTCTGTATGATCTGAACAACTGATCCTACTAAAAAGTTTGCGGTTTTATTGTTTACTATAATCATGTTCAACCTATTTAAAATGAAGCTCTTATTGCTGTGTTAACAAAAATTAACATTTGAGCATTAATCTTTTGCACACTGTTTGTTGTCGTATTGTAAAGAAGAAATTACAAACTAGAGGGAGGAGCTACTTATGAAAAAATTGTTTTACGCGGCGGCGATTATTGCAGGCCTTTTTACGGCAGGAGCTGCACAAGCGCAAGTCAGTATTAGTGTCAATATTGGGAGTCAGCCAAGCTGGGGGCCAGCAGGTTATGATTATGCCCGCTATTATTATATTCCTGAGTACAATATGTATTACGATGTACCTGCGAGATGTTACGTTTATTATGATAATGGCGGCTGGGTAAGAAGAGCAAGTTTACCGAGGAGATACAGGCATTACGATTTTTATCGGGCTCATAAAGTGGTTATTAACGATCGCACACCTTGGCATCACCATGATCGGTATAGAAGCCGTTATGGCGGTTACCGTGGAAGACAAGTATCTATCCGTGACAACCACCACGGTGGTAGCGGGTATTCATTTGCCAGCGAACGTAGTGTAAGGCGCAAACATTCATGGAGTGAAAGCCGTCGGTATGATAGAGGGAATGGTCATGGTCGTGGCAACGATCTTGGTCATGGACGCGGTAAAGGTCATGGTGGAAGACATAGAGATTGATCCGGTATTTTGAATTACATGAACAAAAAGGAATCTATATCGTATAGGTTCCTTTTTTCTATTTTACTGATTTGTGTTTCTTTTAGGTATCAATGCGCTTGTCGAGATCGGTTACTGGTCGGAAATAACTTTCAGTCTACTTTCATGGCTAATTGTGCTAGCGGATCATGAAGTTTTATTGTGCATGCACAATAAATTAAATAACATAACAGCCTGATTAATGAAAAATATATTAATTTTGCGCTACAAGTGATTAAAATCAGCTCATTTATTGCGATTTTAAGTGTTGGAGAAATAATTGTAATGTGAAAGTTAATTTTTGTGATGAGAAAAGTGGTTAATTCAGGTGTTGTATGGGTTGGGTTGAGTATATCTATTTTGGGATTTTACTCCTGCAACCAAAGTGGAACAAATAAGGTGCAAACTATAGGGGCTGTCGATTCAATGCCACCAAAAAAAGACAGTTTATTGGTGGTACAAGATTCGATAAGTAAAGTCGATTCCCTCCGTAAGGATACCATTACAAAAATGGAAGAAAATGTGGCTTATAAGGGAGCTAAAGATACGACTGTTTTATTGACCGATACTGTTTCTCCTCGTTATATTTATCTCACCTTTGACGATGGTCCCCTGAATGGAAGTCAACACCTTGATTCCATTGCGACGGCGAAAGGCATTAAGATCAATGCTTTTCTGATTGGTAATCATGATAAAATGAGTAAAAAATTGCACAGCTTTACGGAACGCTATAAGAATAATCCTCTAGTAGATTGCTATAACCATAGTTACTGGCACGCGCACAACAAATACACTACTTTTTATTCGAACGCTCAGACGGCTTTTGAGGATTTTGAACTTGCTGAACAATCACTGGGTTTGGAACATAAAATCGTACGTTTACCAGGACGAAATATTTGGTATATTGGAGACCGTAAAAAGGTGGATTTGAAAAGTGGGGCTTCGACGGCTGAGTTATTACATCAAAACGGTTATAAAGTAATTGGTTGGGACTGTGAGTGGAAAATAAATGGGGTAACTGGGAAACCGGATTTATCTGTGAATCAATTGTATACCCAGATGAAGAATTTGCTTCGTAAAGGTACATCTTATACGAAAAATAATGTTGTGCTATTGACACATGACAATATGTATCAAACGAAAAAAGGACAGCGTCTTTTATCGGATTTGATCGATAGTCTTAAACAACATCCAAACTATCGTTTTGAATTTGTACGGAATTATCCGCAATAGTGAGAGCTATCTCGCTAAATAATAAAGGCTTGAACGGGAGTGAACCCCAGTTTAAACCTTTATTATTTAGACGAAAAATCTAGTTTAATTTTGTTTACGGAGATATTTGGTCAGTATAACGATTGTTTGACCCTCAATCTTTCCTTCAATTTGTTCGATATTGTCTGCTACCAGTCGAATATTCTTAACCACGGTGCCTAAAGTCGCTTTTAAGGAGGAACCTTTCACGTCAAGCGTTTTTGTCAGAACAACTGTATCGCCCTCCAATAGTCGTTGTCCGATGCTATCTTCATGAAAAGAAACATAGCCATCATTTTCATGATCTCCAGTTTTCTTCGCTTCCGATAGTGTTTCATCGTCAAGATAGAGGATATCCAGTGCTTCAGAAGCCCAGCCTTCATTTTTTAATCGATTTAACATGCGCCAGCATACAATTTGTACCGATGGGTTTTCGGACCACATGGCATTAGGAAGAAACTTCCAGTCGTCGGGATTTAATTGTTCCGTTTTGTTGAGCTGATTGACCAATGTTTCTGAAATCAGTAAAGTATTGTCCAAATTTGATGTTATTTCCGGAGGTAATGTGTAGGCAATTAAAGTGGCATCTTCGCCTGTCAGCTCACATTTTCCGCCAGCTCTCGCTTGTAATTGTTCTTCTAATTTCATGTCAGTTTTTTTGAAAGCCCAAACTTAGCCAAATTTGCTTTGATGTACAATGACGAATATCACGACTTAGGGAAATAATTCCTGTTTTTACTCTTATAAAGCATTGTTTTTGCTTATGGCTTTCATTTGTTTGCTGGTAAATTTATTTATAGGATGCGGGCTATGAGGTAAAGTGGAGTGAATTTTTTCTTCAAATAAATTTACTCCATGTAGAACATTGGTACCGAATTTGTGTTTAACCAACATTAGAAAAGATTATTAACTGTAATATAGGAATACTATGAAATGGCAAGGAGGCAAGCAAAGTGGTAATTTTGAGGACCGTCGCGGAATGTCGGGGGGAGGAAAAATTGCTTTAGGAGGAATTGGTGGAATTATTGTTTTGGTCATTGGATTTTTGATGGGTGGAGATCCGATGCAACTCTTACAGCAAGCCCAAAATATGGGGGCGCAAACTGAACAGTCGGGACAGCCGCGTGAGTTAAATCCTGAGGAAAAAAGACTAACTGAATTTTCGTTAACTGTACTTCAGAGTACCGAGGATGTTTGGGCAAAGCTCTTTAAAGAGCAGATGCAGAAAAATTATACCCCTACAACACTTGTATTTTACGATGGGGGAACACAAACGGATGGTTGTGGTATGGGGCAGGCTTCTTACGGACCTTTTTATTGTCCGGGTGATCAAAAGATTTACCTGGATCTGAGCTTTAGTAGAGAACTTTCGGATAAATTCGGTGCAAAAGGAGAGTTCGCCATGGCGTATGTAATTGCGCATGAAGTCGGACATCATATCCAACAATTGGTGGGATTATTGCCGAAGACCAATCAAGCCCGTGGGAAACTGAGCGAGCGTGAAAATAACAGGATCTCCGTTATGACCGAGCTGCAAGCGGATTTTTATGCTGGTGTATGGGCGCATTACATCAATGATTTAACCGATATAAAAATTGATTATAATGATATTATGGATGGTATGAAAGCTGCCGAAGCTGTTGGGGATGATAAATTACAAACAGAGGCCCAAGGGTATGCTGTTCCTGAATCATTTACACATGGTACATCTGCACAACGTATGGCCTGGTTTAAAAAAGGATATGATTCGGGCGATATGCGATCGGGCAATACCTTTGAGGATCCGAGTTTGAAATAGGAGGATATTCTTATACTAAAAAAGACACCTGGTCATTACGTCTGAGCAGGTGTCTTTTTTTTGATATTGGCAATTGTGATGTAATCGTATCTAATATGGAGCTAATCTAATACAGGGCTAAACTTTAATTTTAGTTTTCCTCGGAGGAATGATACTCATTGGATAAATCCGGTTCGGTTGATAATTACAGATCGTTATTGAACCAATAGATTACAACCGCGGATGTCACTTTGGTCAAAACGCCCTAATATTTCAAAGGAACCATCTTGATAAACCTTGCCCAAATCTTGTGTTGCTATAAATGAGCAAGAATAACGATTCGCGAGATCAATGACATTAATTCCGCCGGTTTTATTCAAAGGAATCAAACTCAATGGATCATTTGTGTCGCGTATTAATATCTTCATCCATTTCGGTAGCTGAAAAATCCCTTGTCCCACAGAATAGCCCTGTGATAGAAGTTCTGTCATACCATATTCAGAATGAATTCCTTTTACGGAAAATGCATCTTCCAGAAGTTTATGAATTTCCTGTTTGACCATTTCCTTACGCTTACCTTTCATACCTCCAGTTTCCATGATAATCAATTCAGGGAATTTGAAGGCATAGTGTTCGATGAAGTCGAGCAGCGCGTAAGTCACTCCAAAGAGGATTGTTTTTGTTCCTTTATTTTTGAGTTCAACAAGTGTATCGTATAGTTCTTGATGGTTATAGAGGAAATAGTTACTTTCTGGTTGCTCACTTTGCTTCATGAGATCATCAATCATATAGATTAGAGAAGAACCGCTTCTTTCGAGGTAAGAGGGTAGAAGTGCCAGAATTGCAATATTACTCAGCGGACCATAAAAATCTTCAAAAATCCGACGAAAGGTACGTTCGTAAATATTGAGGTCGGCGACCAAATGTTTTGAGGTAACCATACCTGTTGTCCCCGAACTCGAAAACACAATTTCGGCGTCCATTCCAGCTGCGATAACCTGTTGGGTTTTAAAAAATTCGATAGGCAAGAAGGGGATCTCGGTATAGTGCTGTATCGGGGATTTTTCTTTTCCTAGGATCCTTATATAGTCACGGTAAATCTTACAATGCTGACTTTGGAATTGGTAGGTATCTAAACAATGTTGATTAAAATCATCCTCGGTTTTAATCTCAAAAAAATCCTTCCAGTTCGTCATGGCATTTAAAAATTTAATGGACAAAATTAACTAAAATTTGGAAATATTGTGAGGACTTATAGATTCCTTCTTATCGGAGATCTATTGAAGCTATTTGCTAGTACTAACAATACAGGTATGCAGAGGTTGTAAATTCTGTAATCAGAAGGAAAGGGAAAGCCCTCTGTGTTCAGTATATTGAGGTTTAAGGGATAGATCGGAGTAGGGCAGTAAAGATAAATAAGGGGCAATGTGAGGTCAAATTTAAAAAATTTGACCTCACATTGTTAATTTTTATAACATACCACCATCAACAGGTAGAACCTGTCCGGTTACGTATGCCGATAAGTCAGATGCTAAATAGAGACAAGCATTGGCAACGTCTTCTGGATCTCCAGCACGTTTCAATGGAATCCCGGCTTCCCATCCAGCCACAACTTTAGGATCCAATACATCTGTCATTTCGGTGCGTATAAAACCTGGTGCAACTACGTTTGCACGGATATTACGAGAACCTAACTCTTTTGCGACAGATTTTGTGAACCCGATAATACCGGCTTTTGATGCCGCATAATTTGCCTGACCAGCATTTCCTTGAACGCCCACAACTGAAGACATATTGATAAATGAACCTTTACGGTTTTTCATCATAATTTTCGAAGCGGCTTTTGTAACGTTAAAGACGGATTTTAAGTTGACATTTAATACATCATCCCAATTCTCCTCGGTCATGCGCATTAACAAGCCGTCTTTTGTGATACCGGCATTATTTACAACGATATCTAATCCTCCAAAATCGGCAACGATCGCGTTGATTAATTGTTCTGCTTCTTCGAATTTTGAAGCGTCAGAGCGATAACCAATCACTTTGGTACCGAAAGCCTGAAGCTCCTGTTCCAGCGCCTGTCCTTTTTCGACAGAAGAAAGATATGTAAAAGCGACGTTAGCACCATGTTGTGCAAACACTTCTGCAATTTTCCTTCCGATTCCTTTTGATGCTCCTGTTACTAAAGCAATTTTTCCTTCAAGTATTTTCATCTGTATAAGTTATTTGTTCTTCAATTATTCACACTTAGGCATTTATGTCCATTTTCAACGCCCTGTCTTTCTCTCACAGCCTGTCTGTTACTGGAATTCAATACGAAACATGAACTCGTTTCCATTTGGTTTATCTTGGTTATGCCACAGTGCTTGTGTTTTTTCGATACCATCGTATCAGCGAATAAATGATCTTGTTTTTTAGCTATTGTATACACTATTGCCTTTCGATGTTCTGCAAAAATGTTAAAACTATATTATAACACAAAATCTTTCGATAAATAACGGTTTAAAATAGGAAAACATTGTGTGCTGACCTTGTGTTTATCTTGGAGTGGGGGAGTGTTTTCCGGAAACAATTTTAGAATTTTACGGTAAGCGATCGCTCACTTAGGATTATTTTAATAAATCAATGGTATTTTTGAATAAGTGGTTCTAAAAAGTACAGTTTTTTGACAAAAGACTTGGACGTTTACCAAAAACTATATTAAATTTGCATCAATCACAAAAACATGAGCAAAAAATCAAATAAAGAAGTTGACGTTGTTCTGATCGGCGCCGGTATTATGAGTGCTACTTTGGGTACTCTAATCAATGAATTAAGCCCAGACGTTAATATTGAAATTCTTGAGCGTTTGGATGTTGTGGCTGCTGAAAGTTCTGACGCTTGGAATAATGCTGGCACGGGTCACTCTGCCTTATGCGAGTTAAATTATACCCCCGAACAGAAAGATGGTTCTGTAAAGATTGATAAAGCAGTTAAAATTGCTGAGCAATTTGAAGTGTCTAAGCAATTTTGGTCCTACCTCGTTGATAAAGGCATTATTGCCCAACCTGAAAATTTTATCCGTAGTATTCCACACATGAGTGCGGTTTTTGGTGAAAAAGATGCTAAATTCCTAAAGACAAGATGGGAAACATTGACGACCCAAAACTTGTTCAAAGGGATGGAGTATACCGAAGATACGGCATTGTTGAAATCGTGGATTCCATTGATGATGGAAGGACGCGAGGCCGATGAAAAAATTGCTGCGACAAAAATGGATCTGGGTACCGATGTTAATTTTGGGTCGTTGACACGTGATTTGATCGCTAACCTTGAAAATAAAGAAAATATTTCGATCTCCTTAAACCATGAAGTAATCGACATCGAACGTGAAGACGATGGCCGTTGGGAAGTGGAGGTCAAAGATTTAAAGATAGGAACAAAGAGAGAAATCAAAGCAAAGTTTGTATTTATTGGGGCCGGTGGCCACTCGTTGTTGTTGTTGGAAAAATCTGGAATACCAGAAGCGAAAGGCTATGGCGGATTTCCTGTAGGGGGCCAATGGCTACGTTGTGTAAATGAAGAGATCATAAATACACATCATGCGAAAGTGTATGGAAAAGCTTCTGTTGGTGCTCCTCCAATGTCTGTACCGCACTTAGATACACGTTATATTGATGGCAAACAAGCGTTATTGTTTGGACCATATGCAGGTTTCTCGACTAAATTCTTAAAACAGGGGTCTTACTTCGATCTACCTGCTTCCATCAAATTGTCCAATATCCGCCCGATGTTATCCGCCGGACTTGACAACTTACCTTTGACGAAGTATCTTATTACTGAAGTCATGAAGTCACCAAAAGATAAACTAGAGTCTTTAAAACAATTTATGCCTACAGCTAAATTGGAGGATTGGGTTATCGAGAAAGCAGGACAACGTGTTCAGGTCATCAAGAAAGATGAAAAGAAAGGTGGAATTTTGGAATTTGGTACAGAGGTTGTTTCTAGTGCAGATGGTTCTATTGCTGCGCTATTAGGAGCTTCTCCTGGTGCTTCGACGTCAGTTGCTATCATGATCAGCCTGTTGAAGAAATGTTTCCCTGAACGTGCGAAGTCAGATGAATACCGTAAAAAACTACGTGAAATGATTCCTTCACATGGGAAATCATTGAACGATGATGCGCAACTATGTAAAGAAACGCGTACGCGGACGCACAAAGCGTTGAAATTGATTGATATAGAATAATCAATTCGACAGAAAATATACTTATGGGGTGCTTGGAATGACCATGGTCATTCTCGGCTGAGATTATACCCAATAAAAGCGATTGTAACTCCTTATACAATCGCTTTTATATACCTGATCCAGGTAATGCTGGCGTAGGGATTTAATTTCAATAAAAACGTCCGTTTTTCTCCCATAGGTTTATTATGAATTACACGAAATAATAAACAAGGCGATGACTTCTGAAACAATTTTCGAAGCTTTTATAAAACAGATCCAACAGGCCACCATCGCGGAATGGTTAGGGGTATCCTTTGGTATTTTACAGGTTTGGTTTTCCCGTCAAAATAAATCGATCAATTACATTTTTGGGATTATTGGTATCTTAATTTCAGTATACGTACTCTTCCATGCGAAACTATATGCAGAAATATTGCTACATCTCTATTATTTGGTCATGAGCATCTATGGCTGGATCTATTGGAAATATAGTAGTGATGTTGCTGCTCCCATAACGCATTGTGAGCCGAAAGAATGGTGGATAGTAGGGGGAATCTGCGCTCTCGCTTTTCTGTTGTTTTATTTCGGATTGGTACATTTAACGGATTCGGATGTACCGCTTTGGGACTCTGCAGTTTCCTGTACCGCTTGGGCAGGGATGTGGTTATTGGCAAAACGGAAGATAGAAAATTGGATATTGTTGAATATTAGTAATCTGATGGCAATTCCTTTATTGATCCATAAAGGGTTATTTCTTTATTCGGGTTTGACTTTGTTTTTATTTGTTATGGCATTTAGTGGATATTTTAATTGGAGGAGAATAATAAGTGAAGAAAGATATGCAACTCAGTAGCGAAGATATCGCCATTCTGAAAGATAATCAGACTAAGGGAATCCATCAGAAAACATTGTCGGATGGACAACTCGAGCTCATTTTTCGTCGGAAATGGTTTAAGATCTGGGTTCCACCTGCATTGGGTGGATTGGGATTAAGTCTACCTGAAGGGTTCAATTTATTGGCTGACCTGGCTTATTGGGATGGGGGATTAGCCTGGACAGTAACGTTATGCTCGGGAGCAAATCTCTTTGTCGGTTTTATTGATCCGGTTTTAGGAGATCAGATTTTCAAAACGTATCGGGTTTGTTTTGGCGGCAGTGGACAGGCATCAGGTACAGCTACACGTGAAGGGGAACATTATCGGCTCCGCGGTTTTTGGAAATATGCTACCGGAGCTCCTCATTTAACCCATTTTACCTTAAATGCTGCAATTCAGGAGGCAGGAAAACCCGTTTTGGACGAAAAAGGTGAACCACTGATAAAATCATTTTTTGTGGATCGTGACCATGTACTGGTGCATTACGACTGGGATACATTTGGATTGGAGGCTACGGCTTCGCATTCCTTTTCGCTGGAAGACATACTCGTTGATGGTAGGCAGTCTTTTGAGATTGATGCGGCAAAAAGTACACGTAGCGAGCTGTTGTATCAATATCCCTTTATGCCTTTTGCGGAATTGACTTTACTGGCCAACTTTACGGGAATGTATAAGCGCTTTCTGGATTTAATCGAAAAACTATTTGTGTTAAAAAGCAATCAATCCAAATGGGAGAAGACTGAAAGTAAAGAAGCGTTTAGGGTACTCGATGACTTTCAGCAAGATTATGTTAATCGGAGGGAAACAGTAATGAATTTGGCCGCTCTTTCTTGGGTAAATCTTCATGATGGCAATGATAATGCAGCGATTTATGAACAGATAGGGGTGCAAAGTCGAGATTTTGTGGAATCTATCTTGACAAATACAATAAGGCTCTATCCGCATACCGGAATTTCGGGGGCCGCCATTGATCATGAAATCAATATAATCTTCCGGAATATTTTTACGGCTTCGCAACATAAGTTATTACAGAAGGATTTGTAATAAGAAAGACCATCATTTGATGGTCTTTCTTATTATTTAGGAATGTAAATTTATGCGGTGAATACAGCGGCTCGCTGAGTTTGTGCCAATTTTTTTTCTTTGGATTCACCAATTAAGATCCTTAGAACTCGCATTTTTAAGCTGTATTGATCCTTTTTACAATCTATTTATAATTTTACACTTTTACTCATAAACCAGGCCAACATTATCAACCCAAAGGCGGCTCTCGGTATTTCCAATATAAGCACCGCCATTACTAGAAGAAAACTGTACAATTAAATGAGTTACGGCGTCATCTTTAGTTCCCCAGCCTACTTCATGGATTGGAACGATAGCACCTTTGCTATTTCTAGTATAATAAGCATCTGAATTATCTTTTAGCCGCATATCTGATGTATAATAGCCTTGTTTACTGATATCTCCATAGTTCACGGGTAGACGATATTGGTTTATCCAGTTGCTTACGGTTTTATCCAATAATTTCCATCCCGTAGCAATGCGTTTCGCATAAACATTTCCATCTTTATCTTCCCATCTTTTCTGTAGAAGAATCTGTATTTCGGCTTTGTCGGTTCTTTTTGCATCCGAACCGTTTCCCAAGCCATTGACGTATCTAGAAGCTCCTCCAGTGATGACTTTATAGTCAAATTGTAAGGCTTTTGGTTTTTTTGAAAATGGAATACCGGTTATAAGTTTACTTTGAGGATTCTTTGTACTTTTTATGGGTTCAAGCATCTCTCCTAAAAAAATGGTTCCAGATGCTAAGACATTAATGTTTATTACACCAAATACTTTTACGCGCTCAATCCGTGTTTCGAGCCGAGCAGCATAGCCTTTGTCCCGAATTTCCGGAAATACTGTCACACTACCTTTGGTGATCCCACTAACAGTGGCCAATACGGACGACGTTGCCCATGGTGAGTTTTTATTTTGATAAGGCGTATTGATCGGAAGCTTCTCTTTGGAACCTGTAATTTCATAGAGGTATTGTGTCTTCCCGCCTATAACAAATGACTCTTTAACTTCCCGCTTTAGCCATTGGTCCATATGACCTAGGGGTAGGGCCTCTACTTTCTCGTTTTGGGCTTTTGTCGCAGCAGGAAGTAAGGCTAGGACTAAAAGCCATGATTGTAATTTTATATTCATTATATTTTTAATTTTCGATAGTACTATTCGCAGTGGTAAACTGACGCTACAAATTGTTTGTTAATTTTTAATACCATTCTTTTCAAGCATTTCGATATCCATTTGCTTCAGGTTCATCTTTCGATAAGGAACAGCGATATCGTGATCGTTAAGATAGAGGCGCGGGGCAATCTTAAAATCTTTATGAATTAATGATAGTGTGGTATCCAAATAAGGGCTGTACAGCTGGGCCGCATTCAACATTGTGTGGAAGACGGCATTGCTTGAAATTGGTTTTTTACTGTTTATTCTTGCAGCCTGTATGGCATTTTTATGGTCGGCTACATAGGAATCTGAAAACCACATAATAAACGGAATTCTTAATTGATAATATGTAGGCGTCGGTGAAGCATGTAAAAATTTGTTTCTATTATCATCCATCAAGTCTTCACCATGATCAGAGGTGTATAATAGGGCGACTTTTGCACTCGTTTTGTTCAAGGCATCAATGGTTGATGATAGAAAGTGATCAGTATACAAGATGGTATTGTCGTAGGCGTTGACCAGTCTGTCCTGTTCAGATCTGCTGACATTACTGATATGGTCGGGCATGTATTTTCTGAACTGTTCGGGATAGCGATCCATGTATTTAAAATGCGATCCATAGGTATGGAGTAAAATAAATAAGTCACCTTTATTTTCCTGGATCTGCTTTTGCATTAAAGGGATAAGCTCTTCGTCATAATGATTTTGAGTGACTCCGGTTTTTTTGTTCGTCGTGCGAAGCGTTTTATACACTTTTGCACTCTTGGTAAAATATTCGATAAAAGAGCCATTTTCAGCTTGATTGGACAGGGATATCGTGGTGAAGCCCGTTTCATTAAAAGCTTCAACAATACCTTTTCTTTTGTATATGCTATTATAATCAGTGATTTTGACATCCGATAAGAGGATCGACACACTCTTATGTGTTGTATTGGACTGAGTTAATGCATCTTTAAATACGATCAAGTTTCTTTGCCGCTTTAAGCAGGGGTTCGTTTCTCTATGATATCCATATAGCGACCAATTGTCGGCTCTGCCAGTTTCGCCAACGACTAGTACATAAATCTGTCTTTTTGAAAGATCTGATGATTCCCTTTTTGCATCGAACTTAAACAAATTTGAAGTTTCCCGATAGTGTTTTATTTTATCTATCTTTCTAATAGCCAAAACCAGATTGTTTATCGCATTAATCGGATATATGTCGTTTTTGAAGATAAGAGGATCGTTATTTTTTAGTGTACTGAATGCGGATAACAATAGAGCCAATACTAAAAATAATGTTGCTGACAGTTGAGTCTTCCTTCTAAAGATATTGCTTAAATAGCTCTTTTGGATCCATTGGCGTATAGCGAAAACCAGAACCGGGACGTAGAGCACGAGTACTAAGGCGATTGAGGGTAATAGGCTGCTGAGCAGTTCATTGATCTCCGAAGTATTGGTGGAGGCTACATTGAGGAACATATCCACCGCGATTCCGTCCTCACCATACAGGTAGAAAAGTACGATCTGAAAAGCATGTAAAAATAGGAGTGGAAAGGTTAGCAGCAGGCTAAATCCTGTATTTTTTAACACAGAAAAAATTAGCATGTACAGTCCCAACGGAAAGAATAAGATAGTCAACTTTCCTAATCCATCTACGGGTTGGGTCATAGCAAAATAGAAACTGGGAGCCATATTTACTAAAATGTAGTACCAGAATAGAACAATTGGATTTTTTGTAATTGTCTTCATTAAAATGCTTCGTAAATATTGAAATAGAAACCGTTTTGTCCTCTACCAAAGCCGTAGTCAAGGCGCACGTTTACTCTGTTTTTGAATTCCCATCGGTAGCCTAGGCCATAGGTAGGAAGGGTATGTGACCAGTCGATTTTTTTTGTGGATTCGAAGACGTTTCCGGCTCCGCCCCATAACGCGGCACCATGACGGCCATGTATTTTTTGCCGTAATTCCACCTGGCTATTGAGCTGGTTACGATCACGGTATTGCCCTAAAAAATAACCCCTCATCTGCCGCGGTCCACCTAGTTTTGATATCATTGTCCAAGGAGTTTCCCTACTGTTAAATTCTCCGTTAAAATCGAAGGCAATAAGGCCGTTTGTCCATAAATTTTGATATGCTCTTGTCGTGAACTTTATTGCATTAAAGAAATTCCCGTTTCCAAAAATAGCCGGGAAGAATGTTTGTTCATATTGAATAAATAAGCCTTTACTTGCATTAGGAATAAAGTCTCTACTGTCGTAGGATGCTAGAAGACCCCAGCCTATCGCCGTATTCGTCGTATTTTGGTCAGGCTTAAAGGAGATATCCTCAAAGTTTTTGCTGCGAATATTCTGCGCCGAGAATATTAATCCAACATACGTATTGCGAAGTATTTTTCGCTGTAAGTCGAATTTTAGTCCCAAGTGGTATTCATCATATCGCGAATATAGACCTGATGCGCCGGCCTCATAGCCAATCCCATAGAATCTGGTCGGTAGGTATTTAAAATTCATATCGTAATTCAGGCGATATTTATTCTCGGGAAAAATTGTTGTATTCTGGACACCGATTGAGAAAAAGCCACTTGTGGTAATATTGGCGTATACTGCAACATCTGAGGGCGGGAGACTTAAATCATGTTTATCAATTCTGTAAAGTCCTGAGGCCATCAGGCCTAAGCCAAGTTTTGTATCAACAGAATAGTTTGGCCCACCTATAAATGAGATGTCAAATTTACTTTGTGACTTGTCTTTTTTTGCCTCTTCAAAATAACTCGTAATTCGTTTGAAAAGATTTTTTTTAATATGTAAACTGTCTTGTAATACTATTACGCTATCCTGCTTCGTTGGCTTTGAATATGTCAATTCCTGAGCAGATGAAATTGTAATGGAAAATAGAAAAATTGTGGATAATGCAATCCAGGTAAGTGTTTTTGTCATTGTAAAATTTCGTTGGTAAACGATGATGATAGGAAGAAAAACCTAGCATGATATTAAACGGGATGTTAAAAGAACAATTTTCAACATCGATTTATACCCTAAAAAGAGTTAAGGATAAAAGAAATAAATAAAATATATGTTTAAACACATAAACAAAGGTAAGACTTTTTAGCCGATCTGTATCGCTGTAAAGTCAAGGTAAAGTAAAAACGACTGCGATTTACTTTAAAGTAGAAAACGCCAGCACGAATTATGATGTTTTCGCTAGAACCAATTATTCAAATTTGAGGAATGGCGGTCTGAAGTTTTTCCTTTCTTACAGCTGCTTTGAAATTGAACAATATGCATCGATCAGAAATCGAATAGCAACTTCTATATTTTTATTGACAGCTAATCGGTCATAACAATTTATCATATAGTAACCAACGATATATAGCTATTCCATTTATTTTCTGTCATTCAATTTTCTAACTGGATAGATGTTATTCATGTTAAAGGCCGGTATGGTGTGATTCATTCATTCCAATAGGATTGGAAGTCCTATCATTTTGAGAAAAATGCTATCAAAATGATAAGGTTTTTTTTAGTCGTTATGTGTTGTTTTTATATTCAATATGTTGTTATTCAGCTTGTTGTTTGTTTTGTTTTGTTGTTGGAATACAATTTGGCATAATGGATTTAAAGAAATGTAAAAATGAACAATACAAATGTTAAATGGGAACAGAGACAAGAGCCGCCTTCGTTTCGCCAATGGCTAGAATCGTACCACCTCATGCTGATTGTCATGCTAGCGGTATTGAATGTCGGTGCAATTATAAAACATTTTAGTGCAGTTTAATAAAATAAGAAAATGATAACGTTTGTATTAATTATCGCAGGTATAGCCTGCTTCGGACTATTCATCAAGTCTATTGGCTTTTTTGAGAAAATTTGAAAAATGAACGAAATAAATGAAACATTGGCAAGTCACTATCTGGCCAAACACTATGGTGAAATAAGGGAACAAATCGACACATTGTCTTCCCGTAGAAATTTCGCCGGAATATTTCAAGCTATTGTAAACCACTTCAATCTACTGGTTTCAGAAGGACAGCTTGAAAAAATAGGTGTTCGGTTAAAATACATGAGTTGGCTCTACAAAAGAGGAAATGAACATGTGCGTGATATTATTGAAAACCTATTTGTACGCTCTTTTCGAGGCATGAGAAGAAGATGTACGACAGAACAGTGGATTTACATGTACCAACATATTCCGCAAAATCTTAAACAAATATATCTGCTGCAGAACAGCAACAGTTATATCACTCAAAAATCTTTTATATGACAGCATTATTTGTGGTAGCTATCGGTGTATTTGTATACATCTGCTATGTACTACTAAAACCAGAGAAATTTTAAAAAGCTATGACCGATGGGAGGTGGATGAGGTATGCCCTCATTTTACAGGATTTCATCGGGTAGTTTAAAAGAAAAAACTGAAATAATATCAATAAAAAATGAATACAGAAATTTTAGGAATAATCGTCATGTTTGTCGTATCGGTATTACTAGCAATACCGTTGGGCAAGTACATTGCAAAAGTATATGCTGGCGAAAAAACACTGCTTGACCCCATATTTAATCCCCTGGAAAGGATCTTTTATAAGGTTAGTGGTATCAATCCTCAGGTTGAAATGAACTGGAAACAACAGATGGTGGCGATGGTCACGATTAATTTGATCTGGTTTTTACTTGGAATGCTCATTTTAATGACGCAGGGTAGTCTACCCTTGAATCCGGATAATAATCCGAGTATGTCTGCTGACCTTGCGTTCAATACCGTAATCTCTTTTGTTGTTAACTGTAATTTGCAACACTATTCGGGAGAAACAGGGCTGAGTTACTTGGGGCAATATTGGTTGATGTTCTTACAATTTGTGAGTGCTGGCATCGGTTTGGCAGCTGCTGTAATTGTTTTCAGAGCATTCCGCGACCGCACAGCAAATACATTGGGAAATTTCTACAATTATTTTGTTAAGTCTTGTACACGTATCCTACTTCCGCTTTCATTCGTGGTGGCTATCATCTTAGCTTTTGAGGGCACACCTATGACTTTCGAAGGAAAGGATACCATAATTTCTTTACAGGGAGATACCGTTGCCGTCTCTAGAGGGCCTGCAGCGGCATTTATAGCGATCAAACATATTGGTACAAACGGCGGTGGTTTTTTTGGAGTAAACTCTGCACATCCCTTTGAAAACCCTTCTTACCTTTCCAATATGGTCGAAATGGTTGCGCAATTCATCATTCCTTTAGCCATGATATTTGCCATGGGCATATTTATCAAGCGGAAAAAATTCGCCTGGATGGTTTTTGGCGTGATGACCGTCGGCTTCCTTTTGCTTGTTATTCCGAATATTATCATGGAGACCAAAGGCAATCCAGCGATAGCTGCAATGGGGATTGATAATTCTCTTGGCGCGATGGAAGGTAAAGAAGTTCGCTTTGGTGCGCCTGCGTCTGGTTTTTGGAGTATCGTAACCACAGTGATTTCAACAGGATCTGTAAATGCAATGCATGATAGTACCATGCCACTATCCGGAATGAATGAACTGCTCGCTATGATGATTAATGCTTTTTATGGTGGTTGTGGTGTTGGGATTTTAAACTTTTTTATTTTCATCATTCTCGCAGTATTTATCAGCGGCTTGATGGTGGGGAGAACTCCAGAGTTTCTAGGTAAAAAAGTGGAAGCCCGGGAGATGAAAATAGCAATGATCATCGCCTTGTTGCACCCTTTTCTAATTTTGGTCGGTACGGCTTTGGCGGCCGCAATGCCGCAATACACAGCTTCAACATTGAACAATCCCGGATTTCACGGATTTGGTGAAATGCTTTATGAATACACTTCATCGGCTGCAAACAACGGTAGTGGTTTTGAAGGATTGGGAGACAATACCATCTGGTGGAATGTCAGCACTGGTTTTGTGCTCATTCTGTCTCGCTTCTTGCCGATTATTGGACCGGTAGCTATCGCGGGTTTATTGGCCGAAAAGAAATTTATTCCTGAGGGAGATGGAACATTGAAAACAGATACAGCAACTTTCGGACTTATGGTCTTTGCTGTTATCGCCATTGTTGCTGCGCTATCCTTTTTTCCAGCGCTGGCATTAGGTCCCATCGCAGAATACTTTTCACTTTATTAAACGTTGATTAAAGACATTAGAAATGAACAATAATACATCACTGTTTCAAAAAGATATGGTACAGGAAGCACTGAAACAGTCTTTTGTGAAACTGAATCCGAAAACAATGTTTCGTAATCCAGTCATGTTTACTGTATGGATCGGAACAATGATTATGCTGATTGTCAGCTTATGGACATTGGCGGGGGCAAAGGGACAGGGTAGCTTTGGTTACAACTTTGCCGTATTCATTATCCTATTACTCACACTGTTGTTTGCCAACTTTGCCGAAGCTATCGCTGAAGCGAGGGGAAAAGCGCAGGCGGATAGCCTGCGCAAAACAAGAGAAGAAACTCCGGCTAAACTTAAAAATGGCCATACCATCTCTTCTGCTCAGTTAAAAAAGGGTGATATTTTTGTCTGTGAAGCTGGGGATGTTATCCCCTCTGATGGTGAAATTATTGAAGGTCTTGCTACCATTGATGAGAGTGCAATCACAGGGGAGTCTGCACCCGTCATTCGGGAAGCGGGCGGTGACAAAAGCTCCGTAACAGGAGGAACGAAGGTTCTTTCCGACAGAATTGTTGTTCAGGTAACAACACAGCCTGGCGAGAGCTTCCTCGATAAGATGATTGCCTTGGTAGAAGGTGCTTCAAGACAAAAAACACCGAATGAAATTGCTCTAACAATCTTGTTGGCCGGTTTTACATTAGTATTTATCATTGTATGTGTCACACTAAAACCATTTGCTGACCATGCGAATGTAGGTATCACAATTGCTTCCTTTATCTCGCTGTTTGTCTGCCTTATCCCAACTACTATTGGTGGATTGCTTTCAGCGATAGGTATTGCCGGCATGGACCGCGCTTTGAGAGCGAATGTTATTACAAAAAGTGGTAAGGCTGTGGAAACCGCCGGCGATATTGATGTCTTGCTATTGGACAAGACTGGCACGATTACAATTGGTAACCGCAGAGCAACCCATTTTTATGCTGCGCATGGTATTGATGAGAATAAATTAATAAAAGCAGCTGTATTGAGCTCCATGACGGATAAAACACCGGAGGGCAAATCCATTATAGAACTGGCGGGTATCAATCCGTTGAGTTATGATGTGAAAAACCCTGAATTCATCAAGTTTACAGCTGAAACACGAAGTTCAGGTATAGATTATGAAAACATACGTATCCGAAAAGGTGCAACTGATGCGGTTAAAAATCTTGTTACAAGAGCTGGCAATACATTCCCGGAAGAAGTTGAAGAGAGAGTCAGAGCAATCTCCCAAAATGGAGGAACGCCTTTAGTCGTTTCTGAAAATGAAGTTGCACTCGGCGTAATTGAGTTGCAGGATGTGATCAAACCGGGTATTCATGAACGGTTTGAACGCCTTCGCAAAATGGGGATCAAAACCGTGATGGTAACCGGTGACAACCCCTTAACAGCAAAATTTATTGCCGATAAAGCAGGTGTGGATGATTACATCGCTGAAGCGAAGCCTGAGGACAAAATGAACTATATCAAAAAGGAGCAATCTGAAGGGCGTTTGGTCGCAATGATGGGCGATGGAACAAATGATGCTCCTGCTTTAGCTCAGGCCGACGTGGGAGTAGCGATGAATTCGGGTACACAGGCGGCAAAAGAGGCGGGGAATATGGTCGACCTAGATAACGATCCGACAAAATTGATTGAGGTGGTTGAAATTGGTAAGCAACTTTTGATGACGCGGGGAACATTAACAACGTTTAGTATCGCCAATGATGTGGCTAAATATTTTGCCATTATCCCGGCTTTATTTATAACTGCCATCCCGGCTTTGCAAGGACTGAATATCATGAAATTGCACAGTCCCGAAAGTGCAATACTATCGGCGGTAATTTTCAATGCGATCATCATTCCGATGCTCATCCCATTGGCGCTGAAAGGTGTTGCCTATAAACCAATTGGAGCAAGTGCATTATTACGTCGAAATCTTCTCATATTTGGATTAGGTGGGGTTGCCGTTCCTTTTTTAGGTATTAAGGTGATAGATATGTTAATATCTGTTTTCTTCTAATTATTAGATACATCTGGATTTTAAACTTCATAAAGGACAGGTTTCCTTCGGATTTTATCTCCATAACATATAAAAAAATGAAAAAAAATATTCTATCTGCATTCATGTTGACCTTCGTCATGATTGTATTCTTTGCGGTTATCTATCCACTTGCTGTCTGGGGGGTAGCTCAATTTTCATCCAATGCTGGAAAAGGAAAAATTATCCAAAATCATGGCAAAAAGTACTATGCTAATATTGGACAATCTTTCACAGCTGACAATTATTTTTGGTCAAGACCTTCGGCCGTAAATTATAATGCAGCAGGTTCGGGCGCGAGCAATAAGGGACCTTCAAATGCCGAATACCTAACACTTGTGGAGGCGCGCATTGATACATTTCTAATGCACAACCCTGGCATCAAGAAATCGGAAATACCAGTGGACCTGATTACGGCTAGTGGAAGTGGCTTGGACCCCAATTTCTCGATTCAAGCAGCGAAAATTCAGGTCAAACGTATTGCAGCAATACGAGGTGTCGAAGAGCACAAAATAAATCAACTGATTGAAGACAATACCGAAAAGCCATTGTGGGGAATGTTTGGCCCGGAGAAAATCAATGTGTTAAAACTCAATATCGCCTTGGATAATATCGGAAAACAGAATTAGAAAACTCCAACCTTGAAACTATCTGGCTCTGTCTAATTCGTCTTCGTGCTGATCAGAGCCGGTAGTTTTTTAGATAAATTATTTGTAATAAATGAAAAAAATAGTGATGTTCTCTACCCTGATGGTGGGAGCAACTGGAAGCCTATTGGCTCAGGAAGAATCAAAAAAAAGTCTGCTGATCAGCGGTTACGCAGAGCTATATTATCAGCAGGATTTCAACAATCCTAAATCGAATACTCGACCAGGGTTTGTTTATAGCCACAATAGAAATAATGAAGTCAGTTTAAACTTGGGTATGATCAAAGCAGCCTATGAAACACCATATACAAGAGCGAATCTCGGTTTCGGTGTAGGCTCATATATGAACGCGAATTATATAGCCGAACCGGGGGTCTTAAAGAATATTTATGAAGCTAACATAGGGGTCAAGCTTTCCAAAAATCATAATCTGTGGTTAGATGCAGGTATTTTACCTTCACATATTGGTGTTGAAAGCGCCATAGGTGCGGACTGTTATACATTGACAAGGAGCATGATGGCCGATAATTCTCCTTATTTTGAGACGGGAGCAAAATTGTCCTATGGTACTGCGAATGGCAAATGGACCATGGCGATTTTGGTACTAAATGGATGGCAGCGTATCCAGCGGGTGGATGGAAACACTACCCCTGCGTTTGGACATCAACTGACTTTCCGTCCTTCGGCTAAGGTGACCTTAAATAGCAGCTCCTTTATCGGAAATGATTTTCCGGAGAGTGAACGACGAATGCGTTATTTCCACAATCTGTATGGACAGTTTCAGGTCAGTGAACAATTTGCGCTGATTGTCGGATTTGACATTGGAGCACAGCAAAAAGAGAAAGGAAGCAATAAATATGCAACATGGTACACTCCGGCATTAATTGCGAAGTACAGCCCTACTGACAGGATGAGCATTGCCGCTAGGGGTGAATATTACAAGGATAAGAATGGGGTCATTGTCACTACGAAGACGGAAAATGGTTTTCAGACATTTGGTGCATCGCTCAATGTCGACTATCAGATTTTACCGAATGTGGTCTGGCGAACTGAACTGAAAAATCTGAATAGTAAAGACGCTGTATTTGCTCAACGGGATAATCAAATGAAAAAAAATAATTCTTCATTGGTTACTGCATTGACAGTTCGTTTTTAATTATCCCTCTATTTTTAGTGGTTCCCCTTAGCGAATTGTCTAAGGGGAATTTGTAAGTTTATAAAACATAGTAATTATATATTATGGATGAAAGAAAGAGTGCCGAACATTTTTTGAATCTGATCGAGAAGTCCCGGAGAGGTAAATTTAAACTCTATATCGGAATGAGTGCAGGAGTAGGGAAAACGTATCGTATGCTTCAGGAAGCCCATGCGCTATTACGGAATGGTATTGATGTTAAAATTGGCTATATTGAGACGCATTTTCGTGCAGAGACACACGCATTACTGGAGGGCCTGCCCTTAATTCCCCGTAGAAGGCTTTTTTATAAAGGTAAAGAGCTGGAGGAGTTGGATCTGCAAGCAGTTTTGAGTCTTCGTCCAGAGATTGTAATTGTTGACGAGCTTGCTCATACCAACATAGAAGGAAGTAAAAATGAAAAAAGATGGCAAGATGTGATGGATATCCTTGATGCTGGTATCAATGTGATCAGTGCCGTCAATATTCAGCATATTGAAAGCCTTAATAACGAGATTCGTGATATCACAGGTGTTGATGTTCAAGAACGGATTCCAGATAGTGTCGTGGCACAGGCAGATGAAGTTGTCAATATAGACTTAACAGCAGAGGAATTAATTAATAGGTTGAAGGAAGGAAAAATTTATGAAAGTTCGAAAATCGCGTCGGCGCTAAGTAATTTTTTTAAAAGTGAACATATCCTCCAATTAAGGGAACTCGCATTGAAGGAAGTCGCCGCACAGGTTCAACGCAAAGTCGAAACTGAGGTCGTTCTCAATCGAAATGTCAAAAAGGAACGTTTTCTGGCCTGCATCAGTTCCAATGATAAAACAGCTAAAAATGTGATTCGGAAAACTGCCCGTTTAGCCAATTATTACAATAGCAAATGGTATGTCATGTATGTACAGGTTCCAAAAGAAAGTGTAGATAGGATCGCCTTGGATAAACAGCGGCACCTCATCAATAATTTTAAACTGGCGACTGAACTTGGGGCCGAAATTATTAAGGTAAAAGCAAAAAATGCCACTAAAGCCATTATGAAGGAATGCGAAGAGCGTATGATAACAACAGTGTGTATTGGCAAGCCACATATCAATTTGATCCGGATTATCCTTGCGACAGATACTTTCAATGCATTGTTAAATAAATTATCACAAGAGAATATTGATCTCGTAATACTGTCATAAGATGAAAATTAAAGCAAAATTGACATTTGGGGTTGGGCTCCTATTTATTTTAATAGTGGCCTTGGCTGCTATTAGTGGTTGGTATATTAATCAGCTCAAAAGAGATACGAATAATATACTTGTCGCAAACTACAATACACTGCTCTATTCACGGAATATGCTCTTGGCATTGGAAGATATCGGGAAGGATGCTGCAGCGATTGATACATTTCAACATAATTTGAGCCTACAAATGAGAAATGTAACCGAAATAGGGGAGATTGAAACGACAAACCTTGTTGTCAAGCATTTTGGCTTACTTAAAAATAAACCGAATGATATAGCCCTGAGTTCTTTCATCAGAAAAGATATCACTCAATTGATGCGGTTAAACATGGATGCAATCAGTAGAAAAAGTAGTATTGCCGATGAAACAGCCCGAAAGGCAATATTGATCATTTCATTTACAGGTGGATTATGTTTTTTGATCGCTGTCATTTTACTGGTCAATCTTCCGTCCAATATTGCCAATCCTATTCGGGAATTAACGGAAAGTATCAAAGAGATTGCCAGTCAAAATTACTCCAAACGGGTGAATTTTGGGGGACATAGTGAATTTGGGGATCTGGCCCGGTCATTTAACACCATGGCAGAAAAGCTGGAAGAATATTCGGAAAGCAAGCTAGAAAAGATCCTAAAAGGGAAAAAGCGTATTGAGGCGCTGATCGACAATATGCACGATCCGGTTATCGGGATTGACGAAAACAAAATCGTACTTTTTGCCAACGACGAAGCGCTCAATATTTCGGGCTTGCGCAAAGAGGATTTCATTGGAAAGGCCGTTCAGGACATCGCGGTGAACAATGATTTGATCAGAGATATTATAAAAGATATCTTTCTGCCAGAGTTAAAGAGCAATAAAGCAGAACAGCTAAAAATCTATGCGGATGGCAAGGAAAGTTATTTTGAAAAAGAAGTAATTGACATCAATATCATTCCAACAGGAGAGACAGAGAGCAAGTTTATTGGTCAGGTGATTCTATTGCGTAACATAACACCATTTAAAGAGCTTGATCTTGCAAAGACAAACTTTATGGGAACTGTCTCGCACGAATTTAAAACGCCTATTTCATCTATCCAGATGGGGGTACAATTGTTGGAGAATGAAAAGGTTGGTCTTTTGAATGGAGAGCAAAAGGATCTGATCAACGGGATTAAAGACGACACGGAGCGGCTACTTAAGATAACCGGAGAGCTGCTCAATATCACGCAGGTCGAAAGTGGCACAATACAAATAAACCTGCTCCCGTCTGAGATCAAGCCGATTATTGAATATGCGGTAAATGCCAATAAGTCCGCCGCTGACAATAAAAATATACAGATCGAAATAGAAATGGCTCCAGATGCATTGACGGCGATAACCGATAGCGAGAAATCGGCCTGGGTGCTTACCAATTTAATTTCCAACGCGATTCGGTATTCTTATGAAAATGCTAAGATCTATATTAAAACCGAGACTGAAAATACCCAGATTAGGTTTTCGGTCACCGATACCGGTCAGGGAATCCAGTCTCAATATCTAAAAAAGATTTTTGAACGGTATTTTCGTATTCCAGGGACTAAAAAAGAAGGTACCGGCTTGGGTTTGAGTATTAGTAAGGAATTTATCGAAGCACAAGGCGGTACAATTTGGGTCGAAAGTGAATATGGTGCGGGAAGCACTTTTTGTTTTACACTTAATAAGGATAAAAAAGTGGGTGATAAACTGTATGTATAAGCCTTTCAATTAGGTTGAAATAAAGCACTATTCTCGGGCAGTATAGTGCTTTATTTTATCGTTTAACATAGCGCTATTATACCTAACTGTTTCATTACGTATTGTAATGGTTAGTCGAGGAGGGTTATACCTGTCAAGTTTGCTTCATTATTCTTTAGAAAAGCGTAGGTTAGACTGTCAACTTTACAATCGACGAATGTTACTTTTTTTAATTTTCTATTGTATTTAAAGAAGGTATTTAAAATTATAGCACGCTGGAATTTGACTTTGTAAAATCCACAACCTTCGAAATGGCAATCTTCAATCCTACCTTCAAAAATAACATCACTTACCCCTGTATTTATAAATGAAGTGCATTTCAATAGCGTATTGGTCATCTCATTATGCTCAAAATAGCCGGTATCAAATCTGGCACCCGTCAAATCGGCATCGGAGAAATTACATTGACCAATATTGCTTCTCGAAAAATTGGCATCTCTAAATGAGCATTGGTTAAATTGATTTTTTAATAGATTGGAGGATTGTATCTTGCTGTTGGTGAGGTTTGAGGAAGAGAAATCACATAACTCGATATTATTCTTGCTAAGTATCAGCCCCGATAGATCTGCATTTGTAAACTTACAATTTTTGATATTAGAAGAGCTGAATTGTTCCTCCAGATTCTTCAAACCCGAGAAGTCCGCATTTTCCCAATTACCTTTCGACATATTCCAGTGACGGCCAGCTTGATTTTCGGATTTTGATCCGATATCAGTTAGATGGTGGTTTGGATGGCTAGACTCCTGTTCTTTAGGATCGGTTAGATTCTTATGGAAGCTTTCAGAGAAATAGTTGAGGTCTACGGTAAATATTTCTGCAAGTCGGTTCAGCGTTATGATATCCGGCATAGACTCTCCTCGTTCCCATTTACCGACCGCCTGCGGACTGATCGAAATTTGCAGGGCAAGTTCTGCCTGTGAAAGATTTATTCTCTTTCTAGCTTCGGCAATTTTATTGCCAATTGATTTAGAATTTAGCATCATTTCTTTATACTTTTTGATACGACAAAGTTAGTTGGCCTATGATAGATCATGGGATAAATAGTGCTACCATTAGTTGTATTGATACTACTTCTTGTTGTAATGGGCAATGATTCGTTGTATGACCACCAAATTGACGGAGTTTCCTTGATCAAAGCATCTTTTTATGTGAAAATAATTTCGCTGATGTTCCTTGGTAATTTTATAGCGATTTTCTCTCTTTGGTCGACAGAAATCGATCCTAAAGATTTGTCAAATGGAAGAGTATGTAGATTCGCTGTTTGCATGAACTTATTATTTGCCTTTTGTAGAATGAAGTTTGAAGTTTAGTCAGGGTCGTTTCGTTACATATACCTATGTTAGGATTCTGATTTAAAATTAACAATATTTTAATGAACTTCATTTATAAACGGCCTTATTTTTAATGTAAAAGCCCCTCTGTTCTAGTAATAAAACAAAGGGGATGCATATCTGGGCAGGAATATTTTACAGATTTCTCGATATCTGTTTTCCAAATGCTTTTTTAGAAGGAGTGTCTATTATTTGTGATTACAGACAGGAGCGAGAAATCTGAGATATATAAACAGTATACAAGTCTATTGGTATCCAGCTGATGAAAGATTTTCTTTGGCGCGGACCACAGCAAAATAACAATAGATCCAAAGAATAAATAAATATTTGCTCTACAGCACGCTGGAGAGGGGAATCGCCTTTCTGATAAATGAAATTCATTAAGGAAAGTGATTTTCGGTATCTTTTATTCGATTTATGCTCAATAAAATATTTTATATGGGCTGTGAAGATCTTAATGATGGTATATGCATTCTTATCGGATTCGGCTTTTTTCATTTCTGCTTCCGATTCGGGAACTACTGAAATGATTGCCGAGATTGTTTGTTCAATATTCATGGGTTGTATCAATTTGTTGTAATAAGGTTATTCTGTGGTATAGCTGGATCAAAAAGCATAGCGGTGCAATAACATAGCTTAAATTCTTTTTTCTTTAAATCAGGGTAATTCATACAATTTTGACACTTATTCCAGAAAGATGGTTCCTGGGTGATTTCAGAAAAAGTAACGGGCGATAAGCCTAGTTTAGCGTTTATTTTCATAGTCGCTAACGATGTTGTTATTCCGAATATTTTTGCATTTGGATACTTTGATCTAGAAAGTTCAAATAACTGTTTTTTCATAGTCGTTGCGATACCCTTCCTTCGCCATGATGGTGAGACGATAAGCCCACAATGGGAAATAAATTCTCCTTCTGCATAGGTTTCCAGATAAATGTAACCGATCCATTTGCCTTCTTCGGTTATGGCAATGACTGCATTACCTTCAAGGATTTTATGACAGATTGACTGTGGGGTTCTTATCCCTATTCCTGTACCACGGACTTTTGCAGATGCAGCGGTTTCATTGGAAATTTCAGTTGCATATCTGAGATCAGCTACTGTAGCTGTACGCACAATTATAGGATCAGTAGACCGGGTATCAATAGCTGGTTCACAAATATCTTTCATATCAAACTTCAATTTTTAAATTGTTCATCTTTTTTATTTACTTGCATAAGCCGATGCTCATTGCGCAAAATTATTGGGAGCTTCTTTTCGATAAGTGTCCACTCATTTGGGCTACATACCCTTTTAAAATCTTCAAATGCAGCGATAAATATGGTTTTGATTTTAGATTGTACTTCCAGATCTCCACGAATGTACGTGTAGTTCATCACCTGCATTGTCCATGCCAGACGGTGCCATTCTTTGGCAGATAGTATTCCGTGCGTAAATTCAATAATTACTTGAAGTATCTTTCCTATCTTATCTTTTAATTCTGGCCGTTTTAACTTCAAATAAAGTTCCGGAATCACAGATACAATAAAATCTGTTGATTGCATTGTATCCCATTGTTTGGTTACATCCATTGTTTTGGTTCATATTTATTTGGCTAGATGCCAAAAGCATTCCAATCGATATGGATTTGTTTTAAGTGTTTGATAGTTAGTTTGTTTTGTGGTTTTTAAAAAAGAGTATGATAGGAAGTGTCTTTCATTTTGATAACGATATTCCCATAATGAGAAGGGAAATGAACTTCATTTTGCGGATAAGATAGAATTTCAGATCTCTAAAAATTACGGTATAGGAAATTTCGTCATGCTTTCAGCCTCTTTCAACCAATACAACGAAATTGATTAATCTGCATAATGTGAAAACATATTAACTAATTTATATTAGCCGATCTAAATTAAAAATCACCAGCACCAGAACTTATGATTTGATTCTCAGTTTTTATGGACATAAAAAAGGAGGCAACTTTTTTAAAGTGCCTCCTACTGTGTTCCCGGCGGGGGTCGAACCCACATCGTCAGAACCGGAATCTGAAATTCTATCCATTGAACTACGGGAACGTCTCGCAAAGATATACTATTTTCTAAATCTAACAAATAATCTTTGTGATAAAATTCAATCTTTTAGCAGGCAATTTTTAACGCGTTTTATCGTCATTATTTTTATGTTTTCATTTCGCCAATTCTTCATTTATTTACGCTGGTTCTAATGGTTTGTATATGAATGCTTAGCATCTGCCTGGGATGTTTGACGAGATCTAATTGGCTGTTCATGTTATGGTAGAGTTTTGCCTCGTATGCTAAATTTCTACCAACCTTCTCGCTTAAGCCCCATTCGGTGATATGCAGCCATGTCCATGACGTTAATCGACCGCTAGGGCAAAAAGGTAGTCTGATTTCTTTTGATATATTGGAAACGCAGGTTTGGTTGTGGAGAATTCCATTGTCCAGTGGTAATACTTCTCTTGGAAGTGTGGGGCCAACTTCGTACACCGAAAACCCGGAGGTGAAACGTAGCATTTGTGCAATATTAGCGGGATACGTGTGGGATAAAAACAATCCATTCGTTTTGAAACACGATCGTGTGGTGAAAAATTTGGCACATCTTATCCGAATGTCCAAGCAGGAGAAATCGATATAGTTAAGATCTGGGGTGATATTGCGTAATAATGGAATGAAGGTAGTCCCTATCGATGTGTGTATATATTTCGGTCGTGGTAATACTTTCATGACCGAGCATATCTTGTACAGCTCTTAAGTCGGCGCCGCCTTCCACCAGGTGTGATGCAAAGCTATGTCTAAAGGTATGTGGGCTGATGGTTTTTTGTAACCCGATTTTTGCGGCAAGTTCCTTAATGATTAAGAAGATCATAACCCGCGATAATGCGGCGCCTCTTCTGTTGAGGAATACAATATCTTCATTTCCGGCCTTAATCTTGATATGAGGTCTGACCGTTTCTAAGTAGATGCGAAGGTGTTTAATGGCGTGTTGACCAATTGGAATTAGGCGTTCTTTGCTTCCTTTGCCCTCAACTTTGATAAATTCTACATCTAAAAAAAGGTTTGATATTTTGAGGGTGACAAGCTCGGAAACACGGAGACCACATCCGTATAAGATTTCGATGATCGTTTTATTACGTTCACCTTCGGGTGAAGAAAGATCGATTGCCGAGATTAATTGATCGATCTCCTGTATGCTCAAAACGCTGGGCAGCTTGCGTGCCAAGCGTGGCGCCTGAAGGAGATCGGTCGGATTGTTGACGAATTCATGCTCGATCATCAAAAAGCTAAAGAAAGTCTTAAGGCCAGATATCAACCTGGATTGTGTGAAGGGCGAAATATTAAATTCCTGCAACCAAGCCAAAAACTCCTGTATATTCTTTCTCGTTACGGTATTTAAAACCAAATGATTGTCTTCACAGTAGATCTGAAATTTGGATACATCATTTAAGTAAGCATCAATTGAATTAATGCTCAAGCCTCTTTCGAACTTTAAGAATTGTTCGAATTCCTTTTTTATATCACTCCAGTTTTCAAAATCCATTTGCAACAAAATTACAATTAACTGTTGTCCTTTTCGAAAGTTATTCTGTATTTTTAGCTGGAATTATTACAGATTATAAGTAACACAAAGAGACGTTCCCTAATGGAGGGACCCGATTCCTCCTTGGATAATGAAAAAAGTATTGATCTGTAATTTACTATTATCGGGACAATTGATCTCCAGTTCCGTTTACCCTAATATAAAACAATTAGCAAAAATAGCTGACTAAAAAAAAGACATTTTTTTGTATGAAATTCATTAAACCACTTGCATTAGCTTTTCTGTTACCGGCTACATTCTATATAGCAGAAGCAAAAAAGCCAACTACGTTAACCGCGGAAGCACGGGCGATTCTATCCCAAGATAGTTTGGCCCTGAATCAAAAATTACCCTTCGACAACGAAGTCATCACGGGGAAGCTGAAAAATGGATTTACATACTTTATTCGTAAAAATAGCGAGCCTAAGGGGCGTGTTACCATGTATTTGGGCATGAAGGCCGGCTCTATTCTGGAAAATGAAAAACAGCTTGGTTTGGCACATTTTTTAGAGCATATGAACTTCAATGGCCTGAAGCATTTTCCAAAGAATGAATTGGTTAACTACTTGCAAAAGGCAGGAGTTCGATTTGGCTCGGATCTGAATGCCTATACGAGCTTTGATCAGACAGTTTATCAGTTACCAATTCCTTCTGACGATCCTGAACTTTTAAAAAATGGTTTGCAGGTGATGCGCGACTGGGCTCAGGATGCTTTGTTGGAGGGCGAAGAAATTGACAAAGAACGTGGCGTTATCCTCGAAGAAAAACGTGGTGGAAGAGGAGTGCAGCAGCGTTTACAGGATCAATACTTTCCGATGCTGCTCAATGGCTCCCTTTACTCCAAACGTTTGCCTATCGGAACTGAACAGATCCTGAAAACATTTCCTTATACAGAAATACGCAAATTCCACCAGGACTGGTATCGCCCAGATTTACAGGCTCTAATCATTGTTGGGGATATTGATCCTAAGGAAATGGAAGAAAGGGTGAAAGTTTTGTTTTCCGATATGAAAATGCCCAAAAAAGCATTGGAGCGTAAAAAATATCGTGTTGATTTGTTAAACAAGAACCAGTTCTTGGCAATTTCAGATCCGGAACTGCCTTATACCGTCGCGCAGATTTTGATCAAAAGTGAAAAAGAAAAAGTTTCCACCGTAGGAGATTATAGAAACGAGCTGTTAAAGAGTGTTTTCAATCAGATGATCGCAGGTCGTTTTTCTGAATTGATGCAGCAACCGAATCCACCTTTTATGCAGGCAGGTGGAAGTATCAGCGATTTTGTTGCTAACCTCAATACTTTTTCATTGCTAGTGGTCCCAAAACCGGGCGAGTTGGAATCCGGATTTAAAGCGATGCTAACAGAATTTGAGCGTATTCAAAAATACGGTTTTACACAGACGGAGTTGGATCGTGCCATCGCAGATATGAAAAAAGGTAACGAGATGTCTTTTATCGAGCGTGATAAAAAGAAATCGGATAGTTACGTCAATCGTTATCTAAATTATTTTATTGATGATGAACCCGCTTTAAGTAATGAAAACGCTTATCGTTTGACTAAACAGCTGTTACCAACGTTGAAGCTGTCAGAAGTAAATGGCTTGGTGAAAAAATATTATACCGATCTGAACCGCGATGTTTTGGTTATGGGGCCAGAGAAGGATAAGGCCAGTTTACCGGCTGAGTCTACCGTAATGAGCTGGGTAAAAGCAGTTGAAGAAACTCCTGTGACAGCTTATGAAGATAAAGTTTCCAATCTTCCCTTGCTTTCAAAAGAACCGGTGAAAGGCGCTGTTGTATCGTCAAGAAATATTGACGCCATTCAAGCGAAAGAATTAACCTTAAGCAATGGCGTTAAAGTGATCTTAAAGCCTACGGACTTTAAAAATGATGAGATACAGGTTATGGCGTATAGTCCAGGTGGAACATCAGGCTATAACGATGCAGATTACTTTTCGGCCTCCAATGCATCCTCTTTAATTGATGCAAGCGGCGTTGGACAAATGAACAACGTTGAGCTTACGAAGTATCTTTCGGGAAAAGATGTTTCCATCTCTCCTTACATTTCTGAACGCTACGAAGGTATCTCAGGTAGCACAGATAAAGAAGGATTAAAGAATGCTTTTGAATTGATTTATGGTTATTTTACTGAACCTCGATTGGACGAGGATATTTTCCAGAGTACCCTGACCCGGGCAAAAGGATCTTTGGAAAATAGATTGAGCAATCCAAATAATGTATTCTCGGATAAAGTGAAAGAAGTGCTTTATGGCAACAATGTCCGTCGGCAAAACCCAACGGTAGAAACGATCAATAAAATTGATCGGGAGCGTGCTTTGGCAATCTACAAGGAACGATTTGCGGATGCTTCGGATTTTGTGTTTACAATTGTGGGGTCATTTGACGAGAATCAGATCAAGCCTTATTTAGAAACCTATCTTGCCTCATTGCCGGCCCTTAAAAGAGGGGAGAGCTATAAGGATTTAAATATTCTGGAGCCGAGCAAGGGAGAGCGCGTGGTTGTTCATAAGGGAAAAGAAGAAAAGGCAAGTACGCAATTGGCCTACTATGGGGACTATACCTATAATGAAACTGAAAATGTTAATATGGAAGCCTTAGAGAGTGTTTTGACGATCAAATTGCTTGAAAGACTCCGTGAAAAAGAAGGTGGTGTTTATGGAGTGGGCGCTCGGGCAAGTTTTAGTAAGCTGCCAAAAGCGCGTTATGCTTTCTCCATTGGTTTTGGTTCCGCAGTAGATAAGGCTGATGCTTTAATCGCTTCGGCATTGGATGAGGTAAAAAAGATTCAGGAACAGGGGCCCGAAAATGGAGATATTGAGAAGTTTCTAGCAGAACAACAGCGACAAAATGAGTTAAATCTTCGGGAAAATGGCTATTGGCTGAATTATATATCAAGTTCATATCAGAATGATCTTGATCTTACGCGATATACACGAAGAATAGACAATTTGAAGAAGGTAACGTCAAAGTCGGTGCAGGACGTTGCCGGGAAATATTTGAAAAGAGATCGACTTTTTGAATTTATTTTGATGCCGGATTCTAAATAACAGGAGTCTTGGAAAATAGAAAAAGGGTTGCCTGCTCAGTAGGCAACCCTTTTTTTATTGGACAAAAAATTATGGACAAAAAAAATCCCAACCATTTCTGATTGGGATTGCCAAAATGTCTAATAAGTATCTCTTGTTAACCCAAATAGGATTTTAAGATTTTGCTTCTTGAAGTGTGTCTCAAACGCTGAAGAGCTTTGTCTTTGATCTGACGAACACGTTCACGTGTCAAATTGAATTTCTCTCCGATTTCCTCTAACGACAATTGGTGATTGGAACCTAAGCCAAAGAAAAGTACGATAATTTCACGTTCTCTTTCTGTCAATGTTGCCAATGATCGTTTGATTTCTTCTGATAGAGATTCATCAATCAAAGAACTGTCTGTGTCTGGATCATGGTTCTCCAAAACGTCCAAAAGTGTGTTTTCTTCACCTTGAACAAAGGGAGCGTCCATAGATACGTGACGGCCAGAGTTGCTTAGGGTATCCGAAACCTTGTCTACTGTGGTTTCAAGGATATCCGCCAATTCTTCTGGAGATGGTTCCCGTTCGTATTCTTGTTCTAGTTTTGAGAAAGCTTTACTGATTTTGCTCAATGAACCGACTTGGTTCAATGGCAGACGTACGATACGCGATTGTTCAGCAATTGCTTGAAGAATAGATTGGCGAATCCACCAAACGGCATAAGAAATGAATTTAAACCCCTTTGTCTCGTCAAAACGTTTAGCTGCTTTAATTAAGCCCAGGTTACCTTCATTGATTAAATCACCTAAGGTTAAACCTTGATTTTGATATTGTTTTGCTACTGATACTACGAAACGAAGGTTGGTTTTAGTCAATTTTTCCAAGGCAACTTGATCGCCTTCGCGGATACGCTGTGCTAATTCTACTTCTTCTTCTGCTGTAATTAAGTCTACTTTACCAATTTCGTGTAAGTATTTGTCCAAAGACTGTGACTCACGATTGGTGATAGATTGTGTAATTTTGAGCTGTCTCATTAATTTTTATTAATTCTCCTCTCTAAGAAATGTTTGCGAAAATACGAAAAATTTTTGAATTATTAATGGAAAATTGATTATCTAGCCACTCATATTTAATGAGTTAGGTTTTTTTGAGTTTCAATTTTTAATCATCAAAAACTATTCCATTTTAATATTTTTTTTCTTCTTATCTGTTGCTGTAATATTCAACTGTTTGATATTTAAAGTGCTAAAGGGTTTAATTTTTTTTTCTTATTCTAGACAATTTAACTCGACGGTAGCTGATTTATTATGCAATATGCATTCCTCAAATTTATTTTAAAATGATAATTTTATGATAAAACAAAAAGATGGATCTTTTGTTTTATTAGTGACATTAAATAAATTTAAAAGAATAAAAATTATATTATGCCAATCTTAATTCACTTGGATAAAATAATGAAAGAGAAAAAAATGTCGCTTAACCAATTGAGTGACAATGTCGGAATTACCCTTTCCAATCTTTCAATCATCAAGAATCAAAAGGCGAAGGCATTGCGATTAGATACCCTTGAAGCGATATGCAAAGCGCTAGACTGTCAGCCTGGTGATCTGCTGCAATATTATGATGGTGGTGATGAAAAAGGCTAAAATCGATAACCTTTTAAAAAATCGACTACATTCATTCTTTTCTTGCCTTCGAGTTGAAGGTCAGAAATGACAATATAGCCGTCTTGCGCTGCAATTTTTAAGAAACTTTTCTTGTCAGTTTCTATGGTTCCCGGTATTGTAGCTGTATTGACAAGTTCTTTTTCTGTGCTATAGATTTTTAGGACCTTATCATTTAAGAGTGTAAATGCCGCTGGATAGGGGCTTAAACCGCGAATGAAGTTATACACTTGCGCCGTGGGCTGATCCCAGTTTATTTTACAGTCTTCTTTGAAAATTTTTGGAGCATGTTTGAGTGGCTCCGTTGTTAGAAGGACTTCCTGAGGTTTCGGCTGCAGGGTTCCAGCCTTTAATTGCTGGATGGTTTGCAGAAGAGTTTCTGCTCCGGCCACCATGAGATTATCGTGAAGATCGCCCGCGTTGTCCGTTTCTTTGATCGCAACTTTTTTCGACAATAAGATGTTTCCCGTGTCGATTTCGTGCTGTAGTAAAAATGTCGTTACGCCCGATTCTTTCTCTCCATTGATGATTGCATGATTTATCGGTGCTGCGCCCCGGTATTGTGGAAGGAGTGAGGCGTGGACATTGATTGTTCCAAATTTAGGCATATTCCAGACGATCTCGGGAAGCATGCGGAATGCTACCACAACCTGTAGGTCCGCCTGAAAACTTTTAAGTTCATCTAAAAATGCCTCATCACGGAGTTTCACTGGTTGAAGAACTGGGATATTATGTTGTGTAGCAAATATTTTCACAGCAGATTCATGTATTTTTTGTCCACGTCCTGCAGGTTTGTCCGGTACCGTAACCACAGCGACAACTTGTTCGCCAGACTGAATCAGTGCTTCAAGTGAAGCTACAGCAAAATCGGGAGTACCCATGAAAATAATACGCATAATACTTGTAATTTTTATAAAACTCTTTAAACCAGTGCAGGGGCCCCCTCGTTGAATAGCCCACTGAAAAACGCCTAATTATTTGTCATTTCAGTTTTGTAAATAACAAATTTTTATAACTTTGCGAAGTTACATAAATATATTGAAAGCTTGAATTTTCCTTATTTTTTAGCAAATCGGATCGCATTTTCTGGAAAAAGAACGTTCTCAAAATTGATCGTTCGGGTGACTATTGGTGCAATTGCTCTTGCTATTGCAGCGATTATCATATCTATTGCGGTATTGCGCGGATTTAAGGGAGAGATTATCAGTAAGCAACGGAGTTTTTTTGCCGATGTATTGGTTTTACGTTACGACCTGAATAAGTCTTACGAAAATTCACCCATAACACTTACGCCGGAGGTTCGTAAGTCCATATTGGCGATTCCCCAAGTCAACTCAATCAGTTCCTTTGCGACCAAGGCCGGGATTATTAATGTCAACAATGAAGTTGAAGGAGTGGTTCTTAAAGGTATCGATTCCTTGTATAATCAACAGCCCTTTCAGCGTATGTTGGTGGAAGGGAGCATGATAGACTTTAAATCGGATAATGCGGATAATCAGATTTTGGTGTCCAAGTATCTCGCAGATCGACTGCTCCTAAAAGTCGGTGACGATTTTATTATGTATTTCGTGCAGGATCCTATACGTAAACGTAAATTTGTCATTAAGGGCATTTTTAATACAGGCTCCGAAGAATTAGATAAGGTCTATGTGATCGGGTCTCTCAATGTCATTCGTAAACTGAGCAACCTCGATGATCATGAAGTAGGGGGCTATGAGATTCGGATTAAAGATTTTAGTCAGCTCGAACAGACAACGAACAAGGTTGAAGATCTGTTGCCCATCGATATGCAGGCAATCAATATCAAGGATCAGGTCCCTGATATTTTTCAGTGGCTGGAATTGCTTGACATGAACACCAAAATCATTTTCATACTGATGACGGTCGTTGCTATTATCAATATGATCTCCGCCTTGCTGATCACCATTCTTGAGCGGACTTCAATGATCGGTATCTTAAAGGCGTTGGGGTACCACAATGCCGGGATTCGCCGCGTCTTCATGTATAGTGCCTTGTATCTCATCGGTCTGGGATTATTAATCGGTAATCTTATTGGCTTAGGTTTTTACTTTTTTCAGGATTTTACCCATTTCTTTAAATTGGATGAAAAGACCTACTATATCTCCTATGTGGCCGTTCAACTTCAATGGTCTGATGTGGTTTTGGTCAATTTGGCTGTCGTGTTTATCGGAATGATCTCATTATTTATTCCTTCGATGCTAATTACCAAGATTAGTCCGATCAAAGCCATTTCTTTTAAGTAACACTACTTTTAGGCTTCGCTTTCTTGAAAAAATCGTATTTTTAGTGCTGTTAACTATTTTTCGAGCTGTATAGAAAAATAAGTATATACATATTACGGCTAGTATACAAGTACTTATGAATAAAACTTTTGAGCATATTTCCCACGCTTTCGAAGCGCCTTTACAAAATCCTGTACTTATATTTTCGCTGGTACTTTTTATTATCCTGTTGTCACCGATCGTACTGCGACCGATTAAGGTTCCGGGTATTATTGGATTGATTATATCTGGCGTTATTATTGGACCACATGGACTCAACTGGTTGGAAAAAAACTCGGCTATCACACTGTTTTCAACAATAGGCCTGCTCTATATCATGTTTATCGCTGGTTTGGAGTTAGATATGAATGAGTTTAAAAAGACCAAGAATAAGAGTTTACTTTTTGGCTTTTTAACATTTATTGTTCCGATTAGTATTGGCTATCCCGTTTGTCATTTTTTATTGGGCTACGGTGTTTTACCGAGTTTGTTGATATCAAGCATGTTTGCTACCCATACGCTGGTTTCTTATCCCATTGTAAATAGCTATGGTATTTCTAAAATGGAGGCCGTTGCGATCACCATAGGCGGAACAATTCTGACGGATACGGCCGTGCTGATTATTCTTGCGGTGATTACCGGCGTTTCTCAGGGAAATATTGGTAATGAATTTTGGATTACCCTGACGATTTCCTTTGCTATTTTCCTGTTTATCATGTTTGGTGTTATTCCAAGGATTGCAAAATGGTTTTTTGAACGCTTGGGGAGTGAGAAGACATCCAATTATATCTTCGTGCTCTCCGTCGTGTTTTTTGCTGCATTTTTAGCGGAAATTGCCGGCCTTGAGCCGATTATTGGGGCTTTCGTTGCGGGTCTGGCCCTCAACAAACTGATACCACACTCTTCCGCTTTGATGAACCGAATTGAGTTTATCGGCAATGCGATTTTTATTCCTTTCTTCTTGATATCTGTGGGGATGATTGTCGATGTCAGCGTGATTTTGAAGGGGCCGCAGGCACTTATTATTGCTGGAACACTGACCGTTGTGGCTATTGTCGGTAAATATGTGGCCGCATGGTTGACGCAGCTCGTTTTTAAATATAGCCGTGGTCAGCGCAATCTGATATTTGGTTTAAGTAGTGCTCATGCTGCTGCAACACTGGCTGTAATCATGGTTGGACATAAGAATGGTATTATCGATGAGAATGTGCTTAATGGTACAATTCTATTGATTTTGGTTACCTGTATTGTTGCTACGGTGGTTACGGGAAATGCCTCGCGTAAAGTGGTGATGGATGGTGAACAGGACGAAGAACATACAGATGTGGTGAAGGAAAAAGATGAAAACATTTTGATATCTATCGCTAACATGGATAATATGGAGCCTATTTTGGATTTTTCAACCTATATTAAAAGTAAGAAATGTTCCTATCCCGTCAATATCGTGTCCGTTGTGAAGGATAATGAACAGGCTCAATTAAACATGTCAAAAGCACGGAAGAACCTGGATAATATGGTCAGGTATGCGTCGGGGAGTGAGACGAACGTTAATATAAGTGCTACAATAGATTTAAACATCGCCAGCGGAGTTGCACGGTCGGCAAAAGAAGTTTCTGCCAATTGTATTGTTTTGGGCTGGCCGAGTGCGGCCAATTTTATGGATAAGTTTGTCGGAGAAAAAACGGAAAGTATCTTAAACAGAACCTCGGCTAATGTGATGTTATGTCATTTTAAAAAACCTTTTATTTCTAATAAATCCATTGTCGTTTTTGCACCACCCATGTGCGAGGCAGAATTTGGGTTCGAGTATTGGCTGGAGAAGGTTGTTAAACTGGCGCAGGAGCTATCCGTTCCGGTAACATTTGTTGTCGATGAACGCTCTGCTGCCGCCATTAAAGAACATCTTGTTGAGCTGAAAAATTCTGTTCCTGTTACCTTTGAACATTACGATGCCTGGGACAATTTGCAGGGCCTTAAAGCGTTTAAGGAGGAAGATGCGATGTTTATTTTTGTTTCGGCCAGAAATGGAGAAGTTTCCTATCGTGATTCTCTGGATGGGGTAGCAAAGAAATTAGATCGTATTTATGCAAACGAAAATCTTGTTTTAGTGTTTCCTAGTAGAGTGGAAAACGCACACATCGACGAGTATGAAGATGTCGAAGCTGCTCCAATCTTTAGAAAAATTAGCAAAGAGATCGGAAATATGTTTAATAAGGGATAGTAATTGTCCGTTAAAATTGAAGGTTATGTCAAATAAGATTACAATGTCAAGTGAAGGAACTTTACAGGTTCCAGATTTTCCAACAATTCCTTTTATTATCGGTGACGGTATTGGTCCTGATCTTTGGCATGCGGCAGTGCGTGTTTTTGATCAAGCGGTGGAGAAAGCGTATGATGGAAAACGGAAAATAACATGGAAGGAGGTGCTGGCAGGTGAAAAAGCTTTTAATGAAACAGGCGAATGGCTACCAAAAGATACCCTAAATTTACTAAAAGAATACCTCGTTGGAATTAAAGGGCCACTAACCACGCCAGTAGGCGGCGGAATCCGTTCTTTGAATGTTGCTTTGCGTAAGGATTTGGATCTCTATGTATGTCAACGGCCGACAAAATGGTTTGTGGGCGTACCTTCGCCAGTCAAACATCCGGAATATGTGGATATGGTGATTTTTCGTGAAAATACGGAGGATATTTATGCTGGAATAGAGTTTCAGGCGGGAACAGCTGAAGCCAATAGGTTTCAGGATTTCTTGCATGATGAGCTTGATATTGATTATAATTTCTCGGCCACGACAGGAGTCGGTGTCAAGCTGGTTTCTGAGGAAGGGTCAAAAAGACTGGTCCGTGCGGCAATAGAGCATGCTATTCATCACGGTTTACCTTCAGTGACGATTGTTCACAAAGGAAATATCATGAAATTTACGGAAGGGGCTTTTAAGATTTGGGGGTATGAGGTTGCTGAAACGGAATTTGCAGACAAAACGTATACCTGGGGACAATGGGAGCGAACGAAAGCAGAAAAAGGTGCGGAGGTAGCTAATCAGGAACAAAAAGCCGCCTTGGATTCAGGTAAAATTTTGATTAAAGATATTATTTCCGACAATTTTTTACAGCAGATCTTACTTAATCCACGGGATTTTTCTGTTGTGGCAACTTTAAATCTGAACGGTGATTATATTTCTGATGCGCTGGCCGCAATGGTTGGCGGTATAGGGATCGCACCGGGAGCTAATATCAATTTTAAAACAGGGCATGCTGTTTTTGAAGCTACTCACGGCACAGCACCTCGTTTTGCAAATACCAATACCATGAATCCTTCGTCGGTTATTTTAAGCGGTGTTATGCTACTCGAATACCTTGGATGGACAGAAGCTGCGGCGGCAATTGTTAAAGCCTTGGGCGAAACCATAATTGCCAAGACCGTGACGGTAGATTTTTACAATTTGATGGATGACGCTACATTAGTCAAAACAAGTGAATTTGCCGATCGAATTATCGAAAAAATATAAGAATTTTATTTTCTGAGATATTAAGCAGAAATTTGAATAAAATTTCTGCTTTTTTATGGATTACAATCAGCTTCCTCCTTTTATAAGGGAATCGAATATTTTTACGGAAAACGAGAAAATTACGTTGGCTCAGATCGAACGTTTACCCACTCCACAGGAGGTAGATGATATAACTAGTCTCCCTGAAATTTACGAATTGCTTAATGCCTTTATTGGCGATCAATCCGCCCGTAATACCCACCTTCAACTTAAAGCTAAAGAGTATTTGCAAGATAATCAGGTAGATATGGCATGGAAAGTACTGCTTATTTGATGTTTTTTGCATTGAACTAGGTGTTTGTTGTGCGATCTTTTTATTGAAATCATTTAGAATTTTATAAATTTTCAATAAAAAAACAGATTAGTTGAAAAATATATAATTTTATTTTACCTTTGGTTTTTAAACAACGGATTGCTTAGCTAGGGTTAAAGAATAGCAATCAAACAAACTATAACATCAATGAAACATAATTTTGGAGCAGGTCCATGTATTCTGCCAAAGGAAGTATTTCAACAAGCCTCAGAAGCTGTAATTGATTTTAACAACACCGGTTTATCAATTTTAGAGATCTCTCACCGTTCCAAAGAGTTTGAAGCAGTGATAGACGAAGCCACACAATTAGTACGCGAGTTATTGGCAGTACCGCAAGGATATTCGATTCTTTTCCTTCAAGGAGGGGCTAGTTTGCAATTTGCAATGGCGCCGTTGAATCTTTTACCTGAAGGAGGTAAGGCTGCTTATTTGGATACTGGTGTCTGGGCTACAAAAGCATTAAAAGAAGCTAAAAAATTCGGTACAGTAGATGTTGTAGCTTCGTCGATTGATAAAAATTATTCCTACATCCCTAAGGGATATACCATCCCAACAGATGCTGCATATTTTCATTATACAGCTAACAATACCATTTACGGTACTGAGGTTTTTGATAAACCTGAAACAGCATTGCCAGTGGTTGTTGATATGTCTTCTGATATTTTTTCACGTGAGATCAATGTTGCTGACTATGATTTGATCTATGCTGGTGCTCAAAAAAATATGGGCCCTGCAGGTGTTACACTCGTGATTGTTAAAGATGACATCTTAGGTAAATCAGGACGTATTCTTCCGTCGATGTTGGATTATCAATTGCATATCAATGGTGGTTCAATGTACAATACTCCACCGGTATATTCGATCTTTGTTTCGATGTTAAACCTTCGTTGGTTAAAAGCAAAGGGCGGTGTTTCTGTATTGGAGCAAGAGAATATTATCAAAGCACGTGCTTTATACGATGAAATCGACCGTAACCCATTGTTCAAAGGTACTGCAGCAGTTGAAGATCGTTCACGCATGAATGTTACTTTTGTAATGGATACACCAGAGTTGGAAGCTGAATTTTTGGCTTTGGCAAAAGAGCGTAATTTGATCGGAATCAAAGGTCACCGTTCTGTAGGTGGATTTAGAGCTTCGATTTACAATGCTTTACCATTAAGCAGCGTAAATGCGTTGATTGATGCAATGAAAGAATTTGAGGACACGCATACCGCATAAGGGACTGTGCATGTTGCTGAAATTTAGCAGTTGACAAACAGATAATTAGTTAGATTAAGAATTATAGAGGTCGTAACGTATTCACCTGGTTGGATCTTCCGATGAGTTGAACGGCACCGATACCTTTAAAAACGAATTATAAAGATGAAAATATTAGCGAATGACGGTATCGATCCACTAGGAAAGAAAATGCTGGAAGATGCAGGTCATAGTGTAGATACAACTCATATTCCGCAAGAAGAGCTTCCTGAAAAGCTCCTTGCTTATGATGCAATCACGGTACGTAGTGCAACTAAAGTACGTCAGGCCCTGATTGATGGCTGCCCTAACTTGAAAGTTATCGGCCGTGGTGGAGTAGGCATGGATAATATTGATGTAGACTACGCCCGTTCAAAAGGGATTGCTGTTGTCAATACCCCTGCGGCATCTTCTTTATCAGTTGCTGAGCTGGTTTTTGCTCACCTATTGAATGGTGTACGTTTCTTATACGATTCTAATAGAAAAATGCCTGTTGAGGGTAATACAAAATTTGGCGCCCTTAAAAAAGCTTATGGAGCTGGTACTGAGCTTCGTGGTAAGACGATCGGTATCGTTGGATTTGGTCGTATCGGTCGCGAAGTTGCCAAAATCGCCATTGGTCTGGGGATGGATGTGGTTTACACGGATTTGTTCGAAGGACCAAAAACATTGACCATAACACTTTCAGGTGGTATCCAAGTTGAGGTACCTATTCAACAAGTGGAGATGGACAACTTATTTAAAGTTTCAGATTTTATCTCTTTACACGTTCCATTTTTGGATAAACCAGCTATCGGAGCTGCTGAGTTCCCATTATTGAAAGATGGTGTTGGCTTGGTTAATGCCTCGAGAGGCGGCGTTATTGATGAATTGGAATTAGTTAAAGCATTGGATTCGGGTAAAGTTGCATTCGCTGGTTTAGATGTATTCGATAATGAACCTACTCCACGCGAAGAGATCTTAAAACATCCAAAAATTTCGTTGACGCCACATATTGGGGCGGCGACCAATGAAGCTCAAGAAAGAATCGGCGAAGAATTGGCCGGTCTACTGATCGAAAACTTGAAGAAGTAATTCTTCCGCATAACATATAAGATATGCGGCACAAAACTTTCATGATTTTGTGCCGCATTTTTTTTAATATAAATTCATGAATTGCCTATATTGGCACACAGAAATTTAATAATTGTAACTTCAGTATGAAAGTTTTAAAATTTGGTGGTACTTCCGTGGGAAGTGCAGCACGTATCAAAGGGTTGTTGGATATTGTAAACCCTGCTGAACGTCAGATCGTCGTATTGTCCGCAGTTGCTGGAACGACAAATGCTTTGGTTGAAATAGGTCAAGCTTATACAGTAGGTAAGAAGGACGAAGCTAAAGATTTGGTCAAGAAGCATAAGGATAAGTACGAAGACCTTATTAAAGAACTTTTCAGCACTGAACAAGGTTATAAAAATGGTAAAGAATTGATCGATTACCATTTTAATCTGATTTCTACCTTAGCTAATGAATTATTTACACCTATTGAAGAAAAAGTTATTCTGGCGCAAGGTGAATTGATGTCTACTGCTTTATGGCATTTTTATTTGAACGAAATCGGTATAAAATCCGTGTTGTTACCAGCCCTGGATTTTATGAAAATTGATGAGGATAATGAGCCTATGGTGGAATTTATTGGCGAAAAATTAAGTCATATTTTGGCACAGAGCCCAGAAAATACGTTATTTATAACACAAGGTTTTATTTGCCGAAATTCATTTGGTGAAATCGATAATTTGCGCCGTGGTGGTTCAGATTATACGGCTTCATTGATCGGCGCAGCAATCCGTGCGGAGGAAGTTCAGATCTGGACGGACATCGATGGGATGCACAATAATGATCCTCGTGTTGTCAAAGGAACAACACCGATTGCCCATCTAAGCTTTGATGAAGCTGCAGAGTTGGCTTATTTCGGTGCTAAAATTTTACACCCTCAATCGGTATTCCCAGCGCAAAAATATAACGTTCCAGTTCGCTTGTTGAACACGATGGAGCCCAATGCAAAAGGGACTTTGATCAGTAAGGACGGTGCTCAGAAAGGTTGTATTCGCGCCATTGCCGCGAAAGACGGTATCACGGCAATTCACATCCATTCATCGCGTATGCTACTTGCTTATGGTTTCCTACGTCGTGTTTTTGAAATATTCGAACGTTATAAAACACCAATCGATATGATCACAACTTCGGAAGTGGCGGTATCGTTGACCATTGATGATACAACCAATTTGGCTGATATAATCAAAGAAGTGGAGGATTTTGGTTCTGTAACAGTAGATGGCGATCAGACCATTGTATGTGTTGTAGGCGATTTTGGTTTGAATAGCCACGGTTATGCCGCTCGCGTACTTGACGCTGTAAAACACCTTCCAGTTCGTATGATTTCTTACGGTGGTTCAGACTTTAACGTGTCGATTCTATTGAATTCAGATCATAAAACAGAAGCATTACGTTCATTGCACAATCGTTTATTTTAAGAAGTAGGTTTTTATATGATAAATACAGGTATCGCGGCGAAGTTTGCAGAGAAAGAAACGCCGTTTTATTATTATGATCTGAATGTGTTAAACAAGACCCTGGAGGCTGCGCATGCTGCTTCCCACAAACGGGGATTTCACGTTCACTATGCATTAAAGGCCAATTTTAATGACGAGCTATTGACGGCGATTCAAGAGATCGGCTTTGGTGCGGATTGTGTGAGTGGCAATGAGGTAAAGAAAGCCATTGAATGCGGCTTTGATTCCAAGAAAGTCACTTTTGCAGGAGTTGGTAAATCTGATAAGGAAATCAATTATGCGCTCGATCAAAATATTTTTGCTTTTAATGTGGAATCCATTCAGGAGCTTGAGGTCATCAATGAGCTTGCCTCAAAGAAAGGTGTAAAAGCAAATGTGGCTTTACGGATCAACCCAAATGTGGATGCACACACCCATCATTATATTACAACAGGGCTTGATGAAAACAAATTTGGTGTGCCCAATGCCGATTTGGAAAAATGTGCAGCCGTGCTAAAAAAATGTGAATCTATTGAACTGGTTGGTCTTCATTTTCACGTAGGTTCACAGATTACGGATATGACCGTATTCAAAAGCCTGTGCGTGAAGGTCAATGAATGGAAAAACTGGTTTGAAGAACGCGGTACACAAATCCGTGTATTGAATGTCGGTGGCGGATTGGGGATTGATTATAAAAATCCTGATGGAAATACAATTCCTGATTTTGAAGCCTATTTTGATATTTTCGACCGCTTCCTGGAGCGTACAGCACAGCAAGAAGTGCACTTTGAATTGGGGCGGGCTTTGGTCGCACAATGCGGAAGCCTTGTTAGCCGCGTGTTGTATGTTAAAAATGGTGTCAAGAAAAATTTCTTGGTATTGGATGCTGGAATGACTGAATTAATGCGCCCGGCCTTGTATCAAGCCTATCATAAAATTGAAAATATCAGCGCGACAGACAGTGCCGAATCCATTAACTACGATGTGGTTGGGCCAATCTGTGAATCGTCCGACTGCTTTGGTAAGGAAGTACCACTTCCCGTTTCAAAACGTGGCGACTTAATTGCCATTCGTTCCGCAGGCGCTTATGGCGAAGTGATGGCCTCGCGTTATAACCTACGTGAGGAAATCCGATTTGTGTATAGCAATCAGCTATAACCCCCGTTTTTAAAATATTTATTAAAAGCCAGTCTGTTCTTCAGACTGGCTTTTTGGTTTTAAGAGTTTTGTCATGTGCAGAAACTTTTGTTTGTCATTTTCTTGATCGTCTTTCGTATACTTGTTTATGCTTATGGCGATTGAATTTCCGGTTACGATAGATTTGTTTGGAAAAACGTTTCTCTTACATCCTTTTATGGAAGGATTGGGGATGTTTATTGGCATGCGTTATTATCAGTTGCTCAAATGGAAGGATCAGGAAAGTTTAGGGCATACCAATTCCCTTCTTATTGTTATTGCTGCCGGCCTAGGGGCTTTAATCGGCTCACATGTCATCGGTTCTCTCGAGCGCCCGGCTGAATTGCTCAATGCGACACATAAATGGGCTTACATCTGGGTGAATAATACGATAATTGGTGGTTTGGCAGGAGGCTTGGTTGCCGTGGAAGGGATGAAAAAGATCATGGGTAAAAAAGAAAGTACCGGTGATCGGATGGTCTTTCCCTTGATTAGTGCAATTTCCATTGGTAGGGTAGGTTGTTTTTATATGGGTGTATTCGAGCAGACCTATGGTTTACCCACAACGTCTCCATTGGGGATGTATTTGGGGGATTCCTATAAACGGCATCCTGTAGCGCTGTATGAAATCGCATTTTTACTGCTCTTATTTGTAGGACTCCAACTTTTTAAACGACGATACAATTATCGAAATGGCGTGTTGTTTCAGCTTTTTATGCTTAGTTATTTTAGTTTTCGTTTCCTGTTGGACTTTATTAAGCCACGGGCAATTATACTTTTGGGGCTAGGTACCATACAAATTACCTGCATCGTGGTGATAATTTATTATATTTATTTATTAAAAAATGAACGTTTAATCAAAAAATAGAAATTATGTATTTGCTTGAGGGGTCATTTGGATCGGAAAGTACCGCGATGTTGGGACTTTTTCTACTTACTATAGGTGCTATTGTGATCGGTATTGCACTTTTGGTTATTATTATCGGTTCGATTATTAAAGCTGGAAATAAAGAATCAAAATTCAATGTCAATCCCTGGCTTAAAGTATTGTTGGGCGGAATTGGAGCAATGTTGGCAGGGGGACTTGCCTGTGGACTTACCTTTATGAACTAGAGATCAGCTTTATGCCAGTTAGAAACTATACATACTACGATTACACCATCAGCCTATGTCCAACATGCCTTTCGCGTGTTGGTGCCAAGATTATTATCGAGGATGAACAGGTATTTATGACGAAAAACTGTCCTGATCATGGCTTTTTCAAAACACTGATTGCAACGGATGTTGACTATTATAAGAACATTCGGAATTATAATAAGGCCTCAGAAACACCTTTGAAATTTGATAATGAAGTACATTATGGCTGTCCCTATGATTGTGGCTTATGCGTCGATCATGAACAGCACAGTTGCCTTTCTATAATCGAAGTGACCGACCGCTGTAATTTGACCTGTCCAACCTGTTATGCCATGTCCTCGCCCCATTACGGACGACATCGCTCGCTGGAAGAAATTGAACGGATGTTTGACAAAATCGTCGAAAGTGAAGGTGAACCGGATGTGGTTCAGATCAGTGGTGGAGAGCCAACCATACATCCTGATTTTTTTAAGATTTTAGACATTGCGAAGACAAAGCCTATTAAGCATCTCATGCTCAATACGAATGGGATCAGAATTGCAAATGATCCTGGTTTTGCTGAGCAACTCGCGACTTATGCGCCTGAATTTGAAATCTATCTCCAGTTCGATTCCTTTCGTCCTTCGGTGCTTGAGAAATTCCGGGGCAAAGATCTTACGGATATCCGAAAAAAGGCCATTGACAAATTAAATGCACTCAATCTAAGTACAACCTTGGTCGTCGTCCTGGAAAAAGGAACCAACGATGATGAAATAGGGGAAATATTGGATTACGCCTTACGACAGCGATGTGTACGGGGAGTAACCTTTCAACCGGTGGAAATTGCCGGTCGAAATGCGGCCGATGCGCAGCAACATAAAATGACATTAACGGAGGTACGTCAGGAAATCCTGAATCAATATCCACTATTGGACCCACATGATATTATTCCTGTTCCTTGTAATCCTGATGCTTTGGCGATGGGCTATATACTGAAAATAGGAGCGGAGCGGATACCTTTGACCCGACATATTGATCCGGCTATTTTGTTAAATAGCCAATCGCGCAACACCATTGTATATGAACAGGACAAAGGTGTTCAGATGCAATTGCTGGATATATTTAGCACGGGAATTTCTGTGGATAAGGTAAAGCCAAAAGTAAACCAGTTGCTTTGCTGTTTACCCGAAGTCTGCGCACCTGATCTTGATTACGACAATCTTTTCCGAATTATCATTATGAATTTTATGGATGCCTACGATTTTGACGTTCGTGCAGTCAAAAAATCATGCGTCCATATCGTCAACAAAGACTTGAAATTAATTCCTTTTGAGACGATGAATTTATTTTATCGTGACGATAAAATAAAACGGCTGGAAGAACTAAAACTATCGGATGCTATTCGATTTTAACAGGAGATAAGTTATTTTTGTCGAAGAAATACCTTTGGTCCTTTCTTTGCAAGATGTAGTGTTCATTGCATTTGGCTACACATTGCCAGGTAAGGAAATCAACAAAATTAGAAGTATGAAATTGGGCATTGTTAAGCGTTTTATTTTTGTCTTAAGTCTCTTGGTTTTTCAGTTGCATGTGTCTGCACAGGATTCAGTTCAGGTTAGAAAAAATCAGAGTAACGATCGAACCGCGGCACATGTTGGCTTCAATAAAAGGCCCGCTGTGGATTCCACACGTGTTGGCAATGACTCCTTACGCAATGACCTGAAGAAGCTCAATTTGACTTTTCTTGCTAATATTCGAACAGGTTCAATGGCGGATTTCGTTGCACAACTGAATGAGAAATCCAATACGTATACTGCGACCAATACAGGATCCGCCAAAGACAGTATTGCAGCAATAAAAAATAGTATTCACGAAGAAATTAGGCAGCTGAAGTCTATTAAGGGCAGTATCAGTAATTATTCAAACAGTCTTACTATTACCCAGGATCAGATCAGGAATTTGGTCAACCGGTATGATATTAGTACCAGTAATCATAGTCGCGCGTACCAATACCTTGATAATGCTCAGCTCAAGCTGTCGGCAAAAATGGATTCTTTGGAGGTAATCAACCGTACGATAGATGAACTTATCGCCAAGAACCAACGCCATTTGCTGCGTCTGGATGCTGTGCATGAAGTGAAAAATGTAAGTAAAAAGGTCGATTCTACATCGAGCAAAAGTTCGATCTGGAAAGCGAATACGGCCGCAATTTCAAAAGATGTCTTATTAAATAATATCCGTACAAATTATAGTAATAATAAATCGATTGACAAATATGTCAACCGGACGGACTGGGCAAGCCGTATCCTATTGATTGTATTGGGATTGGGCTATTGCTACTGGATTGTGCGGGTGTCCTACATCCTTCGACAGAATGATTCTGAACATAAACTTGCGATTGATGCTATCGTTGGGAAAACAATTATTTTTCTCTTGACACTGTTGCCTTTTGTAAACTTCTTTACACCAAGTTTCATTCTGCAGGCTTCCCAATTGGTCATTATGTTAATCTTCATGTTTTTGCTAAGGCATCGCATGAGCGGATTACAGCGTAAAATTGCCATTATCCTCATTGTATTTTACATCCTGGATGTATTTGTCAATATGATCGTAAGCGATGACCTCTTTTTAAGGATCGTTTGTATCGCCTTTAATCTGATCGCACTGGGACTTGTTAGCTACACAAAGCGACGAATCAAAAATGCGAACAGTCCGGGGTATATCAGCAATTTTATTTATGTTGTTTTCGCTATCCTCAATATCACGGCAATTACCTTGAATGTGATTGGCCATGTTGAGCACTCGCGGAGCTTTAGTATTGCCTGTGCCGTTGGTTTAGTCCAATCCTTTACGTTGCAGTATTTTGCAGACATGATTAAGGCTGATGTGCGTAATCAGTTTAAAAAAGATCGACTGACTGCAGGATTCTGGATGCGTTTTAACGAACAGCGTACATTGGCTATCATCACCGAAATCCTTCGGATCGTCTGTGTGCTTTTGGCCATTATTGTATTGGCAAACAACTTACAGTTTATAGAAACACTATTGGCCGCGAGCGAAGTCTTTTTTGGCAAAGTGCGCAGCATTGGAAGCATATCTTTTACACTCGGCAACCTTGTTGTGGCTGTTTTACTGCTTCTCGTGGCCAACTGGTTTCAAAAAAATATCAGTTTGATTGTTCTCGGCGGTGAAGACGGTCAGCTTAGCCAGGTCTATAATCAGAAGATGACCCTATTTCCGCTATTTCGTTTAGCGATTATTCTGATTGGTTTTTTTATGGCAATCTCTGCCCTGGGAATGAGTTTGGATAAACTTACTGTTGTCATCGGAGCACTGAGTGTTGGTATTGGTCTGGGCATGCAGAATATCATCAATAATTTTGTGTCTGGTATTATTTTAGTTTTTGACAAGCCATTTCGGGTGGGTGACCAAATTGAGCTTGCCGACAAAAAAGGGCGGGTCAAAGAAATCGGTATACGTGCCAGTGTCCTAAAAACTGCAGATGGTGCCGACGTTATCATCCCAAATGGTGATTTACTCTCTGGAAGAGTCGTCAATTGGACTTTATCACAGGAGTACAGCAAAACAAGCTTTGTACTCCATATCGATCGACAGGCCGATCTGGACAAAGCGAAAGAATGGATTAAAGATGCGATGATGGCGAGCCCATATTACATCCAGGAAAGAGACAGCGGGATCAGCATACAGGATATCAGTGCGGAAATGATCTATCTAAGTGTTTACTGCTGGGTAAACGCGGCGGGCAATGCCTCGTCGCTTAAAAACGATGTGCTGCTTGTATTATACAAAAAGTTTGAAGCGGAGGGGTTGAAATTTTATAGTGTCATTCCACCCAAAAATTAATTTATCAATTGACTTTTTCTGACGAGTGTGCATCATGGATTATGGGCAAGGCTTATTATTTAGTCAAATGAGTTCGGAAATATAAGGGGCTGAATCCCTTGGCCCGTTTGTAGAAATGGGAAAGATGGCTCTCGTCGGTAAATCCGAGTTCTGCAGCAATTTGTTTCAAGGTATAATCTTTGGATTTAAGTCTGTTTTCGATGAGTTCGATCCTGTAGCTGTTGATATAGGCTCTTAAACTGGTGCCGAAGTTCTTCTTAAAATAGATTCCAAAATAGGATGGAGCAATATTAAATTTCTGAGCCAGCAGGTTGACCTGAAGTTTTTCGGGCGAAAAAATATAGCGATGAATATAAGCCGAAATCGATCGGTCAACATATAGTTCATGCTGCTGGGGTAAGCGTTGTGTTTCTGATATTTCTTTGTAGAGCCCAAAGATCGCAACGAGTTGGTCAAATAGCCAATCAGAACGCTCGTTGACAGTGGTATTACTATACAGTCGGACAGCTTCCAGGATATGTGAATAAATTAGGCGATGGTGTTCGTCCATATACAGTTTGCGTTCCTTTATTCCTTTATCGTTCATTAGCTCCATAATCCAGGCATAGCGCTTTAGATTACGTTTATTCTGCAGAAAGTAGGTGTCTGTAAATAAAATAAACAAAAAATGGGTCTTTTCTTCAATGTTAAAATAATGCTTGTCTGCGGGACTAATTAAGAACACATCGCCAGGTTCATAATTCAGTTCAAATTTGTTGATCACATGGGTTCCTTTGCCCGAACGAATATAAACAAGCTCATAATAATTTTGCTCGTGGGGGGGCAAATGAAAACTATCCTCAATAAATTCGCTGATCCGTAAAGGTTCAAACTGTTTTTTGCGCATTGCTCTCCTGATATATATCTTTAAATGTACATAAAAATAATGTATTTGTACATGTTATTGCCTGCTCTACTATCGCACCTTTGTGTCGTATAAAATGATAAGAAAACATGATTAATTTTATAATGATTGCATTTTGCATCGCAGCGGGGATGGTATTAAGGCGAACAAATTTAATTCATTCCGAAGCACATAAGGGGATCAATACCTTGATTCTTTATTTTGCGCTGCCGGCGGTGTCTTTCAAATATATTCCGAAGATCGTATGGTCATCACAATTACTGTTTCCCGTGTTTTCGGCAATCCTCGTTTGGGCAGGTAGTTGGTTATTTATGGAAGTGTACTGTCGGCGCAAAAATTATAAACAGCGTTCGCGCAGTAGCTTGGAATTGGCAGCAGGTTATAGCAATACGTCCTTTATAGGCTTTCCATTGATCATCGCCTATTTTGGTGAAGCCCAATTGCCGATTGCAATTATTTGCGACCAAACTACATTTATTCTACTTTCTACAGCCGGAATCATCAATGCACTAAAAGCGAATGTCCAGGATGGCGAAACGATCGATGTCAAATTTATGCTTCGAAAGTTAGTCAGCTTTCCACCTCTAATCGGTTGTATAACTGCTTTAATGCTGTCTCAATTTGTTGACCTTTCAGTTGCCGAGCCTTTTTTCGATAAGTTGGTGGCCACCGTTGGGCCATTGGCCTTATTTTCTATTGGTTTGCAGTTGAAGTTTGATGGTTGGCGACAACAGATTTCGCAGATCAGTACAGCGATGAGTTATAAATTGATTCTAGCGCCAGCATTGGTATTACTATTTGCATTACTACTTGGTGTGAAGGGAGCTGTTGCGCGGATCAGTATATTCGAAGCAGCTATGCCAACCTTGGTCACTTCGGGGATCATTGCCGAGCAATACCATCTGAATACCAAGCTGGTCAATCTGGTTATCGGTTTTAGTATTGTTGTGGGGCTGCTAACAACTGCATTTTGGGATTTTGTTATTCGACTTTTTTTCTCCTAACCTACGGTTGCATTGATTGATTGATTGATTGATTGATTGATTGATTGATTGATTGATTGATTGATTGATTGATTGATTTTGAAAACAGCGTAGGCCTGATTTGGCTGCGATTTGTCATATCCGAAGTATTGTGTAGGCGTGGGGATGTATTCACTTCGTAACATTTTGATAGTGAATCATCTCATGCGAACAACTTTTTTGCTGTTCAACTGTTATTAGGCTATAACCATCTATAAAAAGGAGGTATATTATGAACCTGATACACAAAATTGAACATTGGGGCGATGCTCATCACCCACAATGGATTGATTACCTAAGAATTGCTTTAGGGGTCGTTATTTTTGCCAAAGGTGTAAGTTTCGTAAATGATAGGGATGTTGTTCAACATATGATTGAACAAAGTAGTTTCCACTTATCATCATGGGGTGCTGTTCACTATGTGGTTTTTACCCATTTGGTGGGAGGGTTGTTCCTAATTTTAGGTTTTCAAACCCGTTTGGCCTCACTACTGCTATTTCCGGTACTGGTAGGGGCTGTATTTTTTGTTAATATCACCCACGGCTTTAGTTATTTGAATTCCGAATTGTGGCTTTCTATAGTCGTATTCTTTTTGCTGATCTTTTTTATGGTCATGGGTTCTGGAAAATACTCCCTAGACCAAATGATGAACAAACCAGGATACAAAAGGGATATCTAAAAAAAAGCTCCTTCATACATGAAGGAGCTTTTCTTTATTATTTGCCTTGCGCGTCAATCCATCGACGTGCATTAACGAATGCTTCAATCCAAGGAGAAACTTCGTCCTGACGACCTTTTGGATAATTTGCCCAATGCCATTGGAACACCGAGCGCTCAATATGTGGCATAGTAGCCAAGTGACGTCCAGTCTTATCGCAGACCATTGCTGTATTATAGTCCGAACCATTTGGGTTATGCGGATATTGCTCATACGCATATTTTGCAACGATATTGTATTGCTCTTCAGCATATGGAAGGTTGAATTTTCCCTCCCCATGTGAGATCCAAACACCCAATGTACTTCCCGCCAGTGTCGATAACATGACGGAATTGTTTTCCTGAACTTTTACAGATACAAAGTTTGACTCGTGTTTTCCGGAAGTATTGTGTAGCATTTTTCCGTGGATTTCATGCTCAGGATTGATCATCTCAAGTTCCATAAATAGCTGACAGCCATTACAGATACCAACCGAAAGTGTATCCGGGCGAGCAAAGAAATCGGTCAGGGCTTTTTTCGCTTTTTCATTGTAAAGGAAAGCTCCGGCCCAACCTTTTGCCGAACCCAATACATCTGAGTTCGAGAAACCACCTACAGCACCTATAAATTGGATGTCTTCCAATGTCTCACGACCCGCGATCAAATCGGTCATGTGAACATCTTTTACATCAAATCCTGCCAAGAACATTGCGTTAGCCATTTCGCGTTCGGAGTTGGAACCTTTCTCACGAAGGATCGCAGCTTTCGGACGTGGTTTAGTTCCGTCGATTACTGGTATCTTACCATCAAATTGACTTGGGAAAGTAAAGGCTAGGGGTTGATTTTTATAATTATCGAAACGTTGTTGTGCTGTTCCATTTTTAGATTGCTTTGAATCCAGAAGGAATGATGTTGTAGACCATACATCACGTGTTGCTGCGACATCAAAGCTAAATACTGCTTCTTGATTTTTAATCGTTACCGTATTACCTTCGATCACCTGGCCAATTTTAACCGCGTCCACAGCAGCTTCCTTGACAATCGCTTCAAAAGCAGCGTCGTCTTTCGCTTGCAGGACAAGTGCAATATTCTCATTAAAGAAGGCTTTTACGCTATCAGATTCGTTTAATGCTGAAAGGTCATAGTTGGCGCCTAGATTCACATCGGCAAAGGTCATTTCCAATAAGGTGGTAATTAAGCCCCCCGATCCGACGTCGTGACCAGCTTCGATCTGTCCTTCGTTAATTAATTGCTGTACGGTATTGAATGCTGTTTTGAAATAAGCAGCATCTTGAATGGTCGGTACTTCAGTACCTAATTTATTGATGATTTGTGCAAATGACGAACCGCCTAATTTGAACTGATCTTTTGATAAGTTGATGTAATAGATCGATCCGGCCTTTTTGTTCAGCACCGGTTCTACCACTTTTGTGATATCCGTACAATTTCCTGCGGCAGAAATGATCAATGTGCCTGGGGCAATGACGTTTTCGCCGTTTGGATATTTTTGTTTCATCGACAAAGAATCCTTTCCCGTCGGGATATTGATTCCCAATGCAATGGCAAAATCCGAGCAGGCTTTAACAGCTTGGTATAAGCGGGCATCTTCCCCCTCATTATTGGCTGCCCACATCCAGTTGGCCGATAGGGAGATTCCTGCGAGGCCATTTTTGATTGGCGCAAATACGATGTTGGAAAGCGATTCGGCAATAGCCGTTCTACTTGCCGCCGCTGGATCCACCAAGGCGGCAACAGGCGAGTGACCTATTGTTGTCGCAATACCTTCTTTACCTTTATAGTCAAGTGCCATAACACCGACGTTGTTCAACGCTAACTGCAATGGACCTACACATTGTTGTTTGGCAACACGGCCACCAACACAACGGTCTACTTTATTGGTTAACCAATCTTTCGAAGCAACAGCTTCCAGTTGTAATACTTGGTTTAAGTAGTTTGGAATGTCGGCTGCATCATAAGCAAGATCAGCGTAATTGCGAACTACAGTTTTATCGCGCATGAAAGTTTTTGGGGATGAACCAAAGAAATCTTCAAGGGCGTAATCCATTGGTTTTTCACCTGTACTTTTCGATTCAAAAGTAAAGCGGTGGTCGCCAGTGACATCACCTACAGTGTACATTGGTACACGTTCGCGATCTGCAACACGTTTTAACGTATCAATATCATCTTCAGCGATCACAAGTCCCATACGTTCTTGCGATTCATTACCGATAATTTCTTTCGCCGATAATGTAGGATCTCCCACAGGAAGCGCATCCAGATCAATTAAACCTCCGGTCTCTTCAACAAGTTCAGATAAACAGTTTAAGTGGCCACCTGCACCATGATCATGGATAGAGACAATTGGGTTATGATCGGACTCTACTAAGCCACGAACAGCATTCGCTGCACGTTTTTGCATTTCGGGATTGGAACGTTGAATCGCATTAAGCTCAATTCCAGAACCAAATGCTCCCGTATCTGCAGAAGATACAGCAGCTCCACCCATTCCGATGCGGTAATTTTCACCACCTAGGATAACGACTTTATCACCAGTTTTCGGCGTATGTTTTTTCGCTTGATCTAGTTTTCCATAGCCAACACCACCAGCCTGCATAATGACTTTGTCGTAGCCAAGTTTACGGCCATCCTCTTCATGCTCGAAGGTCAATACAGAACCTGTAATGAGGGGCTGGCCAAACTTATTACCGAAGTCAGAAGCACCGTTGGAAGCTTTGATCAGGATGTCAACTGGGGTTTGGTATAACCATTGACGCTCTTGCATCGCATTTTCCCATGGGCGTGTTTTGTTGAGTTCCTTTGCTGGCTCAGTTACTGTTCCTGCCTGAAGGTCCAATTTATTTTGTTCCAATCGCGAATAAGCAGTCATATATACGGCTGTACCCGCCAATGGAATCGCTCCTTGGCCACCGGCCATACGGTCGCGGATTTCACCACCTGACCCAGTAGCAGCCCCCGAAAATGGCTCTACAGTAGTTGGAAAATTGTGTGTTTCTGCTTTTACTGATAAAACCGAATCAAATGCTTTCTCTTCGTAAAAATCAGGTTTGTCGGCAGATTTAGGTGCAAATTGTGTGACACGCGGACCTTTAACAAAGGCAACGTTATCTTTATAAGCAGAAACAATCTCGTTCGGATTGGTTTCAGAAGTCTTTTTGATTAATTTAAATAGGGAAGTGGGCTGCTCTTCGCCATCGATGATAAAAGTACCATTGAAAATCTTGTGTCTACAGTGTTCAGAATTTGCTTGTGAAAAAGCGAATACTTCTGAGTCTGTAAGCAGACGACCCAACTTGGTCGAAAGATTATTGAGGTAGTCTACTTCTTCTGGATTTAGCGCAAGGCCCTCAGATTTGTTGTAGGCCTCGATGTCTTCAATTTCCAATATCGGTTCAGGTGTGATGTTGACGGTATACATGTCCTGTGTCAACATACTGAACTTTTGTGAAATCATTGGATCGAAGTCATTGAAATCCGCTGGTACCGGTTGAAATTCTTCTATACGAACAATTCCTGCAATGCCCATATTTTGTGTGATTTCTACGGCATTGGTACTCCAGGGAGTAACCATCGCAGCGCGGGGTCCTACAAAGTAATGGTTAAGGTTTTGGTCGTCTAGTTTTTTGGCGTTGCCGAATAGCCAGTTGAGTTTAGTAATGTCTTCTTGTGATAAAGAGTTTACGCTTTGAACACCATATACAGTGTTCGATGGGTTCTCAAAGAAATGAATCATTATAAATGTTTGTTTTGAACGTTCTTCAAATTAAAGCACAAAGTTACATATTTATTTTGATGGAAATGCTTGAATTTTCATTAAAAAATAGGTTCAGGTTGCGTTTATTGGAAAAGGCCAAAATTGCTGTTTTGTGTAAATAAGTGTAAAGTTGTGTTAATTCATGTAAATAAAAGTTATAATTAATAATTGCATTCGTTTCGCTCGGGGAAAGCCCCTACATTCGCAGCATTCATCACCTATGAATAAATATGATTATCCTTGGGAAGGGATTTATGAACTCCTTCATACGATCTCTTCCTTCGGTATAAATCTAAGGTCCAAATAGCTAACTTGGTTCTATCGTATCAACTTTCCAAAAAAAGATAAAATCGCTTGCTGCCTAGCTTAATGAAGTCTTTTGAGGAGCCTACTTACTGCATTAAATTCAGGCCAACTGTCGATGAAGGGTAAATTGACGTTGGATATAAACTCAAATTTATCTAAGTTTGTGCATCAAATCAAATTCGAGATGAATATTTCATATAATTGGTTAAAACAACACGTTAATATAGATTCGACACCGGAGGAACTATCGCTTATCTTGACAAATACAGGATTGGAAGTAGAAGCTTTGGACGTCGTGCAGAGTATCCCAGGTGGATTGGATGGTTTGGTTGTTGGTGAAGTGAAAACTTGTGAACAGCATCCTAATGCCGATAAATTGAGAGTAACTACCGTTGATGTCGGTGGGCCGGAGTTATTGCACATTGTATGTGGCGCACCGAACTGTCGTACAGGATTGAAAGTCATTGTTGCTACAGTAGGCACGACATGCCATCCGCTTACAGGAGAGCCTTTTAAAATTACCAAATCTAAAATTCGTGGTGAAGTTTCCGAAGGTATGTTATGTGGAGAAGATGAAATCGGTTTAGGTACATCCCATGCGGGTATCGTTGAATTACCAGCTGATGTTGCCGTGGGGACCTTAGTGAAAGATCATTTCAATATCCAGGATGATTACCGTTATGAAATTGGTTTAACGCCAAATCGTGCAGATGCAGCTTCGCATTTAGGCGTTGCAAGAGATATTGCTGCACATTTCCGTACAAAAGTGTTAAAAGCAGACGTTTCTGCATTCGAGGCTGCTGAGGCTGAGGGAACGGCAGTGGTCGTTGCAGACGCACAGGCTTGCCCACGTTATAGTGGTATCAATATTAGCGGTGTTCAGGTTGGAGAATCTCCTGATTGGTTAAAAGAGAAATTAAATGTTATCGGTGTTCGCCCGATCAATAATATTGTCGACGTCACAAATTATATATTACACGATTTAGGTCAGCCATTGCATGCATTTGATGCTGATAAAATTGCGGGAAATAAAGTCCTTGTTCGCCTTGCGACTGAGGGCGAGAAATTTGTTACCCTAGATGGTGTGGAGCGTACCTTGTCTGCAGAGGACTTGGTGATTGCCGATGCTGAAAAACCGATGTGTATTGCCGGGGTTTTTGGTGGAGCGTATTCGGGGGTATCTGGCGAAACGACCAACGTATTTTTGGAGTCGGCTTATTTCAATGCTGTTTCTGTACGGAAGACTTCCAAAAGACATGGTTTAAAAACAGATGCTTCTTTCCGTTTCGAACGTGGTACTGATCCTAATATTACGGTTGAAGCATTGAAGCGCGCAGCTTTATTGATTCAAGAAATTGCAGGTGGAACGATTTCATCTACCCTAAAGGATGAGTATCCTGTCGTGATTAAACCATTTTCATTTCACGTTAGCTATGCAAATGTGGTTCGTTTGATTGGTCAGGCGATTCCAAATGAGGAAATTAAATCAATCATCGTTGCGTTAGGTATTGAAATAGCCGCAGAAAGTGAAGCGGGTCTTGATGTGTTGGTGCCTGCATATCGTGTCGATGTCACACGTGAAGTGGATATTGTAGAAGAAGTGTTGCGTATTTACGGTTATAACAACATTGAGTTGAAATCACAAATTAAAGCATCTTTAAATACGGCTGAAAAACCAGATAAAGAAGTTGTCTTAAATCAATTGGCCGATCTGTTGATCGCTAATGGATTTCGTGAAATTTTATCCAATTCATTGACGAAGCTGGATTATGCCGATGATAGTGAAACAGCGGTTAAATTGCTTAATCCCCTGAGTTCAGATTTGGATACCATGCGTCAAAATATGGTGTTTTCTGCTTTGAGTGCGATCGAATATAACCAAAAGCGAAGAAATTTTGATGTGAAATTCTTTGAATACGGTAAAACTTATGCGCTTGATGGCGAAGGTTATAAAGAAACGCAGCACTTTGCTTTCGTTATGGCGGGTAATGGTGAAGCCGAGCAGTGGAACAACAACAAAGGAAGCGTTAATTTCTATAACCTAAAAGCAGCAGTAGATACTATTGTTAAAAGGCTGAAAATTGAAGGAATTCAGATACAAGATGCTACAAGTTCACATTTTACCTATGGTTTGAACTATATGAAAGGGCAGAAATGTTTGGTTTCATTTGGTGCAATTGCAAACGCGGATTTGAAAAAAGCAGATGTTGAAGGTCAGGTTTTCTTTGCTGATTTTGACTGGGATGTTTTGATGAAAATTATTCGTAAGAATAGCATCCAATATAAAGAAGTTTCCAAATTCCCGGCTGTACGCAGAGATTTGTCACTCTTGATCGACGAAAATGTGAGCTTCGATAAGCTACAATTTGTCGCTCAGAAGACCGAACGCAAGCTTTTAAAGGAGGTAAATGTGTTTGACGTGTATAAAGGTGATAAAATTCCGCAAGGGAAAAAGTCTTATGCTCTGAGCTTTATCTTGCAGGATGAAGAAAAAACACTTACTGATAAGCAAATTGATGCGATAGTTCAAAAATTAATTGTTAATTTTGAGAAGGAACTAGGCGCGGAAGTGCGTGGTTAATTAGAGATACAACATTAATTGGTAATATTCAATTTATATTATGGCAACATTGTCTTCACAAATGAATCTGATCGTTGAGAAAACGAAAAATTTAATTCAATTGTGCGAAGTCTTGCAAGAAGAAAATGATTTGCTTAAATTAGAGGTACAATCCTTAAAAGTGGCTTTCGATGCGAGCAACGATAAGAGCAAGCAATTGGAAGAGAAGGTTAAAGCTTTGGCAGTTGCCCGTACGTTAGATTCTGAAACGGATAAGGAAGCAATTAATGAAAAAATACTTGACACAAAACAAAAAATTAACGATTTTGTGCGGGAAATAGACAAGTGTATTAGTTTGTTGAAATAGTTGGGAGAAGTGTTATCGGATTCAAACTAATACAACGTTAAAAAGCTCAAAGAAATGGGAGAGATTTCCATAAAAATAAATATCGCAGATCGTGTTTATCCCCTTCGGGTGGAGAGCGCGGAAGAAGAAGTAATTCGACACGCTGCGAAATTGATAAATGAAAAAGTAAAGGAATTGCAGGAAAACTATACTGTGAGAGATAAGCAGGATTTGTTATCCATGTGTGTATTGCAATTTGCGACGCGTATGCTTAATGCAGAACGGCAGTCTCAAAACCACGAAGTGGGTTTGGAAAATTCAGTACAGGAACTTGATCAGTTGTTGACGGATTTCTTTAAAAAATAAATTTACGTTCTTTATATTTAGAGCTTAAACGACGAATTTGCCGCAATTAAATTCGGGTTGTCACTATTTTAAACTTAACGCTTCAATATTACAGGCGCAAAAAGATATAGGCCATTTTGCGAAAGCCATCTGGGTCACAATCTAAGCCTAATTATGTAATCACGAAGTTTAATAATACATGAGACCTGTTTAAATTTAATTGCGGTTTTTTTTTGTCATGTAGTGCTGATGCACTTATTGGGATCGCTACTGAGTTGGCTTATACCAAGGATAAGGGAACAGGCTGATTGGTGATTTTACTGGAAATTGAACATAATTAATAAAAACAAACACAAATAATACAATTATACATACATGGACATCGCAATTTATAGCATAATTTCTCTGATTGTTGGTGTTGTTATAGGTCGTTATCTATTGGTTCTGTTATTTAAAAAACAAGAACAGGAAGCCAAGGATAAGGTAAATAGCATACTGAAAGATGCAGAGCAGGAAGGGGAACACATTAAAAAGAAACGCCTGTTAGAGGCCAAAGAAAAGTTCCTTCAATTAAAATCTGAACACGAAAAGGAAGTCAATCAACGTAACAATACCATCAACCAAAAGGAAAATACGTTAAGACAAAAAGAACAGTCAATTAACCAAAAGCTGGAAAACATCAATCGCGATAAGCAAGAGGTGGATACCAAGAAAAAGCAATTGGATAAGTTGGTTGAACTGAATGAAAAGAAATCTGAAGAAGTAGAAACGCTCAAATTACAACAGATTAAGCAATTGGAAAGTATCGCTGGCGTAACTGCTGACGAAGCAAAAAATCAATTGGTGGACTCGTTGCGCGAAGAAGCCCGCTCACAAGCGATGATTCAAATCAAAGATATTGTGGATGAGGCCAAATTGACGGCGACTAAAGAGGCGAAAAAGGTTGTTATTCAGACCATCCAACGCACTGCTACGGAATCTGCGATCGAAAATACCGTCTCAATTTTCAATATCGAAAATGATGAAATCAAAGGTCGTATTATTGGTCGCGAAGGTCGTAATATTCGTGCATTGGAAGCTGCAACAGGCGTAGAAATCATTGTAGACGATACACCCGAAGCAATTATCCTATCTGGTTTCGATCCCGTACGTCGCGAAATAGCGCGTTTGGCTTTACACCGTTTGGTAACAGATGGTCGTATTCACCCGGCTCGTATTGAAGAGGTTGTTGCTAAGACGCGGACGCAAATAGAGGATGAAATCGTTGAAATTGGTGAACGTACCGCGATCGATTTGGGAATCCATGGTTTGCACCCTGAATTGATTCGTATGGTAGGGCGCATGCGTTACCGCTCGTCTTACGGACAGAATCTTTTACAACACTCGCGTGAGGTAGCTAATTTTGCAGCAACAATGGCGGCAGAACTAGGTCTGAATGTTAAACATGCGAAACGTGCTGGATTACTACACGATATAGGTAAAGTGCCTGATGATAATCCGGAGTTGCCACACGCTATTTTAGGTATGCAACTTGCCGAGAAATACAAGGAACACCCTGATGTATGTAATGCAATTGGTGCTCACCATGATGAGATCGAAATGACTGCCTTAATATCTCCGGTTGTTCAGGCTTGTGACGCGATCTCTGGTGCACGCCCAGGCGCACGTCGTGAGGTTGTGGAAAGTTATATCAAGCGCCTAAAAGAGTTGGAAGATTTGGCTTTATCGTATCCTGGGGTTGAGAAAACCTTCGCGATACAAGCTGGCCGTGAGCTACGTGTCATCGTTGAGAGTGAGAAGGTGTCTGACGCACAGTCGGAAATACTAGCTGCTGATATCTCTAACCGTATTCAAACGGAAATGACTTATCCAGGGCAAATTAAAGTAACTGTAATTCGTGAGACAAGATCTGTGTCTTACGCAAAATAGTTCCTAAGGATCCAGCATAAAGAAGCTCCAAACGAAATGTTTGGAGCTTTTTTTATGCAATGCTACACGTTTCCTCAACTTGATCATTTCAGCCATTCCATTCTTTAAAGGGTGGACTTAAATTGAATCGACTCAAATGACTTAAATTGAATCGACTCAAATGACTTGATTTGAATTGAATCGGCTTGACTTGAGTTACTTGGATTGACTTGAGTTAAATTTGATTTGACTTAAATTGAAGCAAATTGTAGCCAATAAATAGGTCGGATCTTTTGGATACCCTTTTTATTATCGGTAATTATTGGAAAAATTCCATCAGATCTGTCACTGTAGCCAATAGATAGGTCGGATCTTCCTGTTCGAGTTCGGCTTGGCTACCATAGCCATACAATACACCAACAGCATCCATGCCTGTTTCTCGTGCACCAATCAGATCATGTTTGCGATCTCCGATCATGAGGCAGTCTTGTGGACTTGTTAGCTTGGCCTGTTCCATGACATATTGGATGACACTGGTTTTGGTCGGTCTGGAATCGTCCAAAGCGCTTCCGCCCGCAAAATCAAAATAGGTATTTATTGCAAAGTGCTGTAATATTTTGTGGGCGAAAATTTCGGGTTTGGAGGTCGCAAGGTAGATGCTGTACCCTTTTGTTTTTAGCAACGCTAAAAGCTCAGGTATGCGATCAAACAGGATATTCTCATACAGCCCTATGGTTGAAAAGCGCTCCCGATATTTTTCTACACAGGCGATTGCTTCGCTTTCGTCAAACCCAAAGGTATGTATGAAAGAATCTTTGAGGGGCGGGCCGATCAAGGGTTTGAGGCTATTCAGATCTGCTGTATGGATGCCTTTTGATTCCAAGGCATAGGCAATACATTTCGTAATTCCTTCCGCGGGGTCGGTCAGGGTTCCGTCCAGATCAAATAAGATATGTTTGTAAGAGTTCATGCTGCAATATTACGGAATAGAATAGGAGTAAGCGAGTTTGTGTCTCCTGAAAGCATATAATGACGTGCAGCAGACCAAAAAATAAGGAATATTATCATCTTTAAGGCCTAAGGCATGCCCAATATTTGTTAAATTTGCCGAATGAAACAAAAGAAGAAAGTTCAAGAAGTCGAACCTTTACGTCCCGTAGATAAGTATTTTGCGGAGCTGGATGCTAATTTTCAGGATCCGACCAATCGTCTGATTCAAGCCATCTTTTTACCATTATTGTTTTTTGGTATCATGGGCTGCATCTGGATGATCCCATTTCCACAGTTCGAGTTCTTGGTCAAACTCAATTGGCATACTTTTTTGAATTGGGGGTCTTTCTTCATCGCTATTGTCATTTATTATTATTTAAAGCTGTCCGCAACGTTGTCTTATGCGATATTATTCTCTATCGGGGGCATGAGTTTCTTTATTGTGCAACTGGAATACGCACAAAAGAATGGTGGCCCTGCTGTCATCTGGGTGTGTTTGGGGATCGCATTGCTAGCTATTGTGGCGCTTTTTATCGGTAAGGGAAAGGAAAAGACGAAAATCACAGGACAGCAGTTTCTACAGTTTTTACTTGTCGGACCGATATGGTTGTGGCATTTTGTCTTTAAAAAATTGAATATAAGATATTAATTGAGCTGTTTTTAGGTGCTGATCGTACTATTTATGATCGTAGCCTAATCGGGATGCTTTTATATAAAAGAAAAGGGCCAAATTGCTTGCAATTTGGCCCTTTTTATGTTGCTGTAGTTATGCACAGCTGGTTCAGAATACGGCTAGCTTTTGTAATTGAACCATTTGATGATTTCTTTGAGACTTGCTTTTTTACCATAGATCAAAATACCGACACGATAGATGCGGGCAGCAACCCAGGTCACAAATAAGAAGGTCAGTATGAGCAAGGTCAGTGAGGTCAGAATCTGCCACAGGGGTACACCAAAAGGTATGCGAACGAGCATAGCGATGGGAGAGGTGAATGGAATAAAGCTTAACCATGTTGCAATCGGTCCATTGGGATCATTGATAATGACGCCAAAAGAAAGAATATAGGTTAATAGCAAAGGCATGGTAATGGGCATTGAAAACTGATTGGCCTCTGTTTCATTGTCGACAGCTGAACCAGCAGCAGCGAAAATAGCACTATACAGCAGATATCCGGCAATAAAAAACAGAAAGAAGAAAATGATGACTTCCGTGAAATTAAAGCTTTGGATCGACGTAAGGATAGAAGCAGAATCATTCTGGGCCATTGCTTTTGATACGGTACTCATATTACCCGCTCCAGGTTGGCTTGCCGCAACCTCCTGCATATCCTGAGAATTGACAAATAGGAGTGTTGCCGTGATAAAAAGGCCTCCTGTAAGCACGAGCCACATGACAAATTGCGTCAGTCCAACCATACCGATCCCAACAATTTTACCCATCATGAGCTGAAAGGGTTTGACCGAGGAAATAATGACTTCGATGATGCGGTTGCTTTTTTCTTCGATAATACCACGCATTACCTGGGCACCATAGAGAAACAGGGATAGGTATACTAAGATAGCCAAAGCGACACCAAGACCCATTGCAATGGCTGTATTGCTGTTCTTTTCTTCACCGTCTGCTGTTAATTCTTTTGCATCGATGGTGACTTTGGGCTTAATGGACTGGATAATCTGCAGGTCGATTCCCTTGGCTTTATATTCCTTTTCACGGATGATCTCTTCCAATTGGCCGCTAATGATCTCCTGTGTGACAAAACTTGTCTTGCCGCCGGTAATCAGTTCGGCTCGTTTGCTTGTTAAAATATCTTTTGGAATATAAAGGATCGACTGTTTCCCTTCGCTTTGTGTAAGCTGCACTTTTTGGGCCTGCAGGTCCAATTTGGATACCGTATAACTTACATTTTTATTGCTTTGGAGTCTGCTGGCAAAGTCGCCTTGCTCATCTAAAATAAAGACTTCGGTGTGCGAATCTTTAAAGCTCTTTTTTGTCAGATAAAACATGCCTGCATACAGTGCGAAAAAGAACAGGGGCACGGCAAAAGTCATGACAATAAAAGATTTTTTCTTGACACGTGATAGGTATTCCCGTTGGATGATAAGTAATATTTTATGCATGATCGTTAGCTGTAGGTGATACTTGTGTGACTTTTTGGATGAAAATATCCGCCATTGAGGGAACGATTTCAATGAGTTGATTGAGCTGTATTTTGGGGATGAAACGCATTAATACATCATTGATATGACTGTTGTTATTTAGTTGAATTGTAGTGATGTATGTTTTTTCATGCTTTGTTGACGTGATGACCTTAAATAGGGTGTCGTCGGACAGAAGAAAATTATCTTCGCTTGCTGTATATTCCAATCGATAGGTTTGATTTCGGTATTCTTTTTTAATCGCTTGTACAGAACCATCCAGTATTTTTTTCGATCGATTGATGAGGGCAATATTATCGCAAAGCTCTTCCACAGTCTCCATGCGGTGTGTGGAAAATATAATGGTCGCACCTTCTTGATTTAAGCGGAGAATCTGTTCTTTTATGATATTGGCATTTACGGGATCAAATCCCGAAAAGGGCTCATCTAAGATAATCAATTGTGGTTGGTGGATGACTGTAGCGACAAATTGTACTTTTTGCTGCATACCTTTACTGAGATCTTCTATCTTTTTGTCTAACCAGGATGTGATGTCCAGGCGCTGGCACCAATCTCGGATGCGTGCTAAGGCTTCTCGCTTGGAAAGCCCCTTAAGCTGTGCCAAATACAACATTTGATCACCGATTTTCATTTTTTTATACAAACCCCGCTCTTCGGGTAAATAGCCGATTTGAGCAATATGCTGTGGCCCCAACGCTTCGCCATTAAACAGAATTTCGCCGGAATCGGGGGCGGTAATTTGGTTAATAATACGGATCAGGGATGTTTTTCCAGCCCCGTTTGGCCCCAATAGCCCAAAAATCTTACCCTTTGGGATTTGAATGGATACATCGTCCAATGCACGGTGATTGGCGTAATCTTTGGTGACATGATTGATTTCGAGTAACATCTATTTTAAGGTTTAATTTATTCGTTCTTTGGGTTTTTAAGAACATTGCTTTTTTTCCAAAGACTGACGTTTATTTATGTAGTTAGTATCTTGTACAGCTGAATTGTTACAGCGCCCTTAAAAAATTTTATGCAGGGTGATGTTTCCGTTCTTTGCACTGGCCTTCTTTTATTACGTGCAGGCCTCTTTATATTCATACAGGTTTTCTTATTACATGCAGGACTTCTTTTATTTGGTTAATACTACATCGTTCTCCGATTGCATAATGCCGCTTCGGAATACGCTTATTCGTTTGACTAATCGTTTGTAGTGAAAGTTAAAAATAATTAGGGACATTTTATTATCCTGCCCATAAAATCGGAAGTCAAGCTTTTTTATGGAATAGAAGCCGTACAAATCTTGTCAAAGGGATTCATTTAACGTACCTTTGTTCCATGGAAGTGAAAAAAGCCGAATTCGTGTGCAGTAACACGAGAGTTGACAAATTACCTGCACCCAATTTGCCGGAATATGCGTTTATCGGACGTTCAAATGTCGGTAAATCATCGTTGATCAATGCAATGACCAACAAGAAAGGACTTGCCAAGACCTCCCAGAAACCTGGTAAGACGCAGTTGATCAATCATTTTATCATCGACGATACATGGTATTTGGTGGATTTGCCAGGTTATGGTTTTGCTAAGGCCTCTAAAACAAGTCGTAATGAATGGGAAAAGTTCATCCGTCGGTATCTTACCCATCGGGACAATTTGCAATGTGTTTTTGTGTTGGTGGATAGCCGTCATGAACCACAAAAGATTGATCTTGATTTTTGCTATTGGTTGGGCGAATGCGGTTTACCATTTATGTTGGTTTTCACCAAAGCCGATAAGCAATCGACTGTTAAATCCGATGCGAATATTGCGAAATTTAAAAAATCATTGCTCCAATGGTTTGAGGAGGTGCCGCCAATTTTCCTAACGTCTGCGGAGAAGAAAATGGGGCATGAGCCTATTTTAGAAGCTATCGATGAAGTTAATGGCCGATTTGTTCGCCCTGAACTCGACGGAAACGAACAGTTTTAGCTAGATTTTAAGTTCAGATGAAAAAATACTTATCCTTAGTTTTATTTGCCCATAGTGTATTTGCATTGCCATTTGCCTTTATTGGCTTCTTTTTGGCATTGCACACAACAGACTATGCCTTTTCGTGGAAATTATTGGTTTTGATGCTCGTTTGTATGGTGACGGCCCGTAATGCTGCCATGGCATTCAATCGTTATCTGGATAGAGATATTGATGCCATTAATCCAAGAACGGCCATGCGTGATATTCCTGCTGGAAAAATTTCCGCTAAAAATGCATTGGTTTTTACGCTGGTAAATTGCTTGATTTTTATTGCAGCTACGTATTTTATCAATTCTCTTTGCTTTATGTTGTCGCCCATTGCACTTTTTGTTGTGCTTTTTTACTCCTATACAAAGCGCATAACGCCCTTATGCCATCTTGTATTGGGGGCAGGGCTGGGATTGGCTCCAATAGGCGCATATATGGTTATTACAGGACAATTTGCGACCGTTCCGGTACTTTATGGTTTCGCTGTGTTGACTTGGGTGAGTGGCTTCGATATTATTTACGCTTTACAGGACGAAGCCTTTGATCGGGCCAATCATCTTAATTCTATACCCGTGTGGTTAGGAACGAAAGGAGCTATGCGCGTTTCGGAATGTCTGCATGTGCTTTCTTTTATATTTATTTTAATACCAGCATTTTTGATGTCTGTAGGTTGGATTTATTATTTAGGTGTGGTCTTTTATGGGGCGTTGCTGATTTACCAGCATACCCTGTTTTCATCGACTAATTTAAGTCGGGTCAATCGCGACTTTATGACAACCAACGGTTATGCCTCGGTGATTTTTGCGGTATTTTACCTCTTGGATATCTGGTTGATCAAATAAACGTTTTAGCATAAAATAAGAAAGGCTTTAGGAATTCCTAAAGCCTTTCTTATTTTTGCATCTAAACCAAAACACATGCTATGAAGAAAAGTATTCTTTTCACGTCTATTTTATGTTTGTCATTGTCTTCGCAGGCGCAAAAGCTGTCGAATTATGTCATTCAATATAATCAAAGTTTCAATGGGAATACAGCTGCCAATCAAAATGCCATTCTAGTCTATGCCAATGAAAAGGAGACTTTTGTTAGTTCGGCAAAAGAAATGAATGGACAGTTGGCGCCGCCATACGAACGGGTTGTGGTGGAGCGTGCTGGAGGCAATGCTTTACTTAAAATTGCTAAACTCAAAGACGGATCAATCATTCTAACCAAAGATTCGCTCGCACTTTCGAAGCAAAAATTTAACGCCACAAACGAGACTAAAACAATATTGGGCTATCCCTGTAAAAAAGTGGAGACGAGCATCAATTCCAATAAAATAGAAGTTTGGTATACCGATAAATTAGGGGTCAAAGGTGCACCCACGGAACTTGGTCAGGACCTTGGTCTGGTACTCGAGGTAATCCGCAATGGGAATACACGGACTTTTGCCACTAAAGTAGAAAAGGTAAAGACTATACCGGATCAACTGAGGCTGAAAGGAAATGAAAAACCTTACGACGAACTTTCTTACAAAGATCTCATCTGGAAGAACCGTTTTATTCAAATACCTGTTTTTCGGAAGGAAAGAATACGTTTTGCAGATGATGTGAAATCGGATTCTATTTTACGTTTTGCTAATGGGACAGTTTTGGTAAAAAAGGTGAAAATCCCAAAAATAAAGACAAGCGACAATGTATTTGTGCAGTTGGTCGAACAATCGAAAGGTGATGCCTATGATCGCACTGGATCAGTTTTTATCATCCCGACCAATAAGGCACAGAGCTTTTTGGATGGCATGAAAAATGGTATGAATACCCTTCCTAAGTATGAAAATGGCAATGGTAAAGCCTATCAAGGGGTTGTAAAAACAACATCCTTTGAGCCTATTGTTGAATTGATGCGTTTCTTTACACCATTTGGTGTTAAGCAGTTTAACTATCTTCAGTTAAAGGATAAGGTTTGGCAAGACTCAGTGCTGTACCGTCAGGACGTAACCGAATTGGCAGGTATGTTGAGCGAGCAGGAGGTCTATGTGGGGGCCTTCATTGGTAACTATGATAAAAATGGACATGAGGTTAGTGTGGAGCTGACGATACATCCGGGCTTCGATGCCGAGTCAAAAGGCAGTCTGAAAAAGGCGATGTCTTTATTTACGACGACCAATGTCATGGAAATGGGCGGTCAGGAGTATGGATCTATGTTTGACAAGGAGAAAGGTCTTACTGTTTCATTTCATTTGGACCAGGATGCTAAAAACGTGCAATTACGCTACATTACCACAGGGCATGGAGGCTGGGGCAATGGTGATGAGTTTGTGCCTAAAGAAAACCGCATTTTCCTAAACGATGCATTGCTCTTTAAATACACCCCTTGGCGCAATGATTGCGGTTCGTATCGTTTGTCGAACCCCGCTTCAGGCAATTTTGCTACAGGGTTGTCTTCATCCGATCTGAGTCGCTCCAATTGGTGTCCAGGTACAGTAACACCACCGATCTATATTGATCTAGGGGATTTAAAAGCTGGAGACCATACGATGCAGGTACAGATCCCACAGGGAGCACCTGAAGGAACAAGTTTCAGTAGCTGGAATGTGACGGGTACCTTGTTATTCGATTAATTATTTTTTCATTGCTGTTATGTGCAATAATGCTATTGCACATAACAGCAATATTCCTTCGTTTTTAAGACAAAAATTAAAGGGGATAAGCCGTCTCGCTTTTTGTCTCCGATAATACAAAGTAGGTCTGTACGGTGTTTACTTGAGGTAATACAGCCAGTCGATGCCGCAGAAAAATATGATAAGCATCCATATCTTTGGTTGCTATACGTAACATAAAGTCGTAAGAGCCTGCCATTTGGTAGCATTCCATCACCTCGGGAAATTTAGCCACCTCTTTTTCGAATTCATTCAACACCTCAAACGTATGCGCCTTGAGAAAAACCTGGGAAAATGAAATTAACCCAATGCCTATTTTGTGGCGATCCAAAATTGCCACCGTTTTTTTGATGTAGCCCAACCGCTTTAGCTTTCTAACACGTTCATGAACAGCTGCAATAGATTTGTTGAGTTCAAAGGATAGCGCTTTATTACTCATTGAGGCATCTTGCTGTAGGAGGCGCAATAATTTTACATCGATATCATCCAATTCCATAATCTGAATATTTTCGGTACGAGTGTAAAAATACGCTAATGTTCTGAATTATTTATTGGTTTTTATGACTTTTAATTTAATTTTTATTGAAATTATGGTGATGTATTGAATATTATCTTGTCATTGGTCAATTTTGCAACAGAATAATCATTTACAAGAAATGGCTGAACAAGAATTATTAAGTGCGTGTTTGTCACCTGCATTGGACAAGAGGTTTAAACATCTGTGGCGATTAGTTGGAAATACGCCAATGTTGGAACTACAGTATACTTACAAAGGTAAACCCGGACGAATTTTCGTAAAATGTGAGAACTACAATCTGACCGGTAGCATTAAAGATAGGATGGCTCTTTATATTTTATATAAAGCTTATATGAATTGTCAGATTCGCCCGACTGATGTTGTTATTGAAGCCACAAGTGGAAATACAGGGATTGCTTTTTCAGCAATCGGCAAAGCGCTTGGTCATCAAGTAAAGATTATTATGCCTAACTGGCTGAGTAAGGAGCGTACCGATATTATTCGAAGTATGGGAGCGGATATTCAGTTGATAAGCAAAGAAGAAGGTGGTTTTTTAGGAAGTATTCGTTTAAGTGAAGAGCTTGCTGCGAAAGGCGGTGTTTTTCTTCCACGGCAATTTGAGAATCAATATAATGCCGAAGCGCATGAGAAAACCACAGGTTACGAGATTGTAAAGCAACTGGAAGAACAGGGCTTAGTAGCTGATGCTTTTGTTGCTGGTGTGGGAACTGGTGGTACAGTAATGGGTGTGGGGAGAAGCTTAAGAAAGGTAAACCCAAATGTCCGTGTACATCCACTGGAACCGGCAGAAAGTCCAACCTTGACTACAGGACATAAAGTAGGTTCACACCGTATTCAGGGAATATCTGATGAATTTATTCCTGCTATTGTGGATTTAGATGAACTCGATACTGTCGTTTGTGCGAATGATGGCGACTCCATTATCATGGCGCAGAAGCTGTCACGTCAATTGGGATTGGCTGTTGGTATCTCTTCCGGAGCAAATGTAATCGGAGCGATTAAATTACAACAGGAATTGGGTGATGAAGCTGTCGTGGTGACGCTACTTTGCGATGATAACAAAAAATACCTAAGTACTGATTTGGTGAAAGAGGAGCCAGTAAAAGAAGGATATCTTTCTACAGACGTTGATTTTTCGGGTTTTCAACCTATTTGCAGACTGGCAAATCCAGTATTTGGAGCCTAAAAAGATTTAGTTTCATATGTTTATAGTTAACTCGGGGAGTCTCTAGCTCCTCGGGTTTCATTTATTCAAAAACCAATATATACCTAAGAATAACACAAAATGAAAGTCAATTTCAAATTATTTATCCTTCTCATGTTGCTGATAGCGCCTGTGGCCATGTTTGCCCAAGCGGATACAATAACAAACAAGTTGGAGGGGCTTGAGTTTACGGATGGTACGATAAGTCCCGATTCACTATCTTTTGAGGAATCTCCGGATACCGCTACCGTAAAGGTCGACTCAAACAAGACCACAGTAGCGGCAGTAGCAAGTGGTGAAAAAGCTGCTGGGGCAGAAAAGAAATCATTGTGGAGTATCTTTATTGCAGGCCTTATAGGTGGTTTTGCAGCATTATTGATGCCTTGTATTTTTCCGATGTTACCCCTGACGGTGAGTTATTTTACCAAACAGGCAGGGAGTCGTGCAAGTGGTATCAGTAAAGCCCTGTTGTATGGATTATTTATTATTGTGATTTATGTAGCCTTGGGGATGATTATCACGATTGCATTCGGATCTGATGCACTCAATGCGCTTTCGACTAACGGCATCTTTAACTTCATTTTCTTTTTGTTGTTGGTTGGATTTGCGGCTTCTTTTTTTGGTGCATTTGAAATTACTTTACCAAGCTCCTTTGTCAATAAAATGGATGCCAAATCAGATAAAGGTGGCTTAGTCGGCTTGTTCTTTATGGCCTTTAGCTTGTCATTGGTTTCATTTTCTTGTACAGGACCGATTATTGGGACGCTGTTGGTTGAGGCAGCTTCGAAAGGGGAAAGATTAGGTCCAGCAATTGGGATGTTGGGATTCTCCATTGCCCTGGCCATTCCTTTTGGTTTGTTCGCTATGTTTCCTTCCATGCTGAAATCCTTACCGAAATCGGGGGGGTGGCTGAATAGTGTGAAAGTAGTCTTGGGATTTTTGGAACTCGCTTTAGCATTGAAATTTTTATGCAATGTCGATTTAGCTTACCACTGGAACTGGTTGGATAGAGAGGTGTTCCTGTCGCTATGGATTGCTATTTTTGCTTTGATGGGTCTATACTTGATCGGCAAGATAAAGTTCTCCCATGACAGTGAGCTGAAATTCCTATCTGTTCCTAGAACGATCTTGGCAATTGTTGTTTTTTCTTTTGTAGTCTATATGGTGCCCGGTTTATGGGGTGCACCTTTAAAATCGATTTCTGCTTTTTTACCACCATCGGCAACACAAGACTTTGATCTTTCTTCGGGTGTAAGTGCTGGTGCTGCTGCACATTCAGACGGGAAGGTGAAAAAATATGCTGAAATTTTTCATGAAAGAGGCACGCCAAAAGGATTTGATCCTTATTATGATTACGACCAGGCATTAGCTACGGCTAAAGAATTAAACAAGCCCGTATTAATCGATTTTACGGGTTGGAATTGTGTCAATTGTCGTAAAATGGAAGCGAATGTCTGGACAGACCAAGCTGTGGCCAAATTATTAAAAGAAGAGTTTGTTATGGCTGAACTTTTTGTGGACGATAAGACCGAGCTGGCTGCCAACGAACAATTTGTTTCCAAATATAGTGGCAAAAAGATCAATACAATCGGTAAAAAAAACAGCGATTTTCAAGCTGCTACATTTGATAGCAATTCACAACCGCTGTATGTAATTGTCGATCCGACGGGCAAAAAACTGGTGCCTCAGCGCGGTGCCAACTACAATGTAGAAGAGTACAAGGCGTTCCTGCAAAGTGGTTTGGATGCATTTAAACATAAAAACTAACCATCGTCATATTCTAATTTTATCCTCCTTGTTCTGTGCAAGGGGGATTTTTTTTGATAAAACATCCCTTTTTGTGTCTCCAGGGCTAATGTAGAGGGGCTTTCTTCATATTGTCTTCGTATTGTGTTCGTACCAGCTTCGGACGGGAGCAGTCTTGTAACATATATTGACCAAACCTTGACCAGATAATTCCTGTTCGAGGTCTGTTCAACAACTGTACAGCACCTGTTTAATATCTGTTGCTTGTCCGAAGCAGGTACGAACCTCGTCCGAAGCAGGTCCGAATCTTACCGCGAACCTTATCGTGAATGTGCCACCCCCATCAAGTAATCTAGGTTTTCCACCGTCACGGCCATCATATCCATCACTACCATCTATTCCACCTACTTATCCTCCAGGTGGAGATGGTAGTTGAGGACCCGTATTTCGGAAGCATAGGGCAAAAAAGAAGCCCTGTCATTTGTATGAACAGGGCTTCAAATTATACTATAAATTTATGGAAACTATTAGAAGTCAAATCTGACCCGTGCACGAATACCCCAGGCTGGTGCATCGACGTGATCAAGATAGTTTAGACGTTTTACGTAGTCTACACGTAATATTTTGAAAATGTTGGATAGACCGATACTTGCTTCCATATAAGGTTCTGAACCGAACGTATAGGAACTTTGCACACCATCTGCATTGTGCTGCCAAGTGAATACCTTTGAGCCATAGTTAGGGTCATCAGGATTGTTTTCTTTACGCAGTCCACCGTATACCCCTTTGAAGCTAAATACTTCGCGTAATTTAAGTTTTTTGATCAACGGAATCTTGTTCAAAAGGAAACCGTTCATATAATACTGCACGTTCAATGAGGCATTATGGTCACTCACAAACTCAAGGAAGTTCATCAAGTTATACGAGTTCAATTGATAAGCATAAGTCTGATTGGCGCGGTGGATTGTCAAGAAAGGGAATGGGATCTCTTTTCCTGCAATATAGTTGCCCTCAGCTGTTACGTCAGCAAATCCAAATTGACTAAAATAAAAGCGTTTGAATGCACCAACATTAAAGTTGTGATAATTGTATTCACCCTTCGCTAATCCTTTGATTCCAGCGGTATAATTGAACGTGAAGATCGGATATTGATTGAATATAGGTGTCCGGTAAATCTTGCCTTGATAAAACTCTTCATGCGGAGCGTATCTGAAATTTACAGACACTTCGGTCGAGTTCAGTTCATTGAACAGTCTACTTTCATTGTTGGCATCGACCATTTGATAAGTCAGACTTCCAGCAGGTGTTTGTCTGTTGATATTGAAAGCAGCGCCAATAGCCAGGTGATTTAAAAATTCTTTTTTATACTCTAAGCCATAGTTTGTCTCATAAATGTAACGGTCATTATCTCCGCGTTTGAAAGATAACAAGAAGTTGTCTTCCTGAATAAACTCCAGTTTTTGTCCCGGAATCTTTGTATCCTTTTTATAAGAGGCCCTGATGTAGTGCATCGGGAAAGAGTAGACAGATTTGTTGTTGAACGCGTACGTTCCGCTGAAAAAGTATTTCCACTTTTGATCTTTAAAACCATAAGCCGCATAACTTTCAGCATAGAAACGCTTGCTTAACGATTCTGTCGTACGGCCACCGACACGTAAACGGAACCCTTCTACGGGATTAAAGCTATAGAATGTATTCACAGGGCCGATTTCAACCGGGCCAGCTTGTTTGTATCCTGAAAGCAATAACGCTGCAATATCCATAAACGTACGGAATGAAGGAATCTTTTGTAACGTATCGATATTATGATAGATGTTCAGTTCGTTTTGTGCAAGGGCAAGTGGACGTTGTGTTTCAAACAATGTCTTTGTCGCTTTCTTGTTTTCGACATTGTAGGCAATGACCGTGGACGGGCCATCATAGATGCTGTCCGGTTGCTGGATGCCAACTTTGTAATTGTTGTAATCTACAGTTCGGCTTCCACGGATTCCCATACCTTTCTCTGTTAATGAAAAATCAATACCTAGTGTACTTGTTTTTAAGTAGAAGCGACTTTTGCTATCTTTTTCAAATTTAAGCTGTATCTGGAGGTCACGTACGAAATTTAAATTGATGTCGTCCGCTACGGTCATATTGGCGCCCTGCACGGCATAATTTCCATCTAATGTAACGTACAGCTGTCCTTTGAACAACATATCCGCCTTGTTGCGCGGAAAAAAGCTTAATTCAACCAACCAAGGTTGTACAGTCTTAATCGTGTCCGTAATAAAAAACTTATAAAAAGTAGGAGCGGAGTTTGCTATTGGGCTTAAAAACTGATTAGTAACCAACGAAATGTTGTTGTCATAAATATCAACTTGTTCGTACAGTTTATTGAAGTAGGCTGTCAGACCATCGTTATCAATAAATTTAGGGTCAAATTGTGCCCGTTGGTTACCAAGGATGTACTGTTTGGTTTTGCTTGGATCTTTTCGGTAATACACTTTTGACATTTTTTCTTCTATGAAAGCAGGCAATACATATTTGTTGGCTGTTTTAGCCGAATCGTCCGTTTCAAAAAGAAACTGATAATTTTTGAATATTTTTTTATTGACAAATTTTTCCGAAAGATTGCTTAGCCCTAAAGACATCTTCTCATATTGGTCGAATTGCGCATATTGTTGACCCGAAAGCCTGTTTTTTTCTTTATTCTCGATGACTTTACGGATCAATGCGACCGCAGGATTATCCTTGTTACTGTATTTTTTCTTTTTGGCCTTAACAACGACCTCTTCCAACATATTGTCCTGTTGATCCATCAAAATCTCTTTTGTTTGCGTGGCGTCATTCGTAACAAAAGCATCCTTGCTGTCATAGCCAATATAGCTTGCTCTGATTTTTACATAAGATGTGGGAAAGACAAGTTTGTATTCACCATTTGCATTGGTCGATGTTGTGGTTCCCGCAGAAGCAGGAGCGCCGACTACAGCTACAGTCGCATAGGGTATGGGATTCTTGGTCTTTGCATCTCTAACTGTACCGGTTACGGTTTTGTTTTGGGCAAAAGCCATGGACACCGTTAGCACGAGCGTGATCGAAAAAAAGAGTTTAGTTATGAAGGTTGTTGCGTTTATTTTAGCTCTCATTATATTGCTATAATCTTGAAAATTCAAAATTGTTTTCCTGTTTCTACTTTATTTTTGACTTTATAGGTATTAAAATCAAAAAATCAGTGAACAAAGGAAACAAAAAATTAAGAATAATTAAAATTTTATTGTAATGTAATAAAGGAAAGTAATCGAATTACATTTTTGTGTAAACAGCTGTGTTTTAATTGTTTACGTTGAATTATTGATTTGGGTCAATAAATTTTACATTACATTTTGACTTGGCGATGATTTTCCATTGCTTTATTTGCTGACTTTTGTAACGATATAGTCAGCGGTATCAAAAATCTGGCTCGATTTCGAAGGTCATTTCTTGCTTGGAACGAGGATGAATAAAGGTAATTGAAGCGGCGTGGAGATGTAATCTATTGGCTTTTCTGCCATAGAGATCGTCACCAACAATAGGTGTATTTAGGCCATTTGGATGTACGGCATGCATGCGAAGCTGATGGGTGCGGCCAGTCAAGGGGTAAAACCTGACTCTCGTTTGATTATTCGTTATTGCAATTTTTTCCCATTTTGTCTGCGCTGGTTTGCCATACGTGTAGCAGACCATTTGCCGTGGTCTATCATCCAGATCTACGCGAAGTGGGAGATCGATCAAACCTGATGCGGCTTCGATAATACCATCCAGTAAAGCAATGTATGTTTTTTTGATGGTATGTTGTATAAATTGATCTTGAATAAATTTATGCGCCGCTTTGTTTTTGGCAACAACCAACAAGCCGGATGTAGACATGTCGAGGCGGTGGATAATAATTGGCCCCGCATTTGGGTAGCGTTGAAGAATACGGTTGTAGACCGAATCCTTTACATATATTCCCGGGACAGACAGAAATTCGGCCGGTTTGTTGATGATGATGATATCCTCATCTTCGTAAAGTTGAGGAAGTGCTAAATCCAACGTCGTTTCCTGTTGCATGGGATTGGGATCTACGACCAAGCCTTCGAGCATATACCCTAAAATCGGTTCACATTTTTTGCGACAGGCAGGGTAGTAGTTTTTGTGTCTGCGTATTTCAGATGCAGGTGAGCAGCCCCACCAAAATTCGGCCAAAGCAATAGGTGTCAACTGGTTTTCATAAGCATATTGCAGCAGTTTTGGCGCTGCGCATTCCCCTGATCCGGCAGGCGGTGTTGTGCGGTCAAATTCCTGAAATATGTTGACTACATTTTTATGTTGCCCTTTCGCGTTGCGAAAATTATATTGTTCGAAAAGCTGTTTTTGAAGATTTCCTGAGCGCATTTTGCGTTCCTCTTTTAGCGCAGTAATCGTCGATAGCAATTGGTGTAAATGGTTACTTTCTGTCTCCAGGGCCAAATGCATTTCATATTGAAAGCGTTGAAGCTGTTGTTTGTCTTTTAAACTCTGGCTCCGCATGTCTTCCATCAATAATTCATACTCCGCATCCGATAAACTGACTTTTAATTTTGTGCGGGTTTCTTTGCGTTCTTTCTTTTGAATTCTCAATTTCGATTTTAGCTCATCGAGTGATTTATCCCATCCGTTTTTTAATAGATCAAGATTACGTTGAGCATTTGCTAGCTCTTCACCTGTTTCAAGATTTTCTATTTTTCGGTTCAGCGCATTGAGATGCACCTCTTCGTTTAGAAAAAAACTGTTTTCTTCCAACATATCGAAGATGGGGGGGACAAAATGCCGGTGTTTGTTGCTCCCGGCCAGTTTTCCCGAAACAGCGGCAAGGTAGCCAAGCTCATTGTGTTGGTTTTTGACAACCAGAACACCGAACATTTTTCCAATAGCGAGTCCCTCCACGGCGGCGTCTAGGCCAAAATTGTGGGTCCAATCGTCTTGGGTTTCGATGTAATATTGGAGTTCTTGTGCGGCGGTGACGGCAAGGGGGTGCGGTTCATAGCAAAATGGAAAAGTAAATCGTGTCGGAAGTTCAATAGCTGAAATATCCTGTTTGAATTGATGAAAATATGTATTGTTGTCCATTTTGTCCGCAGCGCTCCCTCAAAATAAAGATGTCCGCAAAAATACAACATTATGTGCTTTAAATAATAGATTGATCGATTTTTGTTTAAAATGTTTTGTATATAAGGTATTGTCTGAGCTTTATTGCTGACTACAAAGATCAAGGTATGTGCAGTTTCGGTATTTTCATTTTTCGGTATCGCAAACCTTTTACAGCTATACGAAATGCAAGTCGGTTTTGGTATAGTGGGTTGAGGTAATTATTGTGAATTTGAGTGGCTTTTTATTTGGTTTTTACTGCATTATTAGGTAAATTTAACTAAGCATTTAAAACATATAGTTAACAAAAGAATATACATATGAAAACTTCAATTGGAATTAAAGATGCGGACTTGAAAAAAGTTGCAAAGTTGTTAAATGTGCTGTTGGCAGATGAACACATTATCTACATGAAAACGCGCAACGCGCATTGGAATGTGGAAGGTGCGGATTTTCATGCTGCTCACTTATTTTTGGAATCACAATACGATGAACTAGCTGAAGTGATCGATGAAGTCGCAGAACGTGTACGTACTTTAGGGCATTATGCGGTAGGTACCTTTGATAAATATTTGAAATTGACTCGTTTAACGGAGTCTACTTCAGAAAAAACCGACAGTCAGTCCTATTATAAGGAATTGTTGGCTGATCATGAATCCATAGCAATGTCAATTCGTGCCGATCTTTCCGTAGTTGAAGGAACAGCGGATAATGGTACGGAGGACTTTTTGGTCGGATTATTAGAAAAGCATGAGAAGATGGCTTGGATGCTTCGTGCGCATTTCATTAAGTAAGCTGTAGAAGTTTATCCACAGGTATTGAAAAAAATTCCGTCTATCCCAATAGGCGGGATTTTTTTTTGTGTTTTGTTGTCAGCGCAGGATTAATTTTCTATCTTAAAGAGGAATTAAGCCTTCAGAAACTTTTTAACATATTACAACTATGCTTGAAGACGACAACCTAAATCAAACCACACTAAATGAGGAGGAAAATGATGGTACTTTGGAGAGTATGCATCATGTGAATAATCCGGTATTGGATTTACCTAAAATTGAAAAGAAATACCTTGAAACCATAGTAGCCCACAATCAAAACGATAAGTCCTATTATTTTTCTGACGGCAAAGCCAAGGTAGAAATTAAGATCGTCACGGACGAGATTGTCAGGGTGCGGCTGGCTCCACAAGGAACTTTTTTGGAGGATTTTTCTTATGCCTTAGCCAAGAAAGATCACCGTGTTAGTATACATCAATGTAAGGAAGAGGCTGACCATTATCTGGTTCATACGAATACAATTTCTTGTAAGATCAATAAGAGTGACTTTTTGATTTCTTTTTCGGACCGATCAGGGAAGCTGTTTAACGCTGATTTGGCACCGATGCACTGGGAGGAAAATCCCGATTTTGGAGGTTACTATGTATATAGCACGAAAGTGGCCTTTGAAAATGAAGCTTTTTATGGACTAGGGGACAAGGCCACTAAATTGAATCTGAGAGGTAAAAGACTTAAAAACTGGAATTCAGACACTTATGCTTTTGCTTATGATCAGGATCCACTTTATAAAACTATTCCGTTTTATATTGGTTTAAAAGATGGTGAAGCGTACGGCATATTCTTTGACAATACTTTTAAAACGTATTTTGATTTCGCGGCGGAAGATCCGGGAAAAACAAGCTTTTGGTCCGAAGGCGGTGAACTGCAGTACTACTATATACACGGGCCGCATATTATCGATGTTATCCGTCGTTATCATACGTTGACAGGTACGCATTACCTGCCACCGTTATGGGCAATTGGTTACCACCAGTGTCGTTGGAGTTACTATCCCGAAGCGAATGTCCGGAAGGTGGCAGAGGAGTTTCGGAAGCGACAGATTCCATGTGATGCTATTTATCTTGATATCGATTATATGGAAGGATACCGCTGTTTTACCTGGAATAAGCAGTATTTCCCAAATCCTAAAAATATGATCAGCGATTTGGCCAATGATGGTTTTAAAACCGTGGTGATGATCGATCCGGGTATTAAGGTTGATGAGAACTACTGGGTGTTCAGGGAAGGGAAAGAAAATAGGTATTTTTGTCGTCGAGGGGACGATTATTTTATGGAAGGATTTGTGTGGCCCGGACGTTGTCAATTTCCTGATTTTACCAATCCGGAGGTTCGCCAATGGTGGGGTACATTATACCAGGGGCTTGTGGAAGATGGTGTTGCAGGCTTCTGGAACGATATGAATGAGCCGGCGGTATTTGGCCGCGGAACATTCCCCGACGATGTACGTCACCAGTACGATGGCCATCGGGGTTCACATCGCAAGGCACACAATATTTATGGCATGCAGATGGTTCGGGCAACGTATGATGGCTTAAAGAAATTGTATAAAAACAAGCGCCCATTCACCATTACCCGAGCGGCTTATGCGGGTACACAACGCTATTCTTCGGTTTGGACCGGCGACAATCTGGCGAGTTGGGAACACCTCAAGTTGGGGACCTTGCAATTACAGCGTCTATCGACTTCGGGTATGTCCTTCTGCGGAACGGATATCGGTGGATTTACGGGCGAACCCGACGGTGAGTTATTTACGCGATGGATGCAATTTGGCGTTTTCTCGCCCTTTATGCGTGTGCATTCTGCCGGCGATACCCGCGATCGTGAGCCCTGGAGTTTTGGGGAGGATTGGGAAAAGATCAATCGGAAATTTATCGAACTCCGGTATAAGTTGTTGCCGTATATCTATACCTGTTTTTGGGAGCAGACCAAGTATGGTTTTCCAATATTACGTCCGATTTCCATGGTCGAGCAGCATATACCGACCAACTGGCAACGCGAGGAGGAATTCTGTTTTGGGGATAAAATATTGGTATCCCCGGTATTGCAGCCAGGACAAAAAAGCAAGATTGTCTATCTACCCGAGGGCACTTGGTTCTATTATTTCAATAATGAAATCTACGTGGGCGGTAAGGAACATACCATCGCTACGCCGATTGATGAAATGCCGATTTTCATTCGCGGAGGATCTGTTATACCTGAATACCCGGTGATGCAATATACTGGTGAAAAGAAAATTGAGGAGCTACAGCTCAATGTTTACTTCGCTGAAGGTGTAACCCGTTCGTATGTGTATTCAGATCATGGCGACACCTTTGCGTATGAACAAGATATTTATCTTGAAAAATGTTTTACGGTTTCAGGGCTCAAAGAGTCCTTATCGATCAAACAAACGCGAGATGGGCTTTTTACTGAGCGATACGAAGAATATAAACTACAATTGATCGGTCTGCCTTTTCAAGTGAAAAAGGTGAAGACCGATGGTATTGATACAAAAGTACAAGTAGATGAAAAGGGGCGGTATTGGATTAATGTCGCACGAGAATTTGATAACATATTGATAGAAGGTTAAACATGGCCAATGAAGTAATTCCGCATAGTCTCTTTTCTGAATTTGATGTCGCCTTATTCCAGTCGGGTAAGCACTTCAAATTATACGAAAAGTTCGGTTCGCACGAACTGGAAGTCAACGGTGAAAAAGGCGTTTATTTTGCGGTTTGGGCTCCAAATGCAAAATCCGTCTCCGTAACCGGCAACTTCAATTTTTGGGATAAGGAGCATCACGCGCTCTTTGTGCGCTGGGATGGTAGCGGAATCTGGGAAGGGTTTATTCCGGGGCTTGGCAATGGAGAGACATATAAATATGTTATCCAGACCTATACTGGTGAGCAACTCGAGAAAGGTGATCCTTTTGCCTTTCGGTGGGAAGTTGCCCCAAAGACTGCTTCCGTTGTTCATTCGACCTGGTACGAGTGGCAGGATAAGCAATGGATGCAGGAGCGTGCCGTTAAAAATAGGCTGGATCAACCCTGGTCCGTTTATGAGGTCCATTTAGGGTCCTGGTCGCGGGATCCCGAAAGTCCGGATACGTTGCTCAATTATCGGGAAATAGCCGTGGCACTTGTATCTTATGTGAAGGAAATGAATTTCACGCATGTGGAGTTTATGCCTTTAATGGAGCATCCCTATTATCCTTCTTGGGGATATCAGATAACAGGTTATTTTGCGGCGAGTTCGCGTTATGGTTCGGCACAAGATCTCATGTATCTGATTGAGGAGCTGCATGCCGCCGGGATAGGCGTATTGTTGGATTGGGTTCCTTCGCATTTTCCGGGAGATGCACATGGTCTTTATCGTTTTGATGGCACGGGCTTATACGAGCATGAAGATCCCAGGAAAGGGTTTCATCCCGATTGGCAATCCTATATTTTTAACTATGGGCGAAATGAAGTACGCTCTTTTTTGATCAGCAATGCATTTTATTGGTTGGATCGTTTTCATATCGATGGACTTCGGGTCGATGCGGTAGCTTCTATGTTGTATTTGGATTATAGTCGAAATGCAGGCGAGTGGATTCCGAATGAATTTGGAGGAAATGAGAATCTCGAAGCGGTACAATTTTTAAAAGAGCTGAACGAGGCTGTTTACGGACATTTTCCAGATGTGCAGACAATTGCCGAAGAATCTACTTCTTGGCCGAGTGTCAGTCGGCCAACGTATGCTGGTGGATTGGGCTTCGGAATGAAATGGATGATGGGCTGGATGCATGATACGTTGGATTACTTTAAAGAGGATCCAATTAACCGCAGTTATCATCATGATCGACTCACCTTTGCGACAGTATATGCTTTCCATGAAAATTTTATGCTACCCTTGTCACACGATGAGGTGGTTTACGGAAAGCAGTCCCTAATTTATAAAATGCCAGGCGATGAGTGGCAAAAGTTTGCCAACTTGCGAGCATTGTACCTCTTTATGTATACTTTTTCGGGAACAAAATTGCTGTTTATGGGCGGTGAATTTGGGCAGACGTCGGAGTGGAATGTAAACCAATCACTTGATTGGCATCTTCTGGAGTTTGCGCCTCATCAGGGTATGAAAAGATTTGTAGCCGATCTGAACGCGATTTATAAAGCTCAACCAAGTCTTTACCAAAAGGCTTTCGATGCTGCAGGTTTCGAATGGATAGATGCCGGTGATCGTGAAAATTCGATTGTGGTCTATTGGCGAAAGGGATTTGACTCCTGGGATGATACGGTGGTTGTACTTAACTTAACGCCTGTCGTTCGGGAACATTTCCGTATTGGTTTACCTTACGCAGGTGAATGGGAAGTGCTGCTGAATTCGGATGATTTGACCTATTTCGGTTCAGGTATACATCATCCCGTTGTCCATAGTGAGCACCTGCATTGGATGAACCAAGTACAGTCTGCACAACTTCATTTGCCTCCTCTAGGAGGCTATATCCTCAAAAGGAAGAAGGAACTAAAGGATGTAAATCCGGTGAAGCAGGGAGAACGTACACCTGTATAATATGTTTCTCGAAAATTTGATGATGCACAAGAATAAGTTGAGTTATAAAATACGGATCTGGCCTCAATTTTCAGGTTCGGTAAATTTGTTGTAATAAATAGTAGGAAGGTCGCTTTTTGCCTTTGAAAAAGATAAAATATAGAACTTATTCGAATGAAAGTATTTCACTTGAGTGTTGAATGTTATCCGGTCGCCAAAGTTGGTGGCCTTGCGGATGTCGTTGGGGCATTGCCCAAATATCAGACCAAACTCGGTTGGGAAGCGGCGGTTGTCATGCCCTGGTATGACCGACCATTTGTTCGGGACCATACTTTTACTGTCGTTCACGAGGGTACTTTTTATCAAGGATCTGAATTGTTGAACTATATTGTTTATAAGGAAGCAGACAATATACTGGGATTTGAGCTTTATTTAGTCAAGATTCCAGGAAAACTCGATCGGCAGGAGGTGTATTGTTATCCCGATGAAGGCGAACAGTTTATCGCCTTTCAACATGCTGTATTGGCTTGGTTTAAGGATAAAGCTATAGTACCTGATATTGTGCATTGCCACGACCATCATGTCGGTTTGATGCCTTTTTTGATGAAGTATAGCAATGACTATAATTTTCTTGCCGATGTTAAAACGGTAGCCACCGTGCACAATGGGCAATATCAGGGTTGGACACATTGGAGCAAAGCCATTCTGTTGCCTGCTTTCGATAGCTGGAAATGGGGATTATTGGACTGGGATGGTTTAATTAACCCACTTGCGGCCCTAATTAAATGTTGCGATGCTTACACCACAGTATCTGAAGGCTATCTGGAAGAGCTCTATGTGGAAGCAAATGGCTTACAGCATCTATTTTATAATGAGCGAAATAAATCTGTTGGTATTGTCAATGGAATTGACTGGGAAATCTGGGATCCCAAAATTGATTATACCTTGTTCGAAAACTATGATGTTGTACAAGCTTTTTCCGGCAAATTGAAAAATAAGGAGGCTTTGGCGAAGCAGTATAAAATCAATCCAGATCGACCACTGCTTGTTTTTATCGGCCGATTTGCAACAGAAAAAGGAGCGGATTTACTACCGGAGATAATTTTGGATTTGACGGAGAAATATCGCGATAGATTAAGTATATTTATACTGGGTGCCGGAGACCCAGCGATCCAGTCGCGTGTGAAATCACTCGTCGATGATGGAATTGATAATTTTGATGTGTTCTTTGGTTATGATGAAAGCCTTGCCCATTGGCTTTATGCCAGTGCGGATTTTCTTTTAATGCCTTCCCGTGTTGAGCCCTGTGGGCTTAATCAGCTCTATGCGATGAAGTACGGTACATTGCCGATCGTGCATCAGGTGGGGGGATTAAAAGATACAGTAATCGATCTGAAAAATGATGGTTACGGTATAGGTTTTGATAGTTTGACAATCACTGAAATTAGTGCAGCGATTGTTCGGGCTATAAATTTTTACGACAGTAAAAAGCAGTTTGAGGAGAATCAACGTAAAATGATGCAGTTGGATTTTTCTTGGGATAAATCTGCAGCGAAGTATATAAGTCTATATAACCAAATAATGTAATTTGATATGTCACGTCATAATGTAGTAGCTATCGTCTTGGGCGGAGGAAGGGGCTCACGTCTGTATCCATTGACCGATCAACGGTCTAAGCCAGCGGTTCCCATTGCCGGGAAATATCGCTTGGTGGACATTCCCATCTCGAATTGTCTTAATTCGGGTTTTAACAAGATTTTTGTGTTGACACAATTCAATTCTTCGTCACTCAACTCCCACATTAAGAATACCTACAACTTTAGTATTTTTAGTAAGGGCTTTGTTGATATCCTGGCTGCTGAACAGACCAATGATGGCGATAAATGGTTCGAGGGTACGGCAGATGCCGTACGGCGATCGTTTCGGAAGCTGGCTAGTATTGATTATGACTATGTACTGATTTTATCGGGGGATCAGCTGTATCAAATGGATTTTGATGCACTGGTTGACTTTCATGTCGAAAACGAAGGCGACCTGACCATTGCGACTATTCCAGTAAACGCCAAAGATGCCACTGGTTTTGGAATACTGAAATCGGATGAAAAGAATCACATTACCTCTTTTATTGAGAAGCCGAATAGTGAGCAGCTGGTGGACTGGAGTTCAGAAGTGAGCGATCATTTAAAGGGTGAGGGTAGGGAATATCTGGCTTCAATGGGTATTTATGTTTTTTCAAAAGGCGTCCTGAAACGTATGCTGGAAGAGAATCGCGGAATGGATTTTGGTAAGGAAATTATTCCCGATGCAATTGATACGAATAGGGTGCTTAGCTATCAATTTGAGGGTTATTGGACAGATATCGGAACCATAGGTTCTTTCTATGAGGCCAACATTGGTTTGACTGATAATATTCCGGCCTTTAATCTGTTTGACAAAAATACGGTTTTCACCCGTCCAAGGATGTTGCCGCCTTCTAAAATTTCGGGTACAACATTAATCAATTCTGTCATTTCGGATGGCTGTATTATCCAAGCAGATAAAATAGACCGTTCCGTCGTGGGCGTTCGTTCGCGGATTGGTACAGGATCTGTGGTGCGCGGTACATATATGATGGGGTCTGACTATTATGAAGATCTCGTCGATATGGAGGATGCAAAGCGGAAAAACATTCCTGTGGTTGGTGTTGGAGAACGCTGTTATATTGAGAATGCTATTTTGGATAAAAATTGTCGTATCGGTAACGATGTACGGATCAATGGCGGACCACATCTCTTAAATGTAAATCACGCGACCTATACCATTTGTGATGGCATTGTTGTTATCAAAAAAAATGCAGTTATTCCAAACGGAACAACAATAGGATTGACAAGCCTATAAAATTTATAGAACAAGGGAGATAATATATTGTTATCATTGCAAGTTATTCTAATGGAAGTATCGCGAAATACGGCTAATCTACAGGCTCAATTTATGGGCAGATAGCGATAATTTTTTCATGGTACTGTCTTTGCTAGCAAAGAACATTTTAATATAATGAAATCGTATGCAATTGAGACAGATTATCTCCCTTTTTTTGATGGTATTTGCCCTACTGGGCTGCGAAACTTCATTGATGGTGCAGGGAACTGGTGTACTGCGTGATGCCTCGCGTAGATTTGAACTTCGTAACGGCAATCGAACAGTCGTTTACATTCCAATGCGGCATCTGGGTACGCGTGTGTACTATGATCAAATCCAGCGTGCTGTAGATTCTCTTCAACATTCGGGCTATGTGGTTTTTTATGAAAGTATCGCTTATCAGGTGGATAGTGCGGCACAACGTGATCTGTATGACCGCAAATTTAGAAAGCTTACAGGCAATCGGCTAGGGTTGCAGCAATGTATTGAAATACCGGGTGATACTTCCCGGGTTCTTCGGGCGCCCATGTACCGTAAATTGGGGCAGCGAATCATTAGTCAGCCCGATTATTCCTTTTTCCTGGTGAATTACGAAACAGCGGTGAATGCAGATATTCCCAAAAACAAATTGCTTGACGAGTTTGAATACCTGTATGGTACGATCAACCTGGATGACTGTGATTACAAAACACCGCTTCAGGAACCTTATTCCTGCAAACCTATAAAAGCAGCATTAAAAAACAAATTTGATAAAGAATTTATCATGAAAAAAAGGGAAGAGAACCTGGCTTCCTTAGTTGCTGATGCCCAACAGCAAAAGATTTTAATCTTATTTGGAACCTCACATTTTAAAGGCTTTTTGCGTAATTTGCAGGCTCGGGATCCCAAATGGATACAGATCAAATAATATGCTAGGAAAACTATTCATTGTACTGCTTATACCAGTAACCATTTATGTTGTTTATTACCTGTTAAATCGCACGGCCAAAAATAGCAAAGCCATTAAACGTGTATTGAGCGACGAAGGCAAGGAAATTCTAGAAAAAGAAGTTGCCTATTATCGTAATCTGTCTATTGCGGATAAAACGGAATTTGAAGCCCGCTGTTTAAAATTTTTGGATACAGTCAAGATTGAAGGTGTGGGGGTAGTGGTTGAGCTGAAAGATTATATGATGATTGCTGCTAGTGCAATTATACCAATATTTGCCTTTAAGAAATGGACTTATCCCAATTTGACCAATATTATGGTTTATCCTTCCCAATTCAATACTGCATATGAATTTGAAGGCCATGCTGACCGCAATATTATGGGTATGGTGGGTGAGGGAGCCATGAACGGACAAATGATATTGTCTAAATCGGCATTGGAGTATGGGTTTAGGAATCCAAAGGATGGACAGAATACAGCGATACACGAATTTGTGCATCTGATTGATAAAACCGATGGCACAGTGGATGGCATTCCCACACATTTGATGGATAAAGCTTCAGTCATTCCTTTTATGAATCTGATACGGGAAGAAATTACCAAGATAAAAGAAAATAAATCTGATATCGATGTATATGGCATGACCAATCCGGCAGAGTTCTTTGCAGTTGCCTCGGAGTATTTTTTTGAGAATCCAGAAAAATTTAAGCAGAATCATCCCGAGCTCTATACAGCACTTTCTGAAATTTTTGAACAAAGTTAGTTATCGATAAATAAAATTTTAGTATTTTTAAGGCAAACAGAAGTTGTTTGCCTTTTTTCTTTGAGCACCCGCTCCTAGGCGGAAAAAAGAACGATGCGATTGTAAAGCCATCACTGCTGGCAGCTTCGATAAAGTTTTGTTAATTATAACTGTTATGCCTAAAACTACAATTTATTCTTCTATTGCCCTGGCCTGTATGCTATTTTGTGGCAGTAATCCGGGATTTTCCCAGCAGCGTTTTGCTACAGGGACAACATTTACTGAAATGGCCGATCCCACAACGGATACTTTATCCAACTGGTCGAATGTTAAAGCCGGTCTACATGCTTCGTTTGTATCGATAGACAAACGTTATCCCAAATCTGTTAATCCAAATCTGACAACACAACGTACGGCGACTGTGGATGCCTGGAAAGGTGAGCAGGTATCGGCGCAAGTATTGTTATGGACCAGTGCTGCCGCAGCAGATGTTGCTGTATCGGTAAGTGAATTAAAGTCTACAACAGGCAAGGTGATCGGTAGCGATGCGGTACAAGCACGTTTTGTTCGTTATGTCATGACTGACGAATTTGCAAGTGGTTGTGGCCATCGTAAACCAGAAGATTTTAAAGCATCGCTTTCAGCGGATATGCTGGATGATCTGAAAAGCTATGACCTTGAAGCTAAGAAAGTCCGTCCTGTATGGATTACAGTAAAGGTTCCCAAGGAAGCTGCTGCTGGACAATATAAAACGACAATTTCGGTTAAGCAAAATGGTCAGGTAAAGGAACAGTTACAACTTACGCTCAATGTGCAAAATCATGTGCTGCCACCTGCATCCCAGTGGACTTATCATTTGGATCAATGGCAACACCCTTCGGCAGTTGCCCGCGTCAATAATGTGAAGATGTGGAGCGATGAGCATTTTGAAGCGTTGAAGCCTACCATGAAACAACTTGCAGCTGCAGGGCAGAAGGTCATTACAGCAACCTTGAATAAGGATGCCTGGAACGTACAGACCTATGATCCCTATGCGGATATGATCACCTGGAAGAAGGCAAAAGACGGTTCCTGGACCTATGATTATACTGTTTTTGATCGATGGGTAAACTTTATGATGGATCTAGGGGTCAACAAACAGATCAATTGTTACTCTCTTTTGCCGTGGAACAACGAGGTTCATTATTTTGACGAAGGTAAAAATGAATTGGTCAATGTAATTGCTAAACCGGGAACGCCGATATTCGAAGAATTATGGACGCCTTTCCTAAAGGATTTTAGCAAGCATGTCAGCGCAAAGGGCTGGTTGAAGATTACCAATATCGCCATGGATGAAAGAGGTCGTGAAGAAATGGATCCAGCCATAGCATTGTTGGAAAAAGTAGCGCCTGAGTTTGGGGTTGCTTTTGCAGATAATCACAAAAGCTACCAACGTTATCATAAAAGTACCGATATCAGCGTTGCGGCCGGAGATCCATTTGACCAGAATGATTTGATTGAACGACGCAAAAAAGGATATATTACGACATTTTATGTGTGTTGTTCGGACGAATTTCCAAATCAATTTACGTTCTCGGATCCAGCAGAATCTACCTATATGGCTTGGTATGCGCTAGCGGCAGGCTTCGATGGAGCATTGCGTTGGGCGTTTAACTCCTGGGTCAAAGATCCGCTGCATGACTCAAGGTTCCGTACCTGGCCAGCAGGAGACACCTATATTGTTTATCCACAAGGAAGAAGCTCTATCCGTTATGAGCGTATGTTGGAAGGTATTCAAGATTATACCAAAGTCGGCATTCTTAAAGCAAAGTTGGAGAAGTCAAAAGATCAAGCTAACCTAGCGAAGCTAAATGCAAAAATTGCAAAATTGAATACCGCTAAACGCTATGCGGACTGGAACAAAGATCTCAATGATGCGAAGCGTTTTGTCGATGAATTGTCGCGACAAATCAACTAAGGATTTATTAAGTCTATAATTTTAAAAAAGCTGTTTCAATCAATTTGAAACAGCTTTTTTGTTGATTACAATCTTTTTCTATTTTAAGTGCAGCGGATTATTGGCTGAAAATTTCAGCGCAGTGTGTCCTTGCTTCCCGCTGAGGCTATCCTTGCACATGCGATCATTTTATACGCTTGGGTAATACTGTATTGTTCAGGTAATATCCCAAACCATTACGCTAAATTATTGTTGTTATTAAGTGGCGATAACATAATTTGTATAAGGTCGCTGTCACAAAATCTTAAATTATAGTATAGGTATGAAAAATGTAGCACACCAGATTGTGGGTCTTTTAAAGGATGCGGGAATTCAGCGTATTTATGCCGTAACAGGCGATAGTTTAAATTTTTTCAACGAAGCAGTTCATGCGGATGGAACGATGCAATGGATACATGTTAGACATGAGGAAGTGGGGGCATTTGCCGCAACGGCAGAGGCTGATTTGCACGGGATCGCCTGTTGTGCGGGAAGCAGTGGACCAGGACATGTGCATCTGATTAATGGTGTTTATGAAGCGCACAAAACTCGGGTACCCATGCTTGTGATTGCATCAACCTGTGCTACATACGAATTTGGAACCGATTATTTTCAAGAAACCAATCCAATCAAGTTGTTTGACGATTGTTCTTGCTATAATCAAATGATTACCCGGCCCGAGCAAGTGCAACGTATGGTGCAAAATGCCTTACAGCAAGCCATTTCGAAACGGGATGTTGCGGTGATCGGTTTGCCTGGTGATGTATCAGAAATGGAAGCGGTTCAAATGAATACCTCAACGAAGGTGTTTTTCACTGAACCTCAGGTGAGGCCTTCGGATATGGAAATCGGGCGCCTGGCGCAGTATATCAACCAGGCTGAAAAGGTGACTTTGTTTTGTGGAGTGGGCGCCAAGAAAGCACAGGAACAAATTGTAGCGTTATCACAAAAGATCCATGCGCCAGTAGGTTATTCATTTAAAGCAAAGTTGGATATTCAACGCGACAATCCCAATGAAATCGGTATGACCGGACTTTTGGGTATGGCGTCGGCATTTCAAAGTATGCATCATTCGGATCTTATTTTACTTTTGGGGACTGATTTCCCTTATAAAGATTTTATACCGACAAATAAAACCATTGTTCAGATTGATATTGAAGGCGAAAAGCTCGGGCGCAGATCTATCGTAGATTATGGGCTAGTGGGCGATATCAAGCATACCTTAAAAGCGGTATTGCCCTTTGTGGAAGCGCGTTCGGATACAAAATTTCTGGAGAAGCAGCTTGCATCCTATGCAAAAGTCAAGGAAGATCTCATGACTTATGTGGACGATTCGGGCAGCGAATGCGCGATACAGCCTGAATTTGTTGCACATACCATTGATCAAAAAGCCAGTGAGGATGCGATTTTTCTGCTTGATACCGGGATGTGCTGTGTGTGGGGAGCACGTTATATTAATCAGCGAAAGGATCGTATCATGCTGGGGTCTTTTAATCATGGGTCTATGGCTAATGCCATGCCAATGGCTATTGGAGCGGCATTGACACATCCTGAACGTCAGGTTATTGCTTTTTGTGGTGATGGGGGGCTATCCATGTTGTTGGGGGATCTCGCTACGATAAAACAATATAACTTACCGATTAAAATCATCGTCTTTAACAACCGTGCACTTGGTATGGTTAAATTAGAAATGCAGGTATCAGGTCTGAAAGATCAGGAAACCAATATGGTCAATCCAGATTTTGCGATGATCGCTCAAGCGATGGGAATACGCGCATTTACGGTGACTCAGCCCCAAGAGGTGGATGCTGTTATCACTGAAGCTCTTGGCATGACGGATGAGCCTGTCCTGATCGATATATATACCAATCCCAATGCATTGGCTATGCCGCCCAAGATATCCTTCAGTCAAATGAAAGGGATGACAGAAAGTATGGCAAAATTAATGTTGTCGGGTAATTTCGAAGAAGTATGGGATACCATTAAGTCGAACTATAAACATTTGAAATCGCTTTAATCACTTGTGATATTCGAATTGTTAAACATATTAAAAGCCCCTCGAAGCATAACAGCGAAGGGGCTTGTTTTGTGTTAAAAGTGAATTCGTTGCTGTCAAGCGATACGTTACTGACAGGCACTAATAGTCGAAATTTGGAGTAAAATGTTATCTCAACATTGACGTTGAACAAACCAAAGACTTTTAAGTAATTCTTCTTTACAGCGTCTGAGTTTTTCAACTTTGGATTCGGAAGAAATGGTAACTTGCTCTTTAACAATAATAGCCAAGTCTGTTTCAATGGACAATTTTGTGAGTGATGTACATCCACTATCAAATTTCTTAAAGCTTACATCTTTCATACTAATATTGGTTAAGAATTCCTGAATTTTATAGAGTACAATTTACTAATAAAAATTAGCTTTACAATAAGCCTGCAATAATTTTATTGTTACTAAATTGTTTATTTTTAATAGCTTATATCGTGCTAAAATAGCCGAGTGCTATCTAACTTATAAACAATATTTGCTTGCTTTTTGTTTTCTGAATTTTAAAATTTTAAATGTTAGTTATTTAAAACAAAATTTCTTTTGAATTGCTATCTATACTATCAAACAAAAAAACACGATGAGAATAATCAATTTTGGATTTATAGTGTTGCTGTGTTGCGCTGCTTGCCATCAGGAACAAAAAAAACAGGATACTTCGGCGAAACTCGATGACACTGTTCAAAGTACTCAACCATTGGATACCGGGAGGTTTCTTACAGGAAAGAGTACGTATCAATACCTTAAAAATGGTGATACCATTTCATTATCAATCACTGTTGATGGAGAAAAGGTTCAGGGTGATCTAAGCTATGCCTGGAAGGAAAAAGATCGTAATAGCGGACATATTGATGGCGTATTAAAGGGGGATATTTTAACTGCCGATTATACTTTTTCTTCTGAGGGACAGGAATCCGTCCGCCAGGTAATATTTAAACTATCCAAGGAGCGTGCACTGGAAGGTTATGGTGCGATGGAGGAGAAGGCTGGAAAAATGACTTTTGCCGATCCTAAAAAGATAGCTTTTGATGAGAAATTCGCCTTAGAAAATTTAGCGAAGGGCCAATGAGATCAGCTTGGGAATAAAAATTAAGAGGCCGATCAATAGTGCAGTGATGCTGCTGATCATCACTGCCGCCGCGGCAATATCTTTAATTTTTTTTATGTTTGGATTATTTTCAGGACAGATAAAGTCGGCTATATTTTCCAATGCGGTATTTAACAATTCACAGACAAATACAAAACCAATGGAAAAGAGTACAGCAATCCATTCGTGGGTACTTATGTGAAGCACAAATGACAGGGTAATGGCAATAATGGCCGCTGTACAATGCACCCTGAAATTATGTTCTTCCTGCCAGGCTGTTTTTAGCCCACTGAAGGCATAGTGAAAACTCTTTAATCTAGCACGAAATGAAAAGTTATTTTTGGCCATAGTTGTCCTACTATTTTCTGTAAAGATAGCGCTTTCTGCTTATCTAGGCATACTGGATTTTTTTATTGTATTTAGTCCGAGCTATTCCTTTGCCATATCCATCTGATCCGCTTTCTTGTTCATCCTTTTTACTTTATAGGGCTTTTATTACAAATGCAGCCTAATTTTGAGTAAATTGCTGTATGATCTATAATTTTGATAAAACGATTGTTCGTCGTGGTACCGATTCGGTCAAATGGAATCAACATGATTATGACGATTTGATTCCACTCTGGGTTGCGGATATGGACTTTCCAGCAGCACAACCTGTTGTGGATGCGCTTGCGCAGCGGGTTCAACATGCGGTATATGGGTATGCTACTATTCCAGCTACTTTTTACAGCGCGGTTATGAGCTGGTCTTCGCAGCGGCATAAATTTGTACTTCAGCCGGAATGGATACTTCCTGTGATCGGTGTGGTACCGGCGCTTTCGGCTTTGGTTAGCGCATTTACCTCACCGGGTGATAAGGTTTTGGTTCAAGAGCCTGTATATCATTGTTTTTTTTCCTCAATAGAACGCAATCAAGCCGAGGTGGTTTCCAATGACTTGATTTACCGCAATGGCGAGTATGCTATTGATTTTGAAGATTTTGAATATAAAGCAAGTGATCCGAAAGTCAAGTTATTTATTTTATGTAGTCCACATAATCCCACTGGCCGTGTTTGGACTAGAGCTGAGCTTGAACGTCTCGGTGAAATCTGTTTGCGGCACCAGGTCTTAGTCATTTCGGATGAAATTCATTGCGATCTGGTATTTGAGGGCCATACACATATTCCTTTTGGGAGCATCAGTGCAGCCTTTTTGGCGAATTCGATTACCTGTGTAGCACCGAGTAAAACCTTTAATTTGGCAGGACTCCAGGTCGCTACGGTCTTCGTGGCCGATCCTGAACTCAGAAGGAAAGTGCAGCAGGCTTTCTTAGCCAACGAGATAAGTAGCATAAGTCCCTTTGCAATTACAGGCCTGATCGCAGCGTATGAGTCGGGTGGGGAATGGTTGGATCAAGCTTTAAGCTACATTCATGCGAATTATGTTTATTTGAAAGGCTTTATGGCTGAATACCTGCCTGCTTTGCATGTCCTTCCTTTGGAGGGTACTTATCTGGTATGGGTAGATTGCGCCGCTTTGGGGATTTCAAGTAGAAAATTGGGGCAGCTCTTATTGGACGAGGCGCATGTACAGGTCAATGTCGGTGCGATGTATGGCAAGGGGAGTGACGCCTTTATTCGCCTCAACATTGCTTGTTCAAAAGAAGTCTTGACAACAGGCTTGTTGCGTTTGAAGATTGTTTTCTCCTCTTTACTGCAAGGAGCAAAATAGTATACGGATAAATTCTAAGTGAGGAGTTGAATAGGTTCCGATATACGGCGAGTTTTCGGCTCATAGTATCGTGGATCATGGTATCTTCCCGCTTAGCGAAAAGAAAATAGCCTAATGAACAAAAAATCCGCTGTATCTCTCGATGCAGCGGATTTTTTGAGGTTTGTTTTAGCCCCGATTAAATCCCCATTTCTTTCAGAATGAAATGCGCGTTGTCAATTTTATCGGCAACCCAGAGGACATAACGGATGTCGACTCCGATGGATCTGCTGTAACTCTCGTTCCAAGCGAAATCATTAATTGTTGCGTCATAAGCACGGTCAAAATTTACACCGATTAATTCACCATTGGCATTCATTATTGGAGATCCTGAATTTCCACCTGTAGTATCCATATCATATAAGATATTGACCGGCACTGATCCCAGATCTTTTTGAAGATAAGGACCAAAATTTTTATTGAGGTAAGCTGTCTTGATTTCTTGTGGATAGTCAAATTCTGCTAAACCAAGATTTCCTTTTTGAATGATTCCTTCGATTGTCGTGAATGGCTTCATATAAGTTGCATCAGCAGGAGAGTAGCCTTTGATGTGCCCATACGTCAGGCGTAAGGTTGAGTTTGCATCAGGAATAAAGTTTTTGGCCTGAAAAATTTCCTTGACGGCAACATAATCGCCCATTAATTTGTTCAGTACCCCTTCACGTCGTTTTTGTTCAGCAGCGAACTGGACAATATCACTGTTCAATTTGCCCTGGAAATCCAATAATTTGTCGTCAAATTTCTGAAGTGCATCGGCATTGGCCAAGACAGTATTTAGTATGTAATTTTGATCGCCAAGTTTACTGTTCTGAATAATCTCTGTTGCAAATTCTTGTGCGGTACCCGTATTAAATTGCAATTTCTGAATGGAAGCCAATTGATTTTTACCTTGGAATGCAATGGCATCTTCCAACATTCGGGAGAAAATACGCTGATCAGCCTGCTTATTGTAGCTTTCGTAGGTTTCTTTAACAGCGGTTTTTAATTTTTCGATATTCAGATCGAAAAGCTGCTTGGCAGCTTGGGAAGATTTTTCCTTTGCCAAGTTGGTTTTCAGAACGTTCAGGTCGCGGGCTACTTTCAATAAGCTCGTACTATTGTAAATATTATTGATCCAAAGTTCTTTCAGGGCATCTTGATCGCTCAGCTGATAATAGGCGTCAATATCAGTGAGTAGGCTTCCATATTTGTTTTTCAGTTCGGGTTTACTTAAGATAAACGCTGCCAGTGCTTCGTCTTCTTGTTTTTTTGTCGATAGCAAGTCGATTCCTCGTAAGCCCTTGAGTTTACCACGATAGTTTTTCAATACATTCGCATTACGTTTTATGCGTGTTGCCAAGGACAAGGCGATATCGGTATTGTCTTTTCCTGCTTCCTCCATCTGTTTATTTTGGAAATCATACAGGTTGGATACGTAAGGCAAAAGATATTCTTGTTGATATTGAATATATTGTGCTGGTCTGTGTCGGAATGTTTTTCCGGGATAACCAAGGATAAAGGTGAAATCATTTTCCCGTACACCATTTGGATTGACTTTAAGGTGTTTTTTGGGCTGGTAAGGAACGTTATCTTTAGAATAAGGTGCAGATTTTCCGTTTTTGCCGACATAAGCTCTCAGAAAAGAATAATCTCCGGTGTGGCGTGGCCATACCCAGTTATCTGTTTCGCCACCAAATTCACCGATGTTTTGACGTGGAATATAAACCAAACGAACGTCTTCAATTGTTTTATAACGGAATAGGACATAACTTTTACCGATAAACATTTCTGATACTTCAGCTTTAATCGTGGGATCTTCTTTTTCCGCTTGTTTAACCAGTTCTTGTTGTTTACGTTTGATCGTATTGATACGCTCTACCGGGTCACTGATGTTGGCGACAGCATTTAATATTTTAGCGGAAACATCCTCATAAGAATCGGTAATTCTTATTTTTAATCCTTTTGCCTCAATTTCCTGTTCTTGATTTTGGGCGACAAAACCGTTTTTTAAGTAATTGTTGATTGCAGTACTGGCAAGTTGAACGGCAGAAAAAGCGCAGTGGTGATTGGTAATGATCAAACCACGGTTTGAGACAAACGACCCTGTACATCCACTGACTTGAACCAGGGCATCTACCAGTCCGACCTGACCGGGATTGTAGATGTCTTTCTCACTGATCTTTAACCCAGCTTTCTTCAATCCAGCTCTATTTAATTCGCTCAATGGAAACATTCCCTCATCGGGATTTGCCTTGCTATAAGGACTGTTTGCCATGGTTAAGAATAAAGCTAGTGCAATTGTCGTGCGATTTATAAACTTCATAGGATTTTAACTATCAACTGTTGTAAATCTCCAAATTTAAGAAAAGCATTTTGATGAAATCGATTTTTTATGTGAACTAATGTAACAATAGTGGATATACTGGACCTTTTTGGCAAGGTATTTATTGTATAATCGGCAGGCCAAATACTCCTGTTGACTTTAATTATAAAGGATTTGACATTGGTTTGCGACAGGATTCGTAATTTTGTGCTTTAAAGATAGTAAGATGACCTTAATCCAACTGGAATATATTATAGCTGTTGATACCTACCGAAGTTTTGTTGCAGCTGCAGAAAAATGTTTTGTCACGCAACCTACGTTAAGCATGCAAATACAAAAACTTGAAGAGTCTTTAGGGGCAAAAATCTTCGACCGGAGCCGACAGCCTGTTGTTCCTACAGAAATCGGCGAGAAAATTATTCTTCAAGCTCGATTGGTATTGACGGAAAGCCGAAAGATCAATGAGATCGTACAGGATAAAAAAGGGGAAATTGAGGGTACACTACGGGTCGGTGTTATCCCGACAATCGCACCTTATTTACTTCCGAATGTGCTGACCACATTTATGGAGAAATATCCAAAGCTACAATTACAGATTTGGGAATATACGACAGAACGGATTGTGCATGAATTGAAGGTCGGACTTCTGGACTGTGGTGTGCTATCTACTCCCTTAAATGACCCCGGGATTTTGGAATCACCCTTATTTTACGAAAATTTTGTCGCTTATATTTCAGCCAATAGTCCGCTGTTTCCAAAAAAAATACTGAGTGGTGATGATATTGCCGATGATAAACTTTGGTTGCTCAATGAGGGCCATTGTATGCGCGGGCAGGTGCTTAATATTTGTCATCATAAACATAATCAAGATCTTACAGGGCGATTTGAGTATAATACGGGTAGCGTAGAGACTTTAAAACGTATGGTAGATATCAACGACGGAATCACGATATTGCCTGAGTTGTCGATTTGGGATTATTCCGATGAACAATTGGATCGGATCCGTTATTTCAAATCACCGGAACCAGTACGGGAGATATCATTGGTGACGACGCAAAATTATGTAAAGAGACATGCAATTCAGGCCTTAGAAAAAGAAATATTGGCCGTAGTACCCGATAAATTCAAAACAAAAAAGAAAAAGGAAGTGTTGAGCTTTCAATAGGACGATATGAGAAACCTCAAAAGACGTTTTTTTAAAAAAATAGACCAGATCAATCAGTGGCGGATGAAGAAAGTTTCTAACCGGAACTTTATCATTATACTCGCATTTTTGGTTGGAATTGTTGGTGGTATTATGGCATCTGTGTTAAAAAGATTACCCCATTTTATTGCAACGACTATACAGGATGATATCGATTGGAAAGTAAAATACTCGGTTTACTTGATTTTTCCATTGATAGGGATTTTGCTCAGCGTGTTTTTTGTTCGCAAATTTTTGAAAGGGAAGAAGATGGAGCACGGGATTACCCCGATTATTTATGCCATCAGTCGGAAGGGCAGCCGATTGGATCCCAGCAATATTTATTCTCAGGTGGTGACATCGGCTATTACCGTTGGCTTTGGCGGGTCCTGTGGTCTGGAAGCTCCTGTTGCTTTGGGTGGTTCTTCTATTGGTTCTAATATCGCCCGTTTTTTTGGATTGCAGTATAAGGAAGTTACCATGTTATTGGCTTGTGGTGCAGCTGCAGGAATTTCAGGCGCCTTCAACAGCCCTTTGGCAGGAATGATTTTTGCTATCGAGATCTTGCTTCCCGAATTTTCCATTCCAGTGTTCATTCCTTTGCTGATCTCATCGGCATTGGCTTCTGTAGTCTCTCGGGTGCTTTATAATGAACCCTTATTCAGTACATTCAATTCCGATTGGCAAGTTTCGGCATTGTTGTTTTATTTGCTATTAGCTGTGCTGATTGGGCTTTATACGATTTACTTTGCACGTGTTTCCAGGAGTGTGGGGAAATGGTTTTCTAAGATTAAGAATCCCTATAATAAAGTCTGGGTCAGTGGGATCGCCTTGGGTCTGATGATTTTTGTATTCCCAGCGCTGTATGGTGAGGGCTATATTACCATTCAGCAGATTCTCAATGGTCAGTTTAATTCGATTGTTAAGAACAGCTTGTTCTCAGACTACAAGGATATGGGATTAGTAGTTTTGGGCTATACAATATTGACTTTATTTGGAAAATCGCTTGCTGCATTATTTACATTAAATGGCGGTGGAAATGGTGGGGTATTTGGGCCAAGTTTAGTGATGGGAGGTCTGTTGGGCTTTGCATTTTCTTATGGTGTAAATTTGACCGGAATTGCCGAGCTAAATGTACCAAATTTTGTGGTAGCGGGGATGGCCGGTGCGTTGAGCGGCATTATGCATGCGCCGTTGACGGGCATATTTTTGATTGCAGAAGTGACCGGAGGTTATACTTTGATGGTTCCATTGATGCTGGTTTGTTCCATTTCCTATTTGATTAATCGGTCGGTTTTAAAGCATTCCATTTACACCAAGGTATTGGCGGAGTCTGGCGATCTGATTTCTTATGAAGACAAGGATCGATCCGTGTTAAGTATGATGCGGATAAAATATGTATTGGAAACTAATTTTGTGATCTTACGCCCCGACGAAACACCAAAAGGTCGACAAACAGACATTATCCATAGTAAACGCAATATCTTTCCAGTGGTTGATTACGAGGGCAAATTTATGGGGCTTCTTTATAGCGAGTTTCTATTCTCCGTATTATTGGGTGAAGTGGATGGGGGGGATACAACTTTCGAAAAGTTAGCTCAGAAGCCAAATGATACGGTAGGAATCAATGAAAACATGGAAATCGTGATGGCCAAAATGAATAAGGACGACACGTGGATACTTCCAGTTTTGGGGGATGAAAATAAGTATATGGGCTTTGTTTCCAAATCGAGTGTATTCAACAAATATCGCGCGTTATTGATACGTCAGGGACACTATTTGGAGTAAACTGAGTATACATTGTTAGAACCCGAAACGAAGCGTGTTCGGATATGCTCCCTTGGGTCGGCTTTAAACCCGAGGAAGCATAGCAAATTTTTTAAGCGCGTAAAGCCATTATCTTTGTGACATATTTTCCGATAATATCAAACTCCAAGTTGACTGTGCTACCTACTTCAACTTGTTGCAAGTTGGTATGCTCTAGTGTATACGGAATGATAGCAACTGAAAACTGATCGTCTTTAGAGTCTACTACGGTCAAGCTGATACCATTTACGGTAATGGATCCTTTTTCTACGGTGATATTTTGTTTGGAAACATCATATTGAAAGGTAAAAATAAAACTACCATTTTCATCTTTCTTTTGGATACAACGCGCAGTCTGGTCTACATGTCCTTGGACGATATGTCCATCAAATCTTCCGCCGGCCAAAGTACAACGTTCCAGATTGATCAGGTCGCCCACCTTTAATTGAGCGAGATTTGTCTTCTGCAAGGTTTCATCAATTGCCGTCACTTTATGCTGATCATTGTTCAATCCAACAACAGTAAGGCAAACGCCATTATGACTTACACTCTGGTCTATTTTAAGTTCATTGGAAATAGCAGAACTGACGTAAAAATGGATATTGCTTTTTTCCTGTTCGATATTTTCTATTTTTCCTAGGGTTTCTATGATTCCAGTAAACATGATATTTTTTTTGATTGATTCCAAAGTTACTAAATAATTAAATGAAATATCGATGTTTAGATCGCACAAATGTGGTAGATAAGAGCTCATGGTGATTACATCTGAAATCAGACTTCACCACCAAATTAAGTTGAATGGCAGACTTGAAAGTTAAGGGACAATCAACAATTGTGGTCTGTATTGACCTGTAGGCTATATTTACGGATGCAATTGAGTACGTAAAGATAAAAGTGACAGATAAAACGAAGGCAGGAGATGATCGGTCATTCTGTTGTAAAGATAAATAATGCAAGGGTTAAATACTGTGGTTGGGACTAGCTGAGCGAAGCAACCAAAAAAATAACCTGTTGAAAAATGCAAAAAGATTGTAGTGTACATTGTACACTTACTATTCCTTTTGTGATTGCTGTGCTAAAACAAATTTATGGGAGTTGAAAAAAAATATAACAAAATTTTTGTTTATATCATTTGAACCACTATCTTTGTCCTAGGTTTAGGTTGATTGCCTCTTACAAAGAGGTATTTATAAAAGCTTAGCAGGTCGCCCGACCGAATGCTAAGCTTTTTTTTGTGATCATTTTTTTTGATTATTATTTCCCTAAACGATTGATAGGTAGTTGTTTACTTTATTTTATAAATTTCTGGGAGGAGGATGCGGGCTGTGCGGTAGCAGTTAACTTTTGAAGGTATACCAAGCTGTCAGCATTAGGATGGTGAGATATTCAAATTTTTTCGATTTGAAACGTTCTTTTAACGCATGCAATGCTTTGGATCTCGCATAATAGATGGTTGATGCAGTTGTGTTCAATGTTTCGCAAATTTCATCTGTATTCAAGCCTTCCAAAAAACTGAGCTTGCAGATCTGAGCTTGTTGTTTGGGAAGCAAATTGATTTCAGCAAGTAACAACTCGGTGAGTTCTGTTCGGAATATCTTCTTGAGTACATCTTCATCCGGAACCGACATATGCTGCAGAATATCGAGTTCCTCTTTCCGTATTTTGAATTGCGTAGTTCTTTGCATATCGATACAGGCATTTTTAGTGGCGATAAAAAGAAAGGCTTTGAGGCTTTCATAATGCTCAACCTTTTGTCTATTATTCCAGAGTTTAACAAAAACATCGGAGACAATTTCCTCGGCATCGGTTTTGTTACGGAGGTAAGAAAAGGCAAAATAGCGTAAAGAATGACCAAAATGATCCATAAAAAAGCATAAAGCCATTTCATCACCTTCTTTCAGTGTATTGATGTATGATTCTATTTGCCGCATACTTGGTTATTGATCGTTTTACGTTGGCCTTCGGAATATGTTACACTCCTGTGTGGTCAATACGTCATTCAATAGGTAAATTCACATTCGAGCCCCGCTATGGATTGCTTGGCTAAATTACATAAAAAACTTGGGTTGTCATGATTCAATCCGGACAACCCAAGTTTTTTAAGATTAAAAAATTAAGAAAGAAATCGATTTATTTTTTAATCATCTTATTCGCTACAATCTCCCATTCCTGTATATGAGCAGGCTGGTGTTCATTATTGACAATTTCATCGAAATGCAGCAGCATTTGTGGGTGCTGTACCGCGATATCTTTTTCTTCCCAAGGGTCTGTTGTTAAATCATATAATTGCCATTTTGCTTTAGGGTTTTTCTTCAGATCGAGCTTGACTGCCTTCCAGCGTCCTTCGCGTATGGCGATCTGGCCGCCCTTTTCTGGATATTCGAAATAAAGATATTGATGTTTTTGTTGGTTCTTTTCACCCAGCCAGGTTGGAAGGAGGGAGAGCCCATTGCTGTGGCCGGGGCTTTGTTGAACCAGCTGTGCGAAGGTCGCCATGAGATCGTATTGGGCCGAAATCAAATCTGTTTCGGAATTCGCTTTGATATGGTTGGGCCACCTGACAATTAACGGAACTTTGATACCACCTTCAAAAACATCCATTTTCAATCCCCGAAGTGAATCGACACTGCGGAAAAAACGATAATCTATGCCCCCATTAAAGCCAGTTCCGTTGTCACTGGAGAATAAAATAATGGTATTGTCATCTATTCCCAATGCTTTGATATGCTTCATAATCGTGCCGACCTGGTCATCCAGATAGGTGATCATACCGGCATAGGTTGCTCTTGGATAGGGGGTAGCCGTATAGCCGTCCTGTCCGTAATAAGGTTTGTCATGGAAGAGGTCCTTATATTTATCTACATATTCCTGGGGAACTTGTAGTGATAAGTGTGGCAATGTATAAGGAAGGTATAAGAAAAAAGGTTTGCTTTGGTTTTTGTCGATAAAAGCCAGTGCTTTCTCTGTCATTAGTTCAGGTGCATATTCCTTACCGTCAAACTGTTTGAAGTCCTCCGCCGTGGCCTTACTGGAATCTAAAGGAGAATGGACAAATTTTTCCTTGTTTTGAAGGGGATATTTTGTTTCATTTTCCCAAAGATGTGTTGGGTAGTAATTGTGTGCCTGTTTCTGGTCCAGGTAACCGAAGAAATAGTCAAATCCCTGTTTATTGGGGCTTCCGGTGGAATTATTCATCCCAAGTCCCCACTTTCCAATGGCAGCGGTCTGGTAACCGGCTTTTTTAAATAGGTGAGCCATGGTATACGTTCCTTCAGGTAGTGGCATCTGGCCACCCTCGAGACTATCTGCGAAACCGCCCAATTCATAATTTCCGCGAATATAAGATTGGCCACCATGCTTGCCCGTTAATAACATGCAACGGGCTGGGGCGCATACAGGTGTACTTGTATAGTGGTTTATAAAGCGTAAACCTTCATGTGCCAGCTGCTGGATATGTGGTGTTTTGATCAATCGTTGTCCATAGGGCTCAGTTTCGGCATAACCTAAATCGTCCGCATAAAAAAATATAATATTGGGCAATTTATGCTGCTTTTTCTTTTGTTGTGCAAAAAGAGTCCCCCATCCGAGGAGGATGAGGGAGAGTCCAACTTTTAATTTCATTTTTTACGTTCTCCTTCCAATAACTGCTTGAGTTCGGCGACCTTTTCTGGATATTTTGAAGCCACATTATTCTTTTCGCCGATGTCATTTTTAAGATCGTATAACTGATCTTCCGGAAGACTTCCTGTTTCTGTATCGGTTAATTTCATGTAGGGGGAACCTTTGCTTGGCGCAATATATTTCCATTCGTCCTTTACGATGGCAAGTGTCTGTGCATGCTGAACCATACTGCTACGTCCCTTATTATCTTGACCGGTTAAGGTTTTCAGGAGCGGCGCGCTGTCTTTTGCTTCATCTGCCTTTAGTGGAACATCCAATAATTGGGCACTTGTTGCCAAGAGATCTATTTGGCTGATCAATGCATTGGAAACTTTTCCCTGTGCAACGCCCTTGCCGCTTACGATAAAGGGCACGCGAGTTCCGCCTTCGAAGATGCTATATTTGCCGCCGCGTAGTGGACCTGCGGGTAAATGACCATTTTGCTGGGCCACAGCGCCATCCATATAGCCGTCGTCGAGGACGGGGCCGTTGTCGCTGCTGAAAATTATTATCGTGTTTTTGTCAAGTCCCAAAAGTTGCAATTGCTGTTGAATTTGTCCGACGGTCCAATCCAATTGAAGGATTGCATCGCCGCGGTAGCCGAGTTTGCTTTTACCTTTAAATTGTGTTGCGGGCATGCGTGGGACGTGTGGTTCTGTCAAGCAGAAGTAGAGAAAGAACGGTTTGTTTCGGTGTTGTGAAATAAAGTCCTGGGCTTTGTGAAGAAATGTTGTGGAAACTTCTTCGTCTACCCATCTGGCACGTGTTCCACCGCTCATGTAACCGATTCTTCCGATACCGTTGACAATAGTTTGATTATGTCCCTGACCAGGTGAAGAATGCATTTTGAGCAGTTCGGGATGCTCTTTTCCTGTGGGGTCGTTACCTATTTTCTTTTCATAGTCGACCAGGAGTGGATCATTGGCCTCTGCAGCGACGACCTGATCATTTTCAAGGAACACCGTTGGGACGCGATCTGCTGTTGCAGGAAAAATGAATGAATAGTCAAAACCTACATCATTAGGCCCGGGTTTTATGGGTGCATTCCAGTCTTTTTGGACCTGATTTCCGAGTCCCATATGCCATTTGCCAACAATGGCAGTAGCATAGCCCGCATGTTTAAATACTTTGGGTAAGGTGATTTTATCAGTAGGAACGATTAGCTTGGCATCTCCGGGCAGAATGCCTGTACCTTCCTGACGCCATGGATACGTTCCGGTCATCAATGCAAAACGGGAAGGGGTACAAGTTGCCGAAGTACTATGAGCATTGGTAAATCGTACGCCGCTTTGGGCGAGCTTATCCAGGTTGGGGGTTTCGATCTGTTTGGCACCATAGCTGCTTAAATCACCAAAACCAAGGTCGTCAGCATAAATATAGATCACATTCGGTTTACTAGCCTTTTGGGCAAAACTAACCGTGGGGAGCGCTGCGAAAAGGCTCGAGGAGAGTAATAACGTTAGGGATAGTGGCTTCTTCATATACGTTAAGTTTTGTTTAGAGGGTATCGTTTGACAATTGACGATACCCAAGATACTATTTTAAATTTGGATTGATATTAACTTCATTTTGCGGAATTGGCCAATGTTCATCTTGGCCAGCCCGGAAGGACTTGCTGGTCACATACCATCGGCTATAAGGGTCTTTACTTCCACCGGATTTTATACGAAGATTTTTCGCATTTGGAAATGGGGCGCCATAAAAATCACCTTTCAGTACATCCTTTGCGATACCCCAACGTAGTAAATCCCAATAACGAAGTCCTTCCAATGCGAGTTCCACACGTCTTTCGTTGCGTAACGTCGTGCGCAAGGTGGCACTACTTTGGATGTTAATGGCTGGCATATTAACGCTGCTTCTTTTTCTGACAGCGTTGATGGTTTTGTCCAGTAGGTCGCTGGTAATAGGGTCTCCATTTTCGAGTTTGGCTTCAAGGTAACTCAGGAGAACTTCGGCGTAGCGTACAATAGGAACGTCGGCTCCAGAGTTTTGTAAGTTTCCACTAAACCCTTCGTCGTTGAACTTGCGTAATCCGTAGCCCGTACGTGTGGCCTGTTTTGTTGTGGTCAATTGGTCGATAGATAGGGTGGAGTCGGGGTGAGATGTATATTTAAGGTTTTTGAAACGATCACCATTCGTTATCACGGTGAAAGCTAAACGCGGATCCCGGTTTTTGCTGATGTCTTGCGCATTATATCGCGCATCATCGTACGAAAATGCCGTTCCATCGGTGAAACCATAGCTTTCTACAAGACTACCGAGCGGGCAGTGAAGATGCCAGCCGCCGGCGATTGCCGGAAAATTGTGCTGAAACATTCCGTTTCCGGCAAGATCAACCAAGTACTGCGTGGCAAAAATAATCTCTTTGCTCGTTTCGTTGGTTCCATTAAATAAGCCTGAATAGTTAGGATCTATGCTATTTTCATTGGCATTGATGATCTGCTCATAGCTTTTGATAGCGTCGGCGTAAGATTTTTCTGCCAGTTGGATGCGTCCAAGGAAAGCGAGGGCTGCCTGTTTGCTTGCGCGGCCCCTTTCTGCGGTAGTCAATTTGCCATAACTAGGTAAGTCGTTTGCTGCTTCCTGCAATTCACGCGCGACAAATGTAACCAATTCCTGTTTTTTCGCTTTGGAAACCTGATTTGCTTCACTGGGCGTTAAAGTTTTGGTAACTAAAGGGGCATCACCCCAGTATTGGGATAGGTAGAAATATTGGCAAGCACGAATAAACCGAGCTTCGGCTTTAAATCGTGCGAGTAGATCTGCTGAAATAGGAGTTTTATCTATGTTTTCAAGAAAATAATTTACACGGGCGATTTTCTTGTAGGTATACATCCAATAATTGTCTAAGTTGCTATTATTGCTTGTCAAGGTACCATCGGATAGTTTGTTGAAAACCGAATTATCACCACGTCTATCGTAGGCATTGTCCGAAGCAAACTCCAGGTAAAGCAGACCGTTATAGGACCACCAATCTGTGGGGCTGAATTCGGCGAGGGAGTTCATTTGTATTTCCGCTTTGTATAATCCTGTCAGCGCTGCTCGAGCATTCGTTTCGTTTGTCCAAAAGGTTTCGTTGGCAAATTTATCCAGTGGATTGGTTTCCAGTTGTTTTTTGCAACTGGTACTTAGGCTTGATGCAAAAAGAATGCATAAGGCCAATTTTATAGGTTTATATGAGATGTGTATCATGGTTTTTTATCGATTGGTTAAAAACTAAGGTTAACCCCAAATGTAAAATTGCGCATAATAGGGTAGTAGGCGCCGCTTGAATTGATTTCAGGATCCCATCCTTTTCTATAATTGCTTGCTGTCAATAGGTTTTCGGCATTTGCGTAAACCCTTAGACCCGACAATTTCCATTTGTTAAGGATGTGCTTAGGAATGGTATAACCCAATTGGATGTTCTTGAGCCGTAGGTAGCTCGCATCCAGTAACCAGTAGTCTGATAGCAGGGTATTTGGTGTGCCGGTATTTGGCAATTGTTCAATTCTTGGATAAATGGCATTTCGATCGGGATTGGCTACAGTCCATCTGCCGTCAGCTTGCCAGCGTTGGATATTGCCGTTTTGTGTCAACGCAAATCCAGCATAATTGTCCAATAAGCCTTTAACACCGCTTACACCTTGAAGAAGTATTCCTAAGTCAAACCCTTTGTAGTTCATCCCGATATTCATCCCGTAGGTGTATTTGGGGATACGTGATCCAATCACAGTTCGGTCGTACGTAGCGTCTACTTTTCCATCAGGTACTCCGTCGGGGCCACTGATGTCCTTGTATCGGATATCGCCTGGTTGCGGTTTGGGGTTGATGCTGGTTTGATTAGCATAGCTTGCAATATCGGCTGCGTCAACAAATAAGCCATCCGCCTGGTAGCCGTAGTAGGCTTGAATCGGGTAACCGATAAACAGGGTGGAACCATTTCCCACTAAGCCATTTGGTTGATTGATATTGCCGACACCCAAATCGACGACCCTATTTTTGACCGTAGAGAAGTTCAGATTAACGTTGTAAGAAAAATCATTTAATTTTTTTTGATGCCCTAGCGTAAATTCCCATCCTGTATTTCGAAGTTTTCCAGAATTTTGTACACCTACTTCAAAACCCAAAATTTTGGAAACACTAGAACCTGGGCTCACCAAAATATCGTAAGTATATCGGTTGTAATAGGTACTGCTGAATGTCAGTAAATTTTTAAATAAAGCCACTTCCACGCCCGCATCTGCCGTTCGGGTCGATTCCCAGCGTAGCGTAGGATCAACAATTGTGGTTCGGGCGACCCCTGGAGAAATAGTGTTTCCAAAGGGGTAATTATAACCCGGATTTAAAACATCCTGGTATGGGTAGTTAGAGACAACGCGCTGTTGGACATTATTGACAATATTTTGGTTACCGAGAACCCCATAAGATCCTTTGATTTTCAATTCGTCTATCCAACGATAGTGGTCCTTTATAAACGATTCTTCACTCAGTAGCCAGCCTACTGCAATTGAAGGAAAAGCGGCATACTTTTTATCGGTTGGAAAACGGGAAGATCCATCGTATCGAACAACACCTTCGACAAGGTATTTCTTGGCATAGTTATATTGTACGCGTGCAAATAACGATTCCAATGCCCACTCAGCAGCTGTACCAGTGTTTTGTTGTCCATCTGGTGAACCTACATTTAACTCGGTAAGATCATTGCTGGGAAAATTCTGGCGGTAAGCGCTTAAACCTTCGTTGTAGCCTTTCTCGAAAGAATAACCGCCTAATATTTTCAGGGAATGTTCCCCGATCGTTTTGTTATAGTCTGCTAAGGCCTGAAACGTTTTATACGTTTCATAAGGAGCGGTTTGATTGAGGCTTGAAGGTCCTAGCGTAATGGAATTGTTGATCCGTTGTGATGCTCTAAAAAGTTTTGTGCGGCCATTCGTCTGCGTATAGCCTCCAATAGCGGACAAGGTCAGATCTGAAATTGGTTTCCAGTCGAGTCTTGCGTTTCCGGAGATATTGGATACTTTTTCTTTGTAGAAAGATTCGCTCTCCAGGAAAGATACAGGTGTACCCTTCAAGTTATTCCCTGCGCCCCAGTCGCCATTGCTCAGGCGTATTGGGTATATGGCGGGATAGCGAATCACCTGAGAAATGATATCCGTCATCCGGGAGAAGTCAAGCGTTGCCGGTGCTGCAGGTTCATCTGTTTCGGTCTGAATTGCCGCTACCCGCGTCGTTAATTTGAGCTTGTCATTGAGGTTTGATATGAGATTGAGGCGAACATTGTATTTGTCAAAATTGTTTTTGATGACAATACCTTTTTGATTGAGAAAGCCAGCAGATAAGGTGTATTGTATTTTATCTGTGGTATTGGATATATTTAAGTTATGGCCTGTTTGCGCCGCTTGGGACTTGAATGAACTGGTCAAGTAATTACTATTTGGATAGTTGTCGGGATCCGAGCCATCTATAAATTTTTGGATCTCCTCTGCGGTGTAGCCTCCGCCGCCACTTGTGGTTTCATTGAGCAAGGAAGCGTACTCCCAAGAGTTGACAAATTCGGGGAAAGCTGTTGGTTTCTGGATACCGTAATAGCCATTGTAATTGACCGTTAATTTTCCACCTGTTGCCCCGGTTTTTGTTGTAACAAGAATAACGCCGTTGGCGGCTCTAGCTCCGTATATGGCTGCCGAAGAGGCGTCTTTCAGTACCGAGATAGATGCAACATCATTTGGATCGATATCATTGAAGGAATTGGTGGGTATACCGTCAACTAAAATAAGTGCGTCGGTACTTGCACCGAACGAACCCACCCCCCGGATCTGTATGGTATTGTTTGCTGCTCCAGGTTGACCAGATCGCTGTATGACGGTTACACCGGGCATTTGACCTGTGAGGGCCTGCGCAAGCTGGGGGACAGTACGTTTTGCCAACTGCTTTCCGTCCACCTGCGAAACCGAACCGATTAATTCTTTCTTTTTTGTCGTACCATAGCCTACGACGACGACTTCCTCTAGTGCATCGACTTGTTGGCTAAGTTCAATATTTAGGTAAAGCTGGTTGGATAATGGGATTTCTTTGGTTTGGTAGCCGATCATTTTAATCACGAGTACGGCATTATTATTTGCTTCGATCTGAAAGTTACCGCTTTCATCTGTCGTGGTTGCTCTAGTCGAACCTTTTATCATGATCGTCGCACCCTGAAGCATTGTTCCTTTGCTATCGTGAACATTTCCTTTGAATGTGCGGGTTTGTTGTACTAACGTGTAGTTATTTGGAAGCTCATAAGTCGGATAATTTGTTTTTAACTTCGTTACGACAAGCATATTATCCTGAAAACTCCAATCGACAGGTTGGTCTTTTAAGAGAACCTGTATGGCTTTTTCTAAAGGCATATTACGAACCTGAGCCTCAATTTTAATGTCGGCAAGTTCTTTTCCATTCAACAGAAAAGGGACGCCACTCTGTTTTTGGATGGTACGTAATACCTGCACCAAAGACATTTTTTTGGCGTTAATAGTAATTGATTGTGCGTAGCTAGCTGCAGACAGCTTAACAACACATGCAAGGGTAAAAAAGGCACTAAGCTTCATCTTGGTCTTCCATTGCTTGGGTATGTTCACAGCAATTCGATTTCTATGAACAAGAAAATTAAAATTCATAAATTTGTTGAATTAGGGATATAATCTATTATTAAACTGATTGGGTAAATCGGTCAAAAATGGAGATCGCTATTATGGCCGATTAATGTTCGTAGCATTGGTCGGCTTTTTTAGTATCTCGTTTGGTCTCCTTAGGTTGGTTTTCTCATAATTGTTGTTTTTGGGTTATTTTATGGATAATTGGTTAGTTTGAAACAAAGAGTTTACGAACTCCATTTTCTTGGATCAATTCAAATTTAATATGGCTACGCTCCAGGATCTTTAGGACTGCCGCGAGACTTTTCGTGCGTTTAATTTCGCCATATAAAAGTGTTTCTTTTATCGGTTGTGTGTAGATGATTTGCAGGTCATACCATTGACCGATCAGTTGTAGAGCAGTATGAAGGTCCGTTTCATTAAAATAGAATTTATTGTCGAGCCATGCGATGTAATTAGCGGGATCGACCGTTTTTTTCGATAGTTGACCCGAATCTAAGAGCGCTTGCTGATTGGGCTTGAGCTGTAACGTTTGCCCTTGCGCCGATAGATTGATACTCCCCTCTACAAGCGTTGTACTACTTTGGGATTTTGAATAGGTATTTACGTTGAATTCAGTGCCCGTGACTTCAATTTGTTGCCCGTTGGAAAGAACATGGAAGGGCACCTTTTTATTTTTTGCAATTTTAAAATAGGCTTCACCGTCCACTTCAACAACACGTTTGCTTTTTGCAAAATGAAGCGGGTATTTAAGTGTTGTTTTTGCATTGAGCGTAATCTCCGATCCATCTTCCAGTTGGAGTTGCAGCATCGTGCCAGCAGGGGTGTTGACGGTGGCCATCAGATCTCCTTTTAAAGAGGCGTTTTGAAGGATAGTACCGTCTTCGTAGGTTAAATTGTCTCCTGAAACCAAGGCTCCTTTCTGACTCGATACCTGGAGTACTTTGCCGTTCGAAAGCCGTATTTCTGCCTGGTTGCTCTGTGCTTCTACGTCATTTAAGACGATTCGATTACTGACCGGTGCAACTTGTTTTCTAACCATGAAATACATCAAAGCTCCTAAGATTATGCTTATTGAAGCTGCTGCGTAGGGAAGCAGGTGTTTTATATTTCTGATAGGAGATGGTTTAACGGCAGAGGTCCGAATAGTTTCTAGGGTCTTTGCTTTTAACCTTTCGTTCCAATCCATTGTATCTGAAGCCTGAAGCTCGCTCCATTGATTCAAGTCATTTATCAAATCATGGTTATCCAGGAGGTCTTCAAAAAAAATACGATGTTCTGCTGATTCATCCAACCATAACTTTAAATCAGCCTTTTCACCGGACGTTAAGTTGTCGCCGATATACTTTATGATTAGTTGTTTGATATCATCAGTCAATCTCATGGTATATAATTTTAGATAGATACGTAACAGGGAGGATAAACCTTAGTAAAAAAGTGAAAAAATAATTAGGTGCCGCACGTCGACAAATATTAAGCTCCAACCGACCAATATCGTCAATACCACGCCCAATATTGCCTTGGCATTTATCTTTACGGATTAATTCGCATCTTTAAAGAAGATTATTGTTTTTACTTAAAGCTTGATGGTTAAAGGGATTTATCAGCTGTAACTTGTAAAAGGTTGGCGTTGAAATCAGTTTTGGGATTGCCGCTCCCCTCAGGAACTGGTCGAAATGAATTAAAGGGAATAGGAGGGAACGAGGAGTTCAGGCCTATTCGCCGCTTTGTTTATTTATTTTAAAATAGTGTGCTAATGAAAAGGAAGCTAAGTTTTATTTTCCTGCGAATTATAGGGGTTAGCGTATTGACGACCTTTGTCCTTACAGCCATACTTCAGGCAAATAATGATGCGGCAAAAAGAGCACGTTGCTACATGCCCTTTTTTACAGAATTGTTGCTTTCATTCGTGGCACTCTGTATTGCGATTGGTACGATATCTATTTTTCTAAATCTAAATAAGCAATTCAGAAGCAGTAGGCTCGCACGGGCACTATCCTTTGTTTTATTGCCCGCCACTATTAGCCTATTGTTTTCATCCTTTCTGATCCAAGCTGGCGGAGCATCCAATATATTTGAAATGCTCCACATGGCTGCAACCGTAGTTCCGTTATGGGGGCTGATTTTATGGCAATATAATAGATTTAATCATTGGCTGACTACTACGACTTACCAACATTAATTATAATGACAGCCATTAAAATCAGGAGTATGCCAAACCATTGGACCCCTGAAACAACTTCCTGTAAAACCAACATGGCAGATAAGGTTGAAACAGGGATCTCCAGACTTGAAATAATATTTCCCATCGCTATGCCGGTTTTTGGGATTCCTTTTGTAAATAGTAAGGGTGGAAGAATCGTTCCAAAAATGGCAATCAATAATCCCCAGGGTAATGCATTAGGTTGCATATACCGAATAATATCAATATTCCAAAATGCTACGATGAGCAGCAGTCCGCCTAAGACCAAGAATTGGCTACGTACCGGACTCGGCAGCTCTTTTTCCACTGTGCTTGAAGCATAAATTGCCAGCGCATAACTTATTCCCGCTCCGAAACCCAGTATTATTCCTCTGTAGTCAAGGTCATTATTGTTTTGGAAGAGATTGGTTGCTAAGGTCGTGCCGAGCAAAACAATAATAACTCCTGTTATCTTGCCTTTTGACGGAAACTTTTTCAACAGCACTGCTTCTGCCACCAAACTTATCCAAATGGATTGCATCAGTAAAATAATTCCAACGGATACGGGGATATATTGGATGGAGAGATAGTAAAGTGTTGTTGTTAGACCAAGGGAAATGCCCCAGACCATCAGTTTAATTTTTGATGAAAATTTGATGGCGTTATGTTCTTCTTCATTACGCTTTGATAACAGATTAAAGGCCAACAAAAAGAGAAAACCAAACATAAACTGCAGAAAGGTCAACAGACTTGTGTGTATCCCTAAATGGTTTGCATATTTCACAATTGTTGCGAGCAGTCCATAGCTGCAAGCGCCGGCAGCAACATAGAGTGTCGATTTATAGTCCTTCATGTTGAAAGTAGTTTTGAAATAAAGCCAACTGTTGTGATAGTGATTTGCTCCAATAAGCAGTATCGTGTCCTCCTTTTGATTCGATGTAAAGATGCTCGATGTTTTTGTTGGTCAGATGCTTGTGGAATGTACGGTTCATTTCCAGCATTTGCAGGTCTTCAGTTCCACAATCGAGGATATAGCGTTGTTTATTGTGCTTCATTTTATCTTCGTTGCTGTAGATGCGGTCTACATTGTTTAGATTTTTGAAATCGCCCAATACCTTGTCTACCTGATATTGCTGATAAGCTTGCCCGAAGCGGTCGAAATCAAGTGCGCCGCATGAACTTCCGACGATCGAGAATGTTTGTGGATAGGCTATCCCGATGTGCAATGCTCCGTAGCCACCCATACTCCAGCCCAGTATTCCGCGCGCATTTCGGTTTTGTCGCGTCGGGTAGTGATGATCGATGTAATTGACTAGCTCATTTCCGATAAAAGTGGTGTACTGTGCATGTGGATCGATGGGACTATCTACGTACCAAGAGTTGAAATTTCCATCTGGTAGTACGTAAATAGTCTGAAATGTTTTTGCTTTTTGGATTAAGTCAGGAATGTCTTCTTGCACGGTGCGGGTGGGGGTGCCGCTATAACCATGGAGAATATAAACTGTTTTATACTTGATCCCGTCTTGCATGTCGGGCGTAATTATTATGGTTTCAATGTTTTTGTCCATTTTGGCACTATGGATATTTGTCTTAACGACTTTTTGTGCCGCCAGTGGTAGGCTAAGGGCAGAAAATAGGAGTGTGTATACTGTTTTCATAGCTTAAAATTTTGTCTCTATAAGGCAAAATTCAACAGTATAATCTTTAAAAACGTATACACATGTTGATGGAATTATTCTTTTAATTCCTTACGGATGCGACTTAATTGCGTGGGAGTTACACCGAGATAGGAGGCGATATGATGCTGCTTGAGGCGTTTGAAAAGTGCCTGATTCTTATGAAGTTCAAGATAGCGTTCCTTTGCAGATTCCCACTTGAGCTCGATTTCAAGTGGTTCTTTTTTGACCACCCAATTCTTTTCCAGGTAGGCTATCTGAAAGAGCGCCAAATCATGCTTTGTGCGGACAAGCTCACGGAAAGCCTTGGCTGAATATTGAATTAACTCCACATCTTCGAGTGCAATGATGTTGAAGGTGCTCGGTCTTTCTTCAATGATGGCGGCGGTGGAAGCGCAAAAGCTATTTTCTTCAAAAAACATTTTGTAGATGATATTGCCATCAGCGTTTGATTTATAATAACCTAATAATCCTTTGCATATAAAATAATAGTACTTAGCATATTCTCCAGCACGTAGAATATGTTCATTTTTTTTGAACTGCTTCACCTGAAAGATAGTTTTCAAAATTTCTGTCGTAGCTGGGCTAAGCGCAGCATAAGTATTCATTTCGAAGAAGAGTTTTTCTATCATCACCATTGACTATTTTGTGAATGTCTAATCTGTCGATGTAACAAAGTTAGCGAAATGATCGCTTCAATCGTATTTTAACGGTTTTAAGTTGAAAACTAACGATTTTTACACTAGTCTTTGATGTAGTACTCGGTTCCATTCAGACCGACATAGATTTCCTTGTCGAGGTCGCCGCGATAGCCAATAAACAGCGGATACTGCTGTTCGCGTAATGGATTATTATAAAGCTCCTCAATATTCGCATACTTTGCTTTTACAATGATTTGATCAGTCTCACTATTTTTTATTCCCTTTAGTAAAGTGTTCTCACTGGTAAAATCTACGTAAGGTATTTCTTTTCTTTTGGGGCGGAAAATCAATTTAACTCCTTCCTCAATCAACTCCTTATTTTTTATGCGAAATTCCTGAATGGATTGCTCTTCCGGAAATAGTTGTTTTCCACTCTGGTTGTCTTTGATGTGTTGAAAGAGTGTGTTTTGATCTATGCTGTCGCTATAATAAACAGTTGAATTTTTGTACAGATAAATTGTTGTTTCACCTGTCTTAAAATCGGCGGCATTGTATTTATACACTCGTGTACCCATTTTATCGATGCGGTAGCGCTCGCCATTGAATAGTACCCAAGCATAGTCTTCTGTTCCATATTTAATGATCTCGGGATTATTGACATGGAAAAGCTGAAAGTTATAATCAGCTTCGAAGAGTTCTGCTTTTTCAAAGAGTGCTTTTATCTTAATGTTTAGCGATTTGTCACAGTAACCATATAAGCTGTTCTGCATGAGTGTGGGAATTAAATCAGGATACATCAAATCCGTTGAAGCTAGTTTATCTTGGGCTGGGGAAGGTATACTTAAGAGGGTTAGAAGAAGTAAAACAAAATTTTTCATCCGTTGTGCTATTTAATGTGCGTAATAAAATTATCAAATTAAATCTGTTAAAAAATCAATGAAAATAGTGATTTTTAATCGTGGGAATAGATTTAGACATTGAATTACTTATATTCGGGTGTTAGCTGTTATTCCATCCGAAATTATTCATAAATTGATAAGGACAAAGACAATTCGCAGATAATCCTTAAGACAATGCTGATTTAACGTTAATTGCAAAAAGAATGAAACAAAACACACTTTTTTTAATGCTCATCTTTTTTTCAATTGTTGTTCAGGGGCAACAATTTGACAGTACCTATGGAAAACCATTGATTGTGCTCACTGAGACAAATCCTTGGGTAATGGTTATGGGGTCTGACATACCGTCATTTGCACTTTATGAAAATGGACAAATCATCTATAAGCAAGTCGAAAATAAGCAGTTGAAAATTTATGAAGTAACATTGGGGAAATCCGAATTAGAATATGTAATTAAGTCATTAGATATCACAGACGGCATTTACAAATTACCCCAATACATAGAAGTAAGCTCTTGGACAGATCAGCCATCAAATGAGTTAATTTTGAACATTGACTCAATTAAAATGATTAGTGTATATGGCAATATTGGGACAAAAGATGAAGACAGAAAAGCGGCACCTAAACAATTCTTGACTGTTTACGACAACATCAAAAAATATAAGAGTAAGTCTGCAAAAGAATGGTTACCAAACAAAATTGAAGTAATATTTTGGGACTATGCCTATGCGCCCAATAAACGGCCTTGGCTTTCGGGGTTTCCAGATTTAAATTCTCCTGCAACGGTGAAACGAGGTGACGATGAAAATACAATGTATAGCGTTTATATTGACAAAAAAGATTTTGAGGAGTTCAAAAAATACTATCTATCAATGGAGGAAAAGCAAGCAGTGGAAATCAATGGAAAGATGATGGCGATTGATTACCGATTACCTTTTCCAAATTTAGAGTAAACCCGGCCGACCCTTCTTTCGAATCCTAATAGCTTTAAAACAAGAAAAGCTAATCTTTCGATTAGCTTTTTTCTTTGTGAACCTGAAAGGATTATCTTCGAACTCTTTACTTATGGATTTAAACTGGATTTTGCGCATATGTATTTGATTTTTAGTTGTTTATATTTTTTAAAAAAGTGTTCGAATCCTGTAGCCTTATGTTAAGAGGATTTACTTTTCGAACTTTTATCAATTGATAAACTGTAATAAATATTGTAATTAATTGATATACAGTATATTGGTTTTATGTTTTTGAGTTCGAATCCTTTAGAGTTATTTGTTTAATGATGAAATCATGATTTAATTTTTGTATTGGAGTTGAAATAGCAACTCCAATACAATTTTTAGCGCTATGCCAAATTTGAGATTTATTAGGCCAGCACAATAGAATTGTTGAGTTCACTTTCTGGCTCTGATATAAGATGATTATTATTTTCTAAAGAACTTGGCAGTTTCTTCGTCAAATTTTTTAACGTCTTCGGGTTTAAAATATCTTATATCTACTGCACTACCATTTTCCCATTGCGTTGATCCCATACCGTACATACTGGATAATACATTTGGATTATATGTTCCTTTTAATAAAGCTATTATATCGAAAGCAAATTCCGAAAAGTATGATTCTCCATAATCGAGCTGTAATTTTCTAAAAGTACCATCTGCTACCTTATAGCTTTTCGACTGTGCATAAAACAAAAGTGATTGATTATCTCTTACTCTTTCTTGCGACTCTCTAAGGAGTATTAATTTGCCGCTATAATATTTTTCTATGGTTTCACCACGGAGTATATAACCTCCATAAAATCCCCTCATTGCTGCGGCTTCAACTAATTCATCTAGAGCAGCGAAATCCATTTCGTCTTTCTTTCGAAGCTCATAAAAGACCGTCGCAAAAAAGAAGTTAGGCGGAAGATATAATTTGAGAGGATGGTTCGCAGGCTCCGTACAAGCTAATAGCGGTTTTAGTTTTGTCAATTGTTCTACCGCTTTTTTGACTGCCTTTTTGTTGAATGCAGATTTAACCTCAATTACTCCATGAACATATTCCACCGGAATTGCCATGAATCGTCCTAGTTCAGAAGAATCGGCATTGTTTTCTATCCACAGTACTGGTGATTCTAACTGGTCGTAAATGATTACGTCATAGTGAATAAAATTTTCAGCATTTTGTACTCCAGGCGAAATGATGTAACCGGCTGTAACACCATACCGCTTTGGTAAAAATTTGGTGAGCCATTTGCGGAATGCTGATTCTGCTACGTTACCATGACCTGTCTTTACCTGCCGTTTATTGGAATGCTCCTTTGCATTATCATATGCGGAAAGCATTTCATCCCTTGCTATAAGAAATTGTTTCCAACCTTGATTAGGAATCTGGCTTTTTAGTGGAGAATTATCATGTGCCATTTCTAAATATTTAGCTATCTAAATTACAAATTTTGTTTTTTGAATTTGAAAAATCTTGTGTACCTCTTGTATGGCATGTTTTTAATTCTTGATAGTATATAAAGAATTAATAGAGTTGGCAAAGGACCAACTCTATATTTTGTTTTATCTTCAAAAACTGTGGATCATATTTCAATTGTTTATCCATAGATTTTTATATGTTTGCAAATTGCTTATTAGGTTCGGGTGTAGTTGAGATTAACAGATTTGTGGGGCATTAACTGTTTCGATTTTTCTCCTCTACACGGGGATTGAGCAGCTTAGGTGGTGGTCGTTTACGTCTTTTTTTCATCTTCTTTAATTTTAGTTTACGATTTTGGTTTGGGTAAGTGAACAGGTCTAACGTATTGCTAGCATCTCACAAGTTAGCTGTCCATCTTTTATATTACTAATTTGATAAATAGTTTTACGTGAATTCGTTAGAATAAATATTTGGAGGATAAAAAATAATATCCGTACCGTTTATATCAATAATTGCTATACTACGAAAGTCACAAACTAGATCGTCCTGTGATAGTTAACCTGACCTATCTTTTCCTAGAGTGTCCTAAACAAAAATTTAGTGAACAAAATTAATGTGCTAAATACGTTAAAGTACCGTTTTTGAACGGATCCTACTTAATGTAGACTGCGTTATTCCAAGGTACGAAGAAATCATTCCTAAAGGGACGCGTGCAACGATATTCGGGTATTTTCTGATTAAATGTTGATACCGTTCTGTTGCACTAAAAACACGTAATTCATTGGCCTTCTCCTCGGCTTTTATATAATAGGTCTCAGTTAGAATTCTCCCGATATAATTGAATTCAGGAAACTGCTGATAGAGCTGCATGAGCTTCTCATGGCTAAGTACAAGAAAACTTGTTTCTTCTATAGCTTCCAAAACTTCAAAAGATCGTTTCTGACTGAAAAAGCTATATACAGAAATTGCTAGATCCCCTTCAAAGAGTAGCCAAGACGTCATATCCTTTCCAAAACTGTCAAGGTAGTAGGAGCGTACTAAACCTTTGACCACAAAGAAAAGTGACTTCTGGATTTCATCGATATTAAGTAGAATATGCTTCTTGTTTACTTTTTGCAAATATGTATTTAACAATAAAGCGTCTCGTAGCCCTGGCGACATGGAATGAATACTATCAAGAAACTTTAAAAGGGTTTCTTTCGCTGAGTTTTCTTCCAATGTACTTACCAGATTTTTCATTTAGACTTTGTAGAAGTTGAATTGGTGGTTATTAATGATAAACGTAATTTACGATTAAAATTTCAATTAAACCTGATTTTTTTGCTTTTTATCAAAAAAAATGGTCGGAAATAGTATTTAATTTGTTATTATGAAAACCACACTGCAATTTTTGACCTATGAAAAAGATCTGTTAGAAAAAGTACACTGTATTTCTGGAATTAATACAAATACGCTATATGTATTTCTTTTTAGTATTATTATTTTTTATTGTAATACCTAAAACTTACCTGTCAAATTAAGCAACTTCTGTTATATACTCAAATCTTTATTAGAAGCGAGCGGATAATAATTAACTTACTACGAATAATTAAAACCCCTTATAATCAATGATTAAGAAATAAATTATAGTGTATATTTATTTTTGTTTTATCTCAACACATCGGGATATATTTTAAAGTGTGGGGCATAATCACTTTAAAAAACAATCATATGAAACAGGCATATAAAAACATTTTATTAACTATTGAAAAGGAAGAGATAAATGTATCAAGGAGTACAAGGAGTGCTATTGATGAAGCTTTCCACATGGTTTCATTTCTTGATAAGACTCTAACCGAATTAAAAGCACAAATCAGTCAGAAAGGTTTTGAGAGTATTCTGGACGAAATTATTTTTTTTAAAAGAGTTAAACCGGAAATTCTGGGCAGGCTTATGTTTTACAATAAGGTAGTAAAAATTGAAGCATATAGCCCTTTAAATTCGGAATTAACCGGCGCCTACTATACGGAGCAGCTTAAGCTACTCAACAAGGAATATAAAAAAAATATAGCTTCTTCAGATTTTTACAGTTATTATCGTACCGGTAGGTCAGACAAAGATGAGTTCTATTATAGACTAGGAAATATAAACTACTTTGATGGAGTAGATAGCTTCTTCTTTGAGGTTGACAGGGATTTTTCGACTTATTACGATTATAAGGTCGCGCAGATCAAGGCTTACGATCTTTATCATTCTTACCTTTCGGGAAAATTCAACAGAGTCGAACCTACAAATAACGATGATTTCGATATCAGTGAAGATGCCGAATTTTCGTGGACTGATTCAAAGAATGCTCTAATTGAGCTTATCTATGCCCTTCACATTTCAAGAAGTGTTTCAAATGGCCGTGTTGGAATTCGGAAAATCAGCCAGCTCTTTGAGGATATATTTGAGGTAAGTCTCGGTGACATTCATCATGCGTTTTACCAGATGAAATTTAGAGCAGGACAAAGAGCCCGCTTTCTACATTCGCTAAAATACAATCTTGAACAATATATGGACAATGATTTATAGATTGGAAGAGAATCAATATATATGAAGGGTAATCCAACGGGTTATCCTTCTTTTTTTACCCATACCAAGTCATATCGTACCCATGTAGATGTTTCTAATATGCTCTCCCAGGCAAAAATCACACAAAGAAAGGCTGCAAAAAAAAATTATATCTGACTAGCATATGGGTATGCACCCTGTTAGATTTTGCCGGAAAAACAAGGCCAATTTTGGCTCAGTAAACCAAACAGCAAAAGGCTATGAATATTGACAGAGTTGAATTTTTGAATTGGATGGAACGAATCATGAAAAGATTCGACGTCCTTGCCGGTGATATCGAAAATAGAGAAAAGAAAAGGCTCAGTATCGACGGCGAAGAATTATTGGACAACCAGGACGTTCTGCAAATGTTAAAGATAACATACCGTTGTCTGCAACGCTACCGTACCATCGGTAAGATCAAATACTTTACAATTAGTGGAAAAGTGTTCTACAAAAGTTCTGACGTCCACCAGTTTATCCGTGACAGTTACCATGGGGGAAAGTATACGCCTATGTAGGAAACAAAAAGAGAGTGGGACTTACACTTAAAATCCTTCCAATAATTTCAAGCACTTAAAGACTTTCTATTATGAACGAACAAACTATTTCTAAAGAAAACCAGCCGCAGCAAGTACTTGAAGCTCTTTCCGATATTCTTTTAGTACTTGATAAAAAGAAGAACCGTATCGAGGCGGTAAAGGGTATGGATGAGGAAGGGAATCTGCAAACTTCTACACCTAAGAAGTCAAATCTTCTGGATTTTATGCGTGTGGATAAGGGGGACGCTATAAGCAATTTCTTTTCGAACTTCTGGCGCCGGCTCAATGATCCATTATCCTTCCGGTTTTTCAGGTCTCCTGAAATTAATCTGGATGAAGTTGCTAAGAAGCTACAGAAAGCCATTGACCATCCCACTCCCGAGGGTATTAAGCTTCTTGATGCACTTGAAATCAAATATGACAATAAGTTAAATAATAAAAATATGGAAACAAATCAAACATCGGAGGGCACAGCGCCCGCAACGGAGAGTAGACCTCATAAGTACAATGCTCAGGAGATCGACTGGACATCACTTGAAAAACTGAATTTAAATCGTGAACTGCTTGAAAAAAACGGACAACTTGAGAAACTGCTGAAAGGGTATAAATCTGATGGGATTTACCGACTTGAAGGGAATTTTGATGGTGTTGTGATGAAAGGAGATGCACGGCTTTCATTACGGAAAGTACAGGACAAAGTTGTCGTGATGGCTCATGGAGTCCGAGTGGAACCAGATCTTAAAAATCAGTTTTATGGCCATTCTTTTACAGCTGAGGATCGGGATAATTTAAAGAAAACAGGGAACATGGGGCGCGTTGCGGAACTTACAAATTATTCCGACGGTTCGAAGGTGAAGGCTCTCATTAGTATTGACAAATTAACCAATGAGGTTGTGTCCTTTCCAGTAGATCTGATCAAGATCAGTGAAAAATTTGGTGGTGTGAAACTCAGTCCGGAGCAAAAAGCTGAACTGCTGGAGGGTAAACAGGTCCTTGTGGAAGGTATGGTAAACTCGAAGACGGGAGAAGTCTTCAATCAGCATCTACAATATAACGCCGACGCGAAAAAACTTGTTTTTGTCGGACAGGGCGAGAGCCAACAACAGGCGCAGGTTGAGGGCATCCCTGATGAATTTAGAGGTAAAGTTTTGGATGAAAAGGAAAAGAAGCTTTTGCAGGATGGTGAAGTGATTCATGTGAAAGATATTGTCAATAAAGAAGGCACAAAACTTTACTCAGGCTATGTCTGGCAAAATAAAGAGAGCGGAAGATTAGAATTCGATTTTGATCATCCCAATCAGGAAAAATCTCAAAAACAGACAGAGAAACAGGGGCGAGTGCAAGAAAAAGAGGAGACTTCTACGAATAAAAATGCGGTTCAGAACGGTACTGTGAAGAAGGAAAATATCAGAAAACAAAAAATGAATTGATCCTAATGAAAGCAATTATTGCGGAAAAGCCCTCAGTAGCTTATGAGCTTGCACGTATTGTAGGTGCAACAGATAAAAAAGACGGATATTGTGAAGGCGGAGGTTTTCTGGTGACCTGGGCACTGGGACATCTAGTAGGTCTTGCTATGCCGGAAGATTATGGGATTAAGGGATTCAGTAGGGAATCCCTTCCCATTATTCCATCAAGATTCAAATTAATAGGAAGAAAAATAAAGTCGGGTAAAGGCCTTATTGTTGATGAGGGATCAAAACGGCAGCTTGCAGTAGTTGAGACTGTATTTAAGCGGTGCGAAAGTATAATCGTGGCGACTGATGCAGGACGTGAGGGCGAAGTTATCTTCCGGTTTATCTATCAATATCTCGGCTGCACAAAGCCCTTTGAGCGACTTTGGATTAACAGCCTTACTGAAAAGGCCATAATCGATGGATTCAAAAATCTCTTGCCGGGAAGCGATTTCAATGGTCTTTTTCTAGCCGGTAAGCAGCGGTCTGAATGCGATTGGCTTGTAGGAATCAATGCTACGCAGGCGCTGACCGTTGCCTTAGGTGATGGACTTTTTTCTCTTGGAAGGGTACAGACGCCCACTCTTGCATTAATTTGTCAGCGTTTTCTAGCGTGTGAATCATTTGAGGTTAAAAACTACTTTCAGCTTGAACTTTCTTCTATAAAAGAAGGTACTCGTATTAAGAGTTTTTCGACAGATAAGTTTGAAGATAAAGAAAAAGCTGAATCAGTAAGGAGGATTTTGCAACGTGTCGGAGTGGCAGAAGTGAAACAGGTAGAAAAGAAAGCTGGCACAAGTCAAGCGCCACTTCTATTTGATCTGACAGGACTGCAGAAAGAGGCAAATAAAAAGCTCGGTTACTCTGCTCAGCGGACCCTGGAAATCGCCCAGCAGCTTTACGAAAAGAAATTTATAACCTATCCTCGAACAGGATCCAAATATATTCCCGAAGATGTCTGGCCTGAAATACCCGCACTGATTCTTGCCTTAGGTTCTCGATCTTCCTGCAAAGATTCTGTTGATACCATCAAGTGGGAACGCTACAACAGACATATTGTAAATGATGTCAAAGTCACAGACCATCATGGTATACTGATTACTGAAAATATTCCGACCCGATTGAACGCTGACGAGGATGTTCTCTATGATATAATCGCCAGGCGCGTGCTGGAAGCTATTTCGCCTGCATGCCATAAAGAAATCACAAATGTGAAATTTGGTATTCTCCATTATGATTTCGATTTGAAGGTTGTCAAAATTGTTTCTGCAGGGTGGAAAATTGTCAACGGTGATTTTGATGAGGAAGGTGATGATCTGGTTACCGATTTTCCAGATTTGCAAGTAGGAATCCAGGTTAAAATAGACAGTTTAGAGGTACTTTCAAAGAAAACCAAACCTCCAACACTATACACGGAAGCTGATCTGCTTCATAAGATGGAAAATATTGGTTCTATGGTAGAAAATGGACAGGAGCGCAAGATCCTCAAAAGCTTAGGTATAGGAACGCCGGCAACAAGAGCTGCTGTGATTGAAACCTTATTTGACCGCGGGTACGTCAAAAGAGAAAGCAAGGCTATTGTTCCTACAGATAAGGGGATGCTTGTTTACGAAATTGTAGCCGATAAGAAAATTGCTGATGCGGCAATGACTGCGCAGTGGGAAATTGCATTTGAAAAAATCGAAAATGGCCAACTGGATGCCGGGATTTTTCATGCTGAGGTAGAGCTGATGGTACAGGAGATCACCAATGAGCTATTGAATTCTAGAAGAAAATCAGCAAATACCGTACATCTAAGCTGCCCTAAATGCAGTTCTGCTGTAATGCTCCGTGAAAAAATAATAAAATGCACAGATGAGGAGTGTGGCTGGAAATTATTCCGAAACATTTGTGGTGTCCAGTTACAATACAAAGAAATTGAAGCGCTTTTAACAAAACGGCGAACACCTTTAATAAAAAAAATGGTGGGTAGAAATAAGAAACCATTTAGCGCTTATATTTTACTGGACGGATCTGGTTCGACCACTTTTGAATTTGAAGAAAAAAAGAAACATAAATACAAATAGTTCACGATGTGATTTGGTTAGTGAAGCCTGGAGCCTTAAATGGTTCCGGGTTTCTTTTTTTATAAGGTTTTAGGAATATCGATGCAAGAACAGGAACGGATAGGACACATTGCCAACAGTGCAGCTCAGCCAAGCTAGGTTTACCGCTATAAAACTTAAAAAAATTATAGCAATATGAAAAAGCATAACCAGGACTATTCCTATTACCAATTAAAGTTGCAGGATCACATTGATTCAAGTTTTCCTGAAAGATCTGCTGATACAAATTTTATTGAGCAGCGCGCCAGGTGGGCAGCAAACGCATACGATGGCGCATTTAGGGCAGGCAATCCTATTGATGAATGTAATGAGATCGCCGACGGTATTCTTTATGAGGGATTGCACTTTTCTAAATTTGATTCTCTGTTTGAGGTTCTGTCCTACGAATTTTCTGATGTTTTTGATGAACTCGATTATCGCGATTTTGCACTCAAGATCCTTCCAAAATGCCAGGAATGCTTTGACCATTATGAATTGACTGATGATTTTGCCTATACAACTGATTACGATCTGCTGTATACTGAGTTAACAGGTTTTATTGCTATTTGGATTGAGCAAAATGGTATTCGATAAGAAACGCCATTTACGGCAGAACATTGATGCCATCACAACAAGTTTCAGTATTGAAAAGGAGGGGCGGGAAGCAACTGAGCAAGAAAAACTGCTGCTACGTAATTTTTCGGGATTTGGAGGCTTGAAATTTATCTTAAATCCCGTCTCATCATCGGATGACATCAATAGCTGGAAGGCTTCTGATCGGCCTTATTTTGCGATGACGCAGGAATTATTTACGCTCATCAGAGAAAATACAGAAGATCAAAGTAAGTATCCCGACTATGTGGCAAAAATTAAGGGCTCTATCTTGGATGCATTTTACACACCGAAAGAGATTACCGACCGCATAGCAAAGGCTATACTTGAAACGGGAATAGATATTCGTAGCATGCTTGAGCCATCGGCCGGTGTAGGAGCTTTTATTGATCCCTTTAGAGAACTGGATAATTTAAATATTTGTGCTTATGAACAGGACTTAATAACAGGGAAAATCCTGAAAAATTTGTATGGTTCCCATGCTGATATCAGAATAGACAGCTTTGAGAATATTGGCAAAGGAGATACAGGATATGATCTCGTTATTGGTAATATTCCGTTCGGAACCACTTCAATATTCGATCTAACTTATTCAAGGGGTACAGATAAGGCCCGGAAATTTGCCGCACAGAGCGCCCATAATTATTTCTTTTTAAAAGCTACGGATAAACTTCGAGAAGGAGGGCTGCTAGCATTTATAACTTCGCAGGGGGTTCTGAACAGTCCTTCTAACTATCCGATCCGTGAAGCATTGATGCGGGAGCACAGTCTGGTGGCTGCGCTACGGTTACCAAATAATCTATTTGAAGAAAGTGGTACGTCTGTCGGTACAGACCTTATTGTTCTGCAAAAAAATACACAGCCCCGTTCCTTATCTATAAGTGCAAGGGATTTTATGGGGACCACAGAAAACTGCAACCTCTTATTTTATAATCCAAACCACATTATTGCTACGCGTTCTTTTCAGGATACTGATCAATATGGGAAGCCGACAACGGTGCATGTGCATGATGGTGGAGTTGCTGGAATTGCAAAGGATGTTCATATAAAGCTTTCAGAGGCTTTCCGGCAGTATTTCAACCGCGAGCTCTATGATGAGCACAGCATGAAAGTGGTCGGTAAAAAATTGACATCAGAAACAACTCTAAATATTCCAAAAAAAGTGAAACCTGATGCTAGTAATTCTGAAACAGTGACTCAACTCAGTCTTTTTTCCGATCAGGTTATTGCTGACTTATCGGTTAAAAAGGCAAAGAAAAGTAGGAAAAGCACAAGCCAAAATAAGGTCACAAATTTTAAGCAGCTTTCCTTTTTTGATGCAGATGAAGTTCATACAAGTGATGATAAACCTCGAAGGGCTAGTAGATCGGATCAGCAAGAAAGTGTACTAAAAAAAACTGTATCAGCAAATAGAAGAAAAGCTACAGCGTTAGCATCGTTATTCCATGAACTACCTGATGATTCGGTGTTAAAAAATGAGGTCAGAGCCTTTGACGGTGAAGTGAAGGCATTTTACCGCGAAGATACTATAATTGTTTCGGGTAATAGTGTCGGGAAACTAAAAATTAACCGTCTTGATGGAACCTATATTTTTCATCCGCTTGAATTATCCAAAAAGGATGAGGAGCGAATCAAGAGCTATATCAAACTTAGGGATAGCTACCATTCGCTATATGAAATTGAAGCTAAAAGCAGAGAGGAGGATAAGGAGGGGCGACAGCTTTTAAATAGGACTTATGATGAGTTTACTGAACGGTTTGGAAAATTAAATACAGCCGAAAATATTAAATTCATTAAAATGGACTCTTCCGGAAATGAAGTTCCTTTTCTTGAACGGGTGGTTGGTGGTGTCATCCATAAGGCAGATATTTTTGCACGTCCTGTCAGCTTCTCCATGACAGAAATTGCTGTAACCAGCGCTTCAGAGGCTTTGTCGGCTTCACTTAATCAAACGGGCTCCGTAGATCTTGCTTTTATGGCGCAGGTAAGTGGCCTCACCGAAAACGAATTGCGGAAAGATCTGCAAGGACATATTTTCTTCAATCCGTTATCTGGCGCATTGGAAGTATCTCAGAAATTTCTTGCTGGAAATGTTGTTTTAAAAGCTACGCAACTGAATAATTACCTTGCTAAACATCCGGAAGACACGGAAGCCCGGGAGAGTCTGGAAGCGCTTGAAAAAGTCATACCTGAACCGATTAAATTTGAGGAGCTGGATTTTAACCTGGGGGAGCGTTGGATAGGCACAGAAATTTATAACCGTTTCGCAAGCCACCTCTTTGATACCGATGTGCAGATTTACTATTCAGAGAGCAGCGATGATTTTTCTGTAATTGCAAAATCCAGCAATATAAGGATTACAGAAAAATATGCTATTAAATCTGAGAGTCGGACATTTGATGGATTAAACCTGTTGCGGCATGCTCTTGTTAACACCAATCCGGATATCACCAAAACTGAATACTTAACGGATGGGACTGCCATCAAGGTCAAGGATATGGATGCTATCCAGATGGCCAATGGCAAAATTGATGAGATCCGGCATGAATTTACGGATTGGCTTTATCACCAGGGCGATAATTTTAAAAAGGAACTTACCGGAAGATATAACGAGCTTTTTAATTGTCATGTCAGACCGTATTACGATGGTAGCCATCAAACATTTCCCGGACTTGACCGCAGGGCGGTAGGCATCGAGGATCTGTATCAAAGTCAGAAAGATGCCATTTACATGCTTAAAAGTAACAATGGAGGTATTTGTGATCATGAAGTTGGGGGAGGCAAGACACTTATTATGTGTGCCGGAGCGCAAGAAATGAAAAGGTTGGGGCTAGTTCACAAGCCAATGATCATAGCGCTAAAGGCCAATGTTCATGAAATTGCAGAAACCTACCGAAAAGCTTATCCGTTTGCAAAGATATTGTATCCCGGTAAGAAGGACTTCACACCCCAGAAAAGGCTTAAGATTTTTGGTGAAATCAAGAACAATGATTGGGACTGCATTATCCTTACGCATGACCAGTTTGGTATGATCCCCCAATCAACAGAATTGCAGAAAGAGATACTTCAAGCGGAACTGATGTCTGTGGAGCAAAATCTGGACGCATTACGCAATCAAGGGAAAGACGTATCTGGTGCAATGCTGAAAGGTGTAGAAATCCGGAAGAAAAACTTAGCTGTGAAGCTTAAGACACTGGAGCATGATATCGAAAACCGAAAGGATGATGTCGTCGACTTTAAAATGATGGGTATTGATCATATTTTTGTTGATGAGAGCCATAAATTTAAAAATCTTATGTTCAATACGCGTCATGAGCGCGTAGCTGGATTGGGCAATGTACAAGGCAGCCAAAAGGCACTCAACCTACTTTTTGCCATCCGTACAATTCAGGAAAGAAATGGGAAAGATCTTGGTGCAACTTTTCTTTCTGGAACAACTATTTCAAATTCACTTACAGAGTTATACTGCCTTTTTAAATTTTTAAGACCAAAAGCACTGGTAAGACAGGGAATTAATTGTTTTGATGCATGGGCTGCTATTTATGCGCGTAAATCGATAGATTATGAATTCTCGGTTGCCAATAATATCGTTCAAAAGGAGCGGTTCAGACATTTTATAAAAGTGCCCGAACTGGCCCAATTTTACACTGAAATCACCGATTACCGTACTGCGGCTGATATCGGAATTGATAGGCCTATAAAAAATGAGATCCTTTACAATATACCGCCAACCCCGGATCAGGAAATTTTCATTAAAAAGTTGATGGAGTTTGCAAAGAGTGGCAATGCTGAGTTACTTGGTAGAGCTCCTCTAACACCGACAGAGCAGAAAGCCAAGATGTTGATCGCGACAGATTTTGCAAGGAAAATGTCCCTTGATATGCGGCTTATATCTTCGCGATATAGGGACGATCCAGGAAATAAAGCTTCTGTTTGCGCAGCAAATATTGCAAAATATTATAAAAATTTCAATGCGCAGAAAGGGACTCAATTTGTTTTCTCAGACCTCGGCACTTTTAAACCGGGCGAGTGGAACATATACAGCGAGATTAAGCGGAAACTTGTCGAAGATCATGGGATACCGGCAGAGGAGATGCGCTTTATTCAGGAAGCAAAAACGGAGGATCAGCGTAAAGAACTGATCAAAGCTACCAATGAAGGGAAAATTAGGGTGCTCTTTGGATCTACAGAAACGCTAGGAACGGGCGTAAATGCCCAAAAGAGGGCAGTAGCTGTGCATCATCTGGATATTCCATGGCGGCCTTCGGATCTTGAGCAGCGGGACGGTCGCGCTGTACGAAAAGGCAATGAGATTGCTAAATTTTTTGCTGACAATAAGGTCGATGTTTTTATTTATGCTGTAGAAAAATCATTGGATGCGTACAAATTTAATACACTAGCAAATAAGCAGCGTTTTATCGGACAGTTAAAGAGTAATACCATCGCAGTACGGATACTTGATGAAGGGGGAATGGATGAAGTTTCGGGTATGAATTTTTCCGAGTATGTGGCTTTATTATCAGGTAATACCGATCTATTGGAAAAGGCGAAAGTCGAAAAGAAAATTTCTGTTCTTGAAAGTGAGAAACATGCTTTCTTACGATCAAAGTGGAGTTCCAGTTCCAAATTGGAAAGTCTGCAAGAAGAACTTGAAGCGAGAAAGTCCCGTTTAGCAAGATTAAATGCAGACTGGGAAAACTTTGGAAATCGTGTCCAAAAATCGCAAGATGGAAAAGTTTTGAACCCGATCATGTTGGAAGGCTTGCGCAGTGATCCAGATGTTAAAGAAATTGGTGCAAAGCTGGCTAAACTTGCAGAGGCCTCAAGGACCGGCGGTGATTACGAAGAGATAGGTACTTTATATGGCTTTAGACTGCTCGTAAAAACGGAGATGACCCAAAAAGAAGGATCCGGCTCAACTGAAAGAGATAACAGGTTCTTTGTGTGCGGTGAAGGAAATATTAAGTATACGCATAATAATGGTATTATGGCGAGCGACGCTGAGCGGGCAAGCTTAAATTTTCTCAGTGCCCTACAAAAACTTCCTGGACTTATTGACGAAGAGAATAAGAAGGTAAATCAACTGACAGCTGACCAAATCGTACTGAGTGATATTGTGAATTGCAGTTGGAACAAAGAAAAGATGCTAGCAGCTTTGAAAACCGAACTCGCCGCTGTGGAAAGAAAAATACAGGCATCATTGGAGATAAAAGATGATGGTGGTAGCGCTCAACATGTAAAATCAGAAACCGAAATAGAACTCAAAAATTCTTCTGCCTTTAAATTATAGGAGGGGAACCAACACTTTTGTTGTAAGTGTCTTTTGGGAAAACTTTTACAATTTTTATATGCTGAAAATTAATTGAATAGATTTCGTAGGCTGTTTCGTTAATTTAATGGCCTATTGATAAAAATGATCATGGTCTTCAATATTTAGAAAAATTCAAATTCGAAAAGTAAGGCAACACGGCATGCATTTTCTATTTTTTCTTATATTGGGATTAGTATAAAATTCTTGAAACCATTATTATGAAGAGTATCAATCAACGTTTGTTTCATAAAGGAAAATCGATTGTAAGCATAGGATCCATATTTAGATTTATAATCATAATCGTTGCAATGTGCATGTTTGTGCTATCGAGTATTGCCTTTTTTTCAACACAAACAATACTCTTCGGAAATCACTTTGAATTTTCGCCCGATGGTATTAATTTTTACATTAAACAATTCGCTAGATATAATGGACTCTTTGCAGCAACAATTACACTCATAGTCGCTTATTACGGTATTGAAAGGCTGAGGGCAGCAGAAAGGGCTAACATTGATAAGGTTAGGCTTGATAGATATTCTGACTGGAAAACGATTACTGATGCCAGGCTTGATGTTGTAAAAGATGAGAATCCCCTATTCAGAAGAGAGTTTATTACTATCAGATATCAGCTTTTTGAAGATCTATATCCAGCTTTTTCAATTGAAAATAAAAAGCAATTGCAAACACTTTTTAATAAATATTTCGGAACTCTAATCCCGGCATTTGAATCAAATAATCAAAAACAGCAAGGGATCGGAGGAATATACACATCTTCAGATCATTCATATTTTGGTCAGGATTTTCTGTTTGTATTTCTTGGCAGTCTTACTGGTAAAAAATATGACAATGCTGATGAAGATCTATTACAAATGTATAATGATAATCTCCCGCACGACAGAATTATAAACTCTCTCTCGTATCAGATTGCGTTAGAACGGTATTTAAAATACAAACACAAGCAGTAATTTGTAATTATTTACCTAAAAAATAAAAGAAATCATGAAAGATTATTATCGGCTAACTACCGGCGAAAAGCAAGAAATAGCTCAAAACCTAATTGATATTTTTGAGAAAGATAGCATACCGTCTGCAGATACAATAACTTTTATCTCTAATTGGATACGCACTGACCGTAGTGAAAAATTTAAGGCGTATTATGATGTGTGGGATATTGTATTAAGAAATTTCATTCCAAAGACAAAACCTATATTGATCAGAAGCATTCCCCGTAGATCTAAAGCAGAATACATTGCGAGCTTTACCAACACGGCATATTCCGCGGTAAGATTCGGAGAGCGAAAAGGCTATTGGATTGTATGTGATACAAAAGATTGTCTGCCATCTTTGGAAATAAATAAAGGGAGATACAGAAATACCTTTTACCCTCTTAGCGATGTATTAAAAAAAGCAAAAGCTAATGGCGGATACGGTTTCTCTGACCGATTTCTACGAGACTACGGCGGAGAAGACGAATACATTATGAAAATAGACTACTCAGTGATGCAATTATTAAAATACATAGATTACAAGTATTAGACTAAGTTTTCTTCCAAGAATTCCCTGCCGTTTTGGAAAAAACGAATCTCGTATTGCCCCGTATTTTTTTTAGTTCCAAAAATTATTGCTACACCTAATTTGTAATTGTAATGATTGCCAACAAAGTCAATGGTTAGGTGTTCAAGTTTAATAAGGTCAAATTCTTTATGTTTTCTTGTATGACTGTCCTTTTTTACTTCGATCACAACTAAGTTATGATTATTAGTTAGTCTTCTATGAATAATAATGTCTGGATTAATTTTGTAATTATCGTTATCATTTGGTTTGAAACCTATTTCCATCATACGGTTTTTTGCTATATCTAATGCCTTCCTATCATTGGGCTTATCTATATCACCATTATATTCGGGATCAACGTCTAGCTCGGGAAAGAAAGGCTTCAAGTAAAAAGCCAAATGGGTTGAAATATTAAGTTCATTAAGCCCTCTAGAAAGGTTACCAGCTTCCTTTTCCAATAGAACATTTATGGCGTCTTTGATATTTTTTACAATTTTTTCTATTTTCATATTTTTTTATTTATACTGTATTAATTCATCTTTCAGCATGTAAGCTTTTGGGGAAATAATAGCTATTAGAAAATCCAGGATAAAGAGGTAATCTGTTAGCAATTCTTTGCTAGTTTTTATTTTGTTTCCATAATTATAAAAAGCTTTTTCAGCGAAGTTTTCCAATAGCTCTCTATTCACTTCATAAGCATTTTTCCTTTTAAGTATCAAGGCCACCCAACTTAAAGATTCAGGCATAAACTGATGAAATGCCACACCATTCAAAAACTTGATACATTCATTTATTTTGTTAAATTCATACTTTGTAATAAACTCTTTGTAATACAGGCTTTTTCCTTCAAGCACATGCCAGTTTTCCGAGCCTGCTTTCCAGTCCAGATCCATAAAAAAAAGAGGCAGGTAAAAAGTAGTTGCATTTTCAATTGTCCACTCTCGCAAAACATCCCAGAGCGCCCAGAATTTACCTTTGTTTGATCCATTTGCTACTGATCTTATAAATTCTTTGACTAGCCTATATAAATAATCTTTTACGTCGCTTTTATTAAACTTTTTATCATCAGTTATTGTAAGATCAAGTAAATCCTTAAACAGCGGTTTCGAAATTTCGGTTGGCTGGGAAAGTAAAAATCTTGGATAGAAGAAAGTGAAAGCATGTCTACTGTCGTAATAATCCGATTTGCTACCAAAGGTCCTATCACCCAAAAATTCCAGGTGAAGTTTAAGAACTTTTTGAACCATGTCATGTTGTTGAGCAATTGTCGTTGTCCATGGTATAATACGGAGGGCATCATCAAGGAGCCAGTGGGTGGGCAGATCCAGATTGAACGATAATGTTGCAGTTTTGTCAATACTGCCATCGAGAACTACTTTGGTTAAGTTGTCCACAAATTCTTTCTCAGTTACAAGAGTTTCGTTCTCGCATTCTACTTCTTTTCCATACTTCCACATGGCTTCCCTGCGGCGCTCTTCAATAGAATTCGTTTCTTTTTTGAATTCCATAAAATTTAATAGTCCATACCAACAATTTAATACAAAGTCTGGATCATCTTTTGGAAGATGGTGTGCAACTCCAACTTGAAGTGCAATTCGTTCCTGTTCGTCTAGTCCACTAATCAGCAATCGAAAAATTAATTCTTTTATTTTCAATTTAGTGGCTTCATCTGTTTCATAATTAATATTAAATGAAAGACCAGTAAGAGCAGCTTGCTTACCAAATACATCTAAATACATGTCCATAGATTCTTGGGCTCCCAATTTTGTTTCTGCAAAATCCATGATAGTTTGCCGACACCATGTTAACTGTTCCTCGTTCATTTCTGTAAAAAAATCGCGTAAACCAAGTGATGCCATCAATGTTTTTGAAATCATCAAATCAAACTGGCCTTTAGAATTTTGAATATAATCATATCCTACTCTCCACTTTTCGTAATGGTGATCATCAATAGGTTTATTATCATAGGCATCTTTCGCCCAAAACACATTAACAGTCGGGGCTAGACTGAGATCTTTAGTTTCTGTCACATTTTTCCGAACTTCCTCATCGTAACCTGGTTGGATTTGGATCAATTTTTTGCCATTAAATTCAACAGGTATATGCTGATATTTACGGGCATCCATATCAAATAGAAATTTTCTCCATAGATATTCCTCCGCTGGAGCTTGTTCCCACATCGTATCAATTTGCTTGAATAATAGATCATTTTGGGTGCGATAGATAAACATATAATCAAAAACAAAACCTACAAGGCCCTGGTAATACTTTCGTCGATGAATTTTTTTATTGGATTTAATTCTTTCACTTTTCTCGTATTCATCATCATTGAATACTTCATTAGTATGTAATTCTGACATCCAACGGCTTGACTCCCACCAGAAAAAAATCTGTATGCCTAGAAGAGAAACTGAATTTTCGTCTAAAAGTTCAGGATGAGCCTGAATTACACTTATAGCAATACCCAGAAATGCAACATTCTTAGATTCTTTGATAATTCTTTGCAGGTATCCTCTTAGCACTTGATCTGAGACTTCCCCTATAGCATCAAGTAGTCCAGCTTCAAGTGCCATTAACAATGAGGCAATGTGCCGATTTTCAGATCTGCTACTCCGATACATACACCAATACTCATAATTTCCATAGTAGTTTTTTGAAGTACCATCGTAGAAACTTACAGTAATATTATCAATTTCTTCATTTTGTGATTTTAAAACGCTCTGATTTTTTTCAAACGCAGCATTTAAAAAAGTAATAATGAAATCCAGTGCTTTGTCTGGATGATAAAGAAACATCCAATAAAAAAACGTGTGGTAAGCACTTGGAAAACCATGTTCAGTGTTAAATGCTTTGTTCAAACCGAAATCCCTTGCATCAGATCTACGAAAATTAATGGGTCTATATGGTGATTTTGCATTATCCTCTTCCTTTGCCAGCCAATCCTCATTAGCAATAGCCAACACGTCATCTGGGAAAAAACGGCATATTTGATCTGCGATTACCCCATCGGTAATATATGCTCTAATTTGATATAAAAATTGAGGATTAGTCCATCGCTCATTTCCTACACTGGGATTTTTCGAAGCCTGTATTAAGTTTTCAACTATCGACGGGGCCGACGCCGTCAATTGAAAGATTATTTTTATGTATGGCTTTAAAACGGAGTTGACAGAATGGTATTTTGCCCCACCAATAAATACTTTCTGAACCCGATGAACGAATCTTTCCAAAAAGTGGGCAACACTTTTTGAACAAGTTGGAAGTGTTTGCGGATTGAATTCCGGTAGTTGGGTCGCCCACGCCTCAATAAGTGCTATGTATTCGCTATCGATTTTGAACGATGAAATTGTATCATAATTATCCCAAATAAAATCTATAATATAGTCCCAGCCTGAACCTATTGGTAATAACTGATCTAAACTTTGTTTGGTCGGGTCTATACGTTTACATCCGATCTGAAGCAAAAACATTATCTGTTTCAAAAACTGCCCTTGGTTGCTAAGAAGATTATCTTTTAATGCATCTAAAAGTATTGCAGCGTTCTGAGAACGAAGTGATACAACTAAAAGTTCGTCTTTCCATGATTGTGACAATAAACTATCTTGCAAAAGGTCATAAACAAAACTTACCGATGCGACGGGATCCGTAACATAGTATTCTTCCATCCACAACCTAAATGCCCTTTTCATTGCAGGGTTATTTTCCATGGATTCTAAAAAAGTTCTACTGTCCGGCATCAGCCTTTTTTGCTCTGAAATAAATCTTATCAACGCCCAATCTTCTAAAATATCATGTGATGGACTATATTCAGGATTTATTACGATATCGTTCTGTTGTATAATGTTGTCTCTCAAAAGTTGAGAAATCAGCTCATCACTTCCTGAAAAGTCGGTGAAGAGGCGCATCTCTCGTGATCTTTTTACACAAATTTCGTAAAAAACAGCTCCTCTGGATATGTTTCCATTCTCCACTATATGCTGCCACATCAACTTCTTAAATTTTATTTCATCTAATTGTTGCTCACTTTCCAGAAAAGGAATAATACGAACAGCCTTGTCAAGATAATAGGGGTTATGAAGTAAATGCTTGATTTTTGGATTTTCAAGTAATGTTTTAAGTTGGGGGATGGCATCCTGAACTTGTTGTATCTCTCCATCATTAAAATCATTGACTTCTAAATATGTATTGTTTTTTGGAAGCTCAAAATAAAAATGAATGCGAAACCTTTGTAACAAATATTCCCTAACTGTTATTAAAAGGATAATACGATTATTTGATTTGATAACTTGGAGCAGTTCATTAAATGCCCCCGAAAATTCGGATTCTATTAATTTTTCAAAACTTTCAATCCAAATAAGAACATTTCGTGCGGATAGGGGACTACCGATAATTTGAGGGATTGTCGCATTATATCTGGCACTCTTCATTGCTTCATCTAAGGTATTACAGTAGAGATTTTCTGGAGTAAGCGTAATGACAGTATAATCACCTTCGGATTTTAATTCTGTCACCACAGCCTTCGCTAGCGCTGATTTTCCCACACCGGGCTTCCCATGGATAACGACAAGATTATTTTCTTTGATAGCACGAGTCAAAAAACTTGTATCACGATGAACATTGAATGAACCAACTGTCTCCCTAGTTCTTAAATTGATTATTTCCCTATTTTTATCCATTATCCCATAACTATCCAATATTTCAGGATTAGTTTCGGGTTTTAATTCTTCAATAAGTTTGAATTTGTTAGGATCAATGAGGTTATTATATGCTGAAATCTTCGTTGCTATAAATGTATTACCATCTTCGTATGTATGGATTATTCCTACAAAATAGAGATTTCCGAACAGATCGGCATAGGCTCCTGAACCTGAAAGACCTGATACATTTGACATGGCCTGTTGATAAAAAGTATCTAGCGCTCCTTCATGATGCAATGTGAAAATATTTGGATTATGCTTTTTATTTTCAAGAAATTTAAGCGAAAAAGGCTGGTCGTCTTTTTGATCATTAAAATTTGCGAATCCCCTAACTTTATAGTCTTGAATAGTATCATCTGTATCAGTTACCTGACTGAAAAACCTCTTTCCGGTTAGTGCTACTATATCATTCGCAGGAATAATAATTAAGGCCAAATCTTCTTCATTATTTACTGAGGTTATCACGACTGCAGTATCTGAAAGAACATATGAATGATAGGTCAAGGACTCCTCATTGAAAATTTGATCTAGCAGTATTCTTTCTTTTGAATACGTTTTGTTAAACTTTTCCCCAACTAAGCAATGTTTTGCGGTTAAAATATATACATATTCAGTATCGGCATCTGGAAAGTATATAACTGCGGTCCCAATGTCTTCATTGCATTGAATTCTGATAGTAGAGAGCTGGGGCAAATTTAGGTTCATATTTTTTCAGTAATTTTTTCGAATAAAAATAGTTCGTTTTCAGGACCGATTTTCTTATAGGTAGTATCAAATTCGTAGCACGATTCTACTTCTGCATCAATTTTAAATAGATCTCTCAATTCCTTTGTGTCACAGGAATAATGAATTTTAATTTTTATTTCATTTTTCTTTCCGTGTTCTAGTAATCTTACCAAAGCTTCCTTATCTGGATGTCGATTATGGATGCCATTACCAGTAACAACAAAATTTTCTGTGTTGACCATTTCCAATAGTCCAACGCTCGTATTTGCTTTGCTTCCGTGATGAGATAACTGCATAAAGGAGAGAGGAATGGGATTTGTTGAACTATACCGTAAGGCAGAAAGACTATCTTCAATATCTGATGGGTGGCTGTCTGCTAAAAGTAAAGCCTTAATGTCGCCAAATTCAACAAGGATAGCGATGGAACTGCCGTTAACTTCATCTTTATCTTGATGAAAAGGTAGATCTTTAAGCTCAGAGATAGTTTTCGCATGATCTGACTGTGAAGCTTTTCTGCCAACTTTCATTGTCCGCTCTTCCACGGTCCATAAATCTTCAGCTTTTTTTTGTTTTTCAGGCGTTGGCGAAAGGATCGTCATCTGCAGACCCTGAACCTCAATAGATTTTGTTTTTGTATTTATAGAAGGTTCGCTTTGAATGTAGCTCTTTTTGATATATTCTCTTAAAGTAATGCCATCACGGACTGAAATTTTCTCACTGGGTATTTGGATAGGTTCGGTGGTACTGTTAAATATAAACCTCTTAACAGCATTGGGCTTATCTTTTATGGTATTATCTTGTAGGAAACCCAGAACTGCACCGATGTGATCTCTGTCAACATGGCTGATTATCCAATGGTCAACGACTTCATCAGCAGCTAAAATTTCTTTGATAAGTGGAGCAAAAGCATTTTTATATTCACGGGCGTATCCACCGTCAATAAGTATATTGTGCCAGTTCGAATCTTCTCCTAAAAATCTTATGTGAATGGCGTCACCGCCACCGGTATCATAAAAATGGAAACTTATTTTATGTGTTTTTTGAAGCATAATAACAATATCAATAGTTAGTTTTTTGCATTAACATGCAACAATTTTTTACTTGCTTTAATATGCTTCAACAAGTAGGCATCCAAGATATAAAGCTTAACATCTTCATCAATCCTCGTCTTGTCATAATAATTCGTGTCCATAGCTTTTATATAATTTATAAATCCTTTCAATGGTATCTTTTTTAAGGTCGTATATCTTTTCAATATAAAAGCTGCATACTTTTTTTTTATGGACACGTACTGGCCTGCGAATTCTACGATAAAAAAATCGTAATTAAGATCTGTATAATAATCAAGAGGGAGTAATCCTAATTCCTGCAAAAAAGGAATAGTTCTTTGAAAACGCATTTCACAAACGAAATGAACTCGATCAAAAACATATTTTATTACATCTACCTCAATTTCAGTAACCTCCAAAAATTTTGCAAGGCATAAGCGATGTTGACCACCAATAGTAAAGTAACGATCGCCATATTGAACTACAGTTTTAGCTTCTTTTGCGTTGTGGATATGGTCAATAACTTTTTCTTTGGTTGGAAAATTGTCAATGACACGATCTAACCTGCGCAAATCAGTAAAAAATTGTAACCAATAATATCGCCAATCTTTCGGTTTGTGCATTATACAGTTGTAACCATAGGAATAATCAATCCCACAAATCTTACGGGGATCTATTTTTTCCGTAAACGTTCCTGCAGATCTGAAAAAATGAAAGTTTTTGATATGGCTGAAATGGGCTACGACGTCGTCGTGCCAATTCTGTTCATCAAATTTTGGATGTAGGCTTCTTAACCATTCTATTCGCTGTTCATCCGAATACTTGTAAGGCATTAAAAAAGGCTTTTTTATTGACAGAAATATACTGAAATTTCTTTTTCGAAGTATAAAAATGATTCAATAAATAAGCCTTTTATTATATCTTAGTTTAAAACTACGTGAGACACATTAATTGGTTTGAAATTGATATATGTTTACAGAACGAAATGGCTAAGTTTTTCTAACAAGGTGAGCTAATTCCGGGTCGTTCTCAATTCTCGAAAGTTCACTTGCAATAATTTTTGAAACATCAAGTTTGACCTGGCGATAATTTTGATCAATTTCTTTGTCCATCCTGTCCTCGCCAGTTTCTGAAATAAAAGAACGGATCTCTGGAATAGGCTTATAGTTTTTAGTTTCTAAGTCCACCTTTTCCGTATCTACTACGATTTGGGCATGAAATATCTTTTGCTCTATTTTCTCACCAAAATTGTCAGCAACTGCTCCTACAAACATTCCCTGGGAAAGAGTAGATATTTTAGAAGCCGGAATCAGACTGTCTAATTGTGTTGATATAGATGTACTGGTATCATTTCTGTTGATAGATATCGATTGACGTTTTTGGACAATTTTTCCAAACCTTTCTGAAAGTGTTTTGGCTGTTTCACCCACGACCTGACCTGAGAATATATTTCCAACGGTATTGAGTATAACTTTCGCTTCCTTGTCACCATAATCCCGGATCAATTGAGAGAAATCCTGAAAACCAAGACAGACAGCCACTTTATTGCTTCGAGCAGTTGCAATGAGATTATCCAATCCACGGAAATAAATTGTGGGAAGCTCGTCAATAATAACGGAACTTTTAAGTTTTCCCTTTTTATTTATCATTTTTACGATTCTGGAGTTGTATAAGCCGAGGGCAGCCGAGTATATGTTCTGTCTATCTGGATTATTGCCAACACATAGGATTTTTGGTTCCTTCGGATTGTTTATGTCCAATGAAAAATCATCCCCGGACATAACCCAGTAGAGCTGCGGAGAGATCATTCTTGATAGCGGGATTTTAGCGGAGGCAATCTGGCCTTGTAGTTGATCTTGGGCTCCGCCTTCCCAGGCGTCAAGAAAGGGACTAAGGTAGTTTTCAAGCTCAGAATAACTTGTTAGTATTGTAAAAATATCAGCATATTTTTTATTAAGTAGTTCGATTGCGTGCGGAAAAGTACAATATTTTCCATTATCATAAATCTTCAAAAACCAGATGATCGCTGCTAGGAGGATGATTGGTGACTCAACAAAAAAATCCCCTTGTTTCTGGATCCACGTCTTATTTAGGTTTAGCATAATGGTATAAGATGCTTCGTATGCATCAGAGATATCGGTCATGAATTTAGGATTTAGGGGATTGCAGCGATGGCTTTTTCGTGGATTATCAAAGTTGATTACGTAGAATTTGGGTTTTACATTGTACTTGTCATTGTGCTTCAGGAGATGATTGTAAGCGATTTGTGAAAGGTCATCAAACTTGAAATCGTAGATGTACATGGCGAAACCTTTTTCAATGTGTTGCTTGATGTAATTGTTTACGATCGCATAGCTCTTACCACTTCCAGGAGTACCTAGTACGATAGATGCGCGAAAGACGTTCACCACCGATATCCATCCGTGATTCCATTTTCCACGATAATAAAATTTTGTCGGCAGGTTAACGGAAAACTCATTTTCTAAAAGTTTTGTCTCCTGCATGAAGCTTTCGTTTTCATTATTGAAAGGATCATCCATCAACTTGTTTTTAAGCAGTCTGCTCATCCATAATCCAGCAACCATAAGCAGGATAAAGCCTGCAGATGTAGTAATCATATATAAAATGCCTGATATTTCAAGAAGTTGGAAATTGAGAAGGTAAAGTGTCGATCCGGTAAATAGAAACGTATTAATTTTTTTCCATTTAATTTTTTCGTTTTTGACACCTTTAGTTCCGAGGCAGCTCAATGCCAATAAGATTAGGGCAAACAGTTTGCTATAAGTTGAATTTGTAAATAGACCAGAGGTTCTCTGGAAATTTTTTAGGATTCGCTCGACGACTTCCAGCGTCCAACCCTGATCATAGAAAAAGGAGTAACAGAACCAGTAGAAATTCATCAAAACTAAAAGGATGCTGACAGCTCGCATAAAAGCCATAATTTTTGCGAGGCCCCTTAAATCGTCTTCTTGCATAAGTGAAAAGTTTCACCATAGATATTAGTCTTGAGAGCTGATTTTTCTGTTGATGTATAATATGGTATATATTTGCCTATTTCTTCCCAATCTTATTGGAATTTTACAGATTAACATTGCTCATCTGGTTTTTTATCTGCTAGAAAATTGCTATCATTAGACTGAATTTCGGAAGTGGATTATGTTTGATACTATTGGACAATTTGAAGAACAATTTAATAAGCAGGTATTCAGAATCACCTTTAAAAAGCGTGATTTTCAAGTCGTACTATTGAAGAGAGAATTGAATAAAAATATGACGGAATTTCAGATACTCTTGGATGGCTTGGTGCAGAGACTAAAAAAGGAAAACGACAAATGGAGTTTTGAACATGGTGAAGACCAGGATTTGGCCGAAGATATCTGGCGCCAGGTCGCTCTTAGGTACAGGCTATGATTTGAGTTCATCCTCATAGCTCTGAAAGGCAAAATAATACCAAAATATTTTGCTATATTTGTTTCGAGCTTTACAGAAGCTTGCCACTTGTCTTAGCGAAGCTATTTTAGCACTGTATCTAACTTTTTATACCACTTTAACAAATTTCTTGTAAGGGGTTTTGGCTGACAGGTGACATGATTTCTATGCAAGGTATATTGTTAAAACATGGAAAAAAAAGTAAATGGGCATACTGCCGATTATATTAAGCGTATCGCAAAATCTATTAAAAAAGTTCAGAATATTTCTCATCATGAGGCTTTGGAGCTTGCCTCAAAACAAAGCGGATTTCACAGTTGGAAACATTTTCAGAATTTACTTAATAACTCTGATATACCTTCTTTGGATTATCAGACTACTGATGCAACGAAATTAGACTTAAGACCGAAGAATCCATATCGCAATTTATTGGTAGCGGGTTTAAATGAAATTCTGAAACAAAACAAAGATTTTTTTCAGGTTGAAAAGGATAAGAAAGAAACAGGCTACATTTTTGTCGAATTGTTCGGATATCAAAGCGTCGTTATTTGGAGAGAAATCAGTTTTGGCGAAATATCATTAGCAGTTTGGTGGAAATATGATCACTCTAAGCATCCTCAAGCTAATCTTACAGGTAATGCTCGAGAAAACTTTCGAGATACCAGCCCCCTTGCAAATAAAACAGAATACAAAAGATTTGTTGGCGTAGTAGTTCATGGATGGGTTGAAAGAGCTACAGGTAAATATATTCAAGGTTCAGGTGGTGATTCCATCATTAGGGACTATGTTAGAAGGGGCGAAAAAGCTGAATTAGAAAAATTGCCGGCTGTACAACCAAATGGCTTCCAAGCCGAAGGTCTGTTCTTTGTGTAATATGTTTTCAATTGCTTGCTATTCCTTTTTATAGGAAAAGTATTCCATAGAGATAATAAGGAAGTCCGAATTTAGGACTTCCTTTTTTTTAGCTTAGTGGAAATATACTGCTTTGACTATCTAATGTAGTAGGATCCTAATGTCGTTCACCATATTTTAAGGATTATTTTTGATGCTACTCCTTATCTTTTGCGCTTTCTCTTTTTTTTCATGTTAAACTCAAATAGATGTTCTTCTGGATCTTCTGTCATCCCATGAAGTAGAAGCTGATCAAGTAGTCCCCAATCACTAAAAACAGATCCGTTATTTATCATAAAGTCGAATAGTGGATGGAGCGAATGGTTAGCCGATCTTGATTGCGTTGAAGTATCTTTTTTTTGTGAACCTTCTATATATTCTACTACCTTAGGACTTTGGCTACTTGAAAACAGCGCATTGAATGAATTTGCCGAAAATCCCTTACCAAGATGAGAGCCATTGAATACGTTGCGCGAATTATGATCTATAAAGCTAATTCCATATAATCTGCCTTGATCATTTCTTCGGATCACTACATTGATCCCATGGTCTATTAAATACTCTTTAAAGTCCTTTTCATTTCGGGCTATACTAATGGCTTGCGCAATGATATTTTTGCTTTTTTCTTTAGTTTCTGCAGCAAGTTCTTTACTTTTTATAAAATGTGTTTGAAGTGCTATGAGCCCTGCTTCTTTCCCGAAAAGGGACGCTTTGAAGGGATTGGTCACCTTTTCCCCATTTTTATCCAATGCGAAATATACTAAACCTTCCTTAAATTCACCACTATATTCCTTTTTCGTGGATTCGACGGCGATATTAAATAGCGATAGCAACGCATTATAACTGCCAAGGCTTTGAAAATAATAGTAGTTAGGCAGGTATCTTACAACAGCCGCAAGTTGGCTTTTAATATTGCCTTTCGTATGATCTACTGGTTGGAAAGTAAGACTTTCATTAAAACATTCCTTTTCGTCGGCACGTGCTAAATTATACTTTTTTTCAATATTGCGACAGATTTCCATTGATCTTTTCTTCTCAAAAACATCGGATATTTTGATTCCATTTTTGTCCACTGTTGTTGAAACAATATGGATGTGGCTGCGGTCGATATCATTATGCCTAAATACAACATAAGGTTGATCGCCATAGCCCATTTTTCCCATATATTCCTTTGCAATTCTGACATAATTTTCATCTGATAGGATATCAATTGGATCAGGATTTAGCGAGATATGGATTGCTGTCTTTTCTGTTTTTTTATTTGCAGCTAAATTGGCAATGAATGAGGATAGTAGCTGTGTAGTCGTATATTCGCCACTAGGAGTTTCGAACATATTGTTGAGGTGTAAAATTGTACCAGCATTTTGATGAACCTTGGAGAGGTTATAATTTAAAGCACCATACATATTTGACCCGCGACCTATTTTTGCAATCATAGTTTTTCTTTTTTAATGAGATATTCAGCTTCAAACTTTTTGCTGAGCAGTAAAACTTCGCGGCAGATCCCGGCCAGATCTCTGGTGTGCTGTTCAAGCTTTCCGAGATAATGAACGGTTTTTTTATCGCTAAAATTAGTGTGCAGGATCTTTACTATCTGATTGTAATTGACTCCAATTGCACGGAACTGTGCAAAAAATTGCGATAATTTTGTACAGTAATCAATGGTGCTCTTATCTATAATAACTGAATTTATCTTCCTTTCAAACAATAGCGAAACAATAAATTTAGCTTTATTATCAAGTCTTGATTGCTCAAATAATGAGAGAAATCTGGCGTTTTCTTCGTCCGTAAGACGGAATACGTATCGGTGGGTAGCTTTGTCCATTTTAGGTTTTCGACCTCCTTTATGATTCGCTGTCATATCTTTTTTCCAGAAACTAAAAGAAAGCGATGAACATTCATAATTATGAGCTATTAAAAACCTTGTTTTTCCTACCGATTCACATAAAATCGCAAAGACATATAATAGGTAAATCCGACTTCGGAGGATTACCCAGCCCTCGGTAGAGCAAGTAGTTTTGGGGCACAAAACGAGTTTTGAGGCACTCAAAACACAACTTGCTCTGTTCTTGGGAACAGATATGAGAAAGAATAGAATAAAGTTCGCATTATAAAGAGCTTTCGGAAACCGTAGGTAAAAAGAGGAAAGGTAGTAAAGCATCAGCTTTACAGCCCCCTACAGTTGCCTTCTTTTGCATAGAGCATGGCGGTAAGAACTATGGTCAATTTACCATTTAACAAAGCAAGTAATTGTAAAAGCATAAAAGTATTAGGTTTTAAAACTGTAAAACTATAAAAGCGTAAAAGCATAAAACTGGTAAAATGTTAGGTCATTAAGAGAGGAAGTTGCTTTACCAGCCTACTATATTTTAAGAAGGACATATGATTTACAAGTAAGATATGAGCCTTTATGCAAGGTCTTTTTTAAACCAGTAATACTGACTATACACATATTTTACGATGCATTTGTAAACTTAGGTATTTGCTCTCCGATACAACTTTTAAATTAAGAAGATATAAAATAATATAATATGGAAAAAAAGAAGGAAACATTAAAGGTAAGCATTTATGCACAGAAAGGCGGAGTCGGTAAATCGACGATAACAATCCTTCTCGCCAGCGTTCTGCATTATCGTCTTGGATATAATATCGTGGTACTGGATTGCGATTTTCCACAACATAGCCTTATCGGTATACGTGAAAGAGATAAGCGTACTATTATGGAAAGCGATTTCCATAAAAAACTGGCGGTTAAACAGTTCCATACGATCAATAAGAAGGCTTATCCGATCATAAAATGTAAGGCGGAAAATGCGCTTGAAAAAGCCTTTGAATATTGTGAGACAAGCTCCGTTACGCCGGATATTATTTTTTTTGATCTCCCCGGCACCGCCAATACACACGGAGTCATCGGTGCTTTAAAAGGAATGAATTTTATTTTTTCACCTATTACTGCGGACCGGCTTGTTGTGGAGAGCACACTCGCATTCAGTGAGGTTTTTCTAAAACTTCCAGCAAAGAATAAAAATGCCATTGAGCAATCTTTATACTTATTCTGGAATCAGGTTGATGGCAGGGAAAAGACAGGTCTTTACGAATTATATCAAAGTGTGATAGAGGAGCTGTCAATACGTATAATGCAGTCGCGGATCATGGACAGTAAACGATTTCGAAAAGAAATTGATGATACAGGTAATTATGTGTTTAAATCGACACTCTTACCTGCTGATGTGCAAATTTTAAAAGCCACACGTGTGGACCAATTCGTTATAGAGTTTCTAAAGGTAATTCATATGTAGGATGGCAATAAAGAAAGATCGTAAAGAGTTTGAGAAACCCATCATAGATGAGGAGTACTTGATGAACATCATGTCTGGTGATGAACCTTTGCCTGCGACAAATTCGGAGAAGGGTATGGACAAAAATACAGATTCACTGGCTAAAGTTGAGAAATCCAGAACAAGAGCTGGCAAAAAGATGGATTACGAAGAGTTATTTCTTGTAAACCGCTTTCCCAGTGGCAGAAGTGGCAAGGTTGTCTATATCCGATCAGAATATCATGAGCGGCTATTGCGAATAGTGCAGTTGACCAGGGAGGATAAAGTAACGCTGTATTCATATATAGACAATATATTGGAAAATCACTTCCGAGAATATGGAGATGAGATTACTGAGTATTTCAATAAAAAATTTAAACCCATTTTATAAGATGAAAAAGAAAAAAAATCAAGTTGAAGTTACCGTAAAGGTCCATCAGCAGGTAGCGTATGAAAATGTGAAATATGAATCACTATTCCTATCAGATAGCTTCATGGATAAGCGTGGAGATAAGAGCATCTATGTTAGCGGTGAGAATCACACCAGATTATTGAGAATTGCGAATGTAATAGGTGAGGATAAAATACCTTTATATGCGTTGCTTGATAACATATTGAGGCATCATTTCGCGCTATTTGCGGAAATCCTGGTGAAGGAATTCAACGACAAATCAAAACCCCTTTTCTAAGATCATGGAGGGTTTAATGCAGATTGTAATATTGTTTTGCCTAATTGTCGTGATTATACTATTGTTGGTTGACAAGGTGAGGTTTATGAAACCTCAGCGGAAAAAATATCGAAAGGTTGAGCAGGAAGCTGAACCGCATGTCATCGGTGGGGTAGCAATTCCTGAAAATGAAAAAACACCGGTCTGGCTTGCCAACAGGAAAAAGCTGATTGAGCAAATGTTAGTAAATAAGGTGGATGAGGGTAACAACGATTCAATCGAAAATGACCAGGAAGGAGAAGATGCCTCTAAGTTTAATGTAGAAGACTCTGAGGATTTCGATGATATTCTAACGGATGATGATCGGTTTGGACAGGCAGTTTCCTTAAATGAACTGACAAAAGTTGGGAACCTGTTGCAGAAGGAAAGTCTGGATGCAGCGCAAGAAGAGGAAACTACGCACATCATCCAAAAAATTGAGGGAACAGAATTTCTTGCTATGATGCAACTGTCCATTGATGGAGCTTCTCAGAAGATTGCCAGACTTTTGGATAAGTCGTTATCGGAAAAACATATTTTTATTCCGAAAGAGGATCATAATACTGCACTGGACAGTTTCGATATCGGGGATTTTATTTGATTCTGAATTTGGAAGGCACTAATTAGTAACAATAAATAAAGCAACAATGATAGCAAAGGATGATCCTGATTATATAATTGAAGAATACAAAGGTCAGATAATAGCCAGTCATAAAAATAATGTTTCACAAAAATCAATTGACAATATTATTATTGTTTATGATAAGCTTGATTTTCCCGATTACGGATTTTACATCGGACTTGATGATTCAAAAAGTATAGGCTACAGGAAAATGGAACCTGTTAATATGGAAGATGCCAGAAATTATATTGATTGGCTATCAACAGTTACCAATAATAATGGTATAGAGCAAGGTAGGTCTGTATCTGTTCCTGTTCCAATAAAAGAAGTTGTGGGTCAGATCTTATCTGAGGTCGCTTTGAAAAGGATGGAAAATAAAGAGGCGCAGTCCCTACCTAAATCCCGGAAAAAGGGTAGGGGCATGTTCTGATATTGATAAAGATTATAGAAATTATGGAAAGGGAAGCGGCCAAAATTTTGAATATAGACTTTTTTAATATTAGATAGGAAAATCATAGAAAAATGGTACCTCGATTTACATCAAATCATCAAATATATTGGGTTACGGCAGACTTTAGCTCAGCAATTACATTAATAAAAAATAATAAAATGCTGAGTTATGGAAAAAGAACTACCGATCTATACAGATCCAGATTACGGAATTGAGTTTATCATTGATGTGGAGAAATTCGAATTTCGAGAAAGGGCTAACCCAGAAAACCGCTACACATTGGAGGATATGATCGATCTGGGGGAAGCAGGATACCGCTTTGATCATTTCGACAAGACAAGTAGACAGGATTTAACCATAATGCCTCCGCAATTTGTTACGCTGGCCCCAGAGCAGATGGCAGAGAAATACAATAAAGCTGTTGAGGAAATCCTTTTACTTAGCGATTTTGAGCTTATGGTCGATCAGGAAGTATTAACAAGGCGAATTAAAAATGGAGAACTTCCAACAATTGAAATTGGTGGCCACATCTTTTATGCAGATGCACGGATAGATCTTTTACGGCCCAAGGATGATTTTTCCACGATGGGGATAAGTTTTGATGAGCTTGAGGACTGGTACGTTGACGAAAAAAATACCTATGCATTTCCGTATAACCCTGAAACACATGAAATAGGGCAGATCGAATGGGATAAAGTTGTAGAATATCCAAAAGACCTATTATTTGTTGAAATACCATTTGTGAAGACCCTTGATCCCGTAGGGTGGAATCGAAAATGGGGGTGGGCGGAAATAGAAGGCTTAAAAGAAACGGGTCTTCGGCTTGACTTTAAGGCCGATGTGATCCCATGGAATAAGTCTGGAATCGATCAACTTATTTCTGAAAATAAACTCAAACAACCCATCAAGGATGCAGTAAAAAAAAGAACTGAAAATAAAGAAAATAAGAAGGGACGGAAATTGTAGCACATAGTAGTAAGACCGCCAGACTTTTCCAGTCTGGCGGTTTTTTTTTTGTTTTCCTAAGTCCGATTAGGACATCAACGGCAAACTTAGTACGTCTAATACCACGCTGCCCCCAATCTGATCTAATCTCGAACACCTTTGTTTCCAAGCCCGTAGAAACGGGTATTACAAACTTAAAATGTAATGAAACATGAAAAAATCAAAACAAAAAATTTTGCTTGGGTTGCTGTTGATTTCACTTGCCAGCAATGAGGTATTTGCACAGGGAAATGGTGCTGCCGGCATTCAAGAGGCGACACAGATGGTCACAAGTTACTTTGATCCCGCAACAAAGCTGATCTATGCGATCGGTGCTGTGGTCGGGCTCATCGGTGGAGTGAAGGTGTACAACAAATTCAGTTCGGGGGATCCTGATACCTCAAAGACAGCGGCCAGCTGGTTCGGCGCGTGTATATTCCTGATTGTCGCAGCGACGATCTTACGGTCATTTTTTCTTTAGGCTGATGCTATTAAATTTTTTCAATTATGGCAAAAAGTAAGATGGTAACGCCACTGACATACTATGGCGGAAAGCAGCAGCTGGCAAGGATCATTATTCCTCTAATTCCACCACATTATACTTATGTGGAACCATTTGTTGGTGGCGGCGCAATATTCTGGTCTAAACCGAAATCTGAGGTTGAGGTGATCAACGATTGCAACCGTGAGCTGATCAACTTCTATGAGATTGTCCAAAATCAGTTTGTAGAGCTGGAAAAAATGATCCGGATTACACTTCACAGCAGATCGCTTCATAGCGATGCGCTGGTGATCTATAACAATCCTCATCTCTTTGATAGGTTACAACGTGCCTGGGCAGTATGGGTGTTATGTAATCAGTCTTTTAGTGCAAAGATTGGTGATTCGTGGGGATACGATGTTCGTGATCAGACCTCTTCCAAAAGAATGAGCAACAAACGTACTTCATTTTCCGAGCAATATGCCATACGTCTACAGAATGTCCAGATCGAAAACACGGATGCCATTAGAATTATCAATTCGCGAGATCACGAAAAGGCCTTTCACTATTGTGATCCGCCTTATTTTAATAGCGACTGCGGTCATTACGATGGGTACAGTAAAGATGATTTTGAATCTCTGCTTTTGTGTCTATCACATACAAAGGGAAAATTTCTTTTGAGCAGTTATCCAAGTGAGATCCTTAACAAATTCAGCCGGGATTTTGACTGGCACACTGTACAAATGCAGAAAGAGGTGCTGGTAGATAAACATTCGGGAAAAGTGCCAAAGAAAAAGATTGAAGTACTTACCGCCAACTATGACCTAGCGATAGTGCAGGGAACCCTAAATTTTAAATCTTAAGAACATGAAAACCTTTAACATCAATAAGGGAATCGGCTGTACAGTTGAATTTAAGGGGTTGAAAGCGCAATATCTGTTTGGATTTGCTGGAGGATTATTATTTGTGCTGATCCTCGTAATGGTGCTGTACATGGCCAACGTAAATATGTATCTCTGCCTTTCGGTGGGATTCCTATCTGCATCGTTGATCGTTTGGAAAACTTTCAGCCTGAACAACAGGTATGGTGAATATGGCCTGATGAAGCTAAGTGCGAAAAGAAAGCACCCGCAGTATATCATCACTCGTAAACCTGTCCAGTCTTACCTAAATTCTCCAACAGCTAAAGGTGAGAATAATCAAAATTTTAACGCTAAATCTTAAACGATATCATGAGAAATATTTCTAAGATCACAACTTTAGAAAGCCGTTTTCCCCTTCTTGCAATTGAGAACAACTGCATCATATCGAAGGAAGGAGATCTTACGGTTTGTTTCCGGGTACGGCTACCTGAAATTTTCACCGTAGGCACGGATGTGTATGAATCCATTCATTCTTCCTGGTGTAAAGCGATCAAAACTTTACCTGATTATAGTATCCTGCACAAGCAGGATTGGTACCTTAAAGAGCAATATCAACCGGACATAGAAAGAAATGAACACAGCTTTTTGTCACGTTCTTTCCAGCTCCACTTTAATGAACGTCCCTTCTTAAACCATTACTGCTACGTTTTCCTGACAAAAACGACAAAGTCACGGATGCAGTCGCAGAGCAATTTCAGCAGTCTATGCAAGGGGAATCTTGTGCCCAAGGAAATTCGGGATAAAGAAGGAATGCGACGTTTTTTGGAGTCGGTGAGCCAGTTCCAGCGGATAATTAATGACAGTGGTCATATAACAATGGATCAGATCCGCGAGGGTGAAATTTTGGGGACCGACGGGCAGACTGGAATTCTTGAACAGTATTTTACGCTGTCCAGGGAGAATAATCCTGTTCTGCAGGATATAGCATTAGGAGCAGAAGAACTCAGGATCGGTAGCAAAAAGATGGTCCTCCATACCTTATCAAATACGGATGATCTTCCCGGAACCGTTTCGGACTGTAACCGTTATGACAGGCTTTCCACAGATCGAAGTGACTGCATGCTGTCCTTTGCAAGTCCTGTTGGACTGATGCTGAGCTGTGACCATATTTATAATCAATACCTATTTATTGATAACAGTTCCGAAAACCTCAAAAAATTTGAGAAGTCAGCCAGGAATATGCACTCGCTGGCGCGTTATAGTCGGGCAAACCAGATAAACAAGGAATGGATCGAACGTTATCTTAATGAAGCCCATTCTCACGGCTCACCCTCGATAAGGGCACATTATAATGTATTTGCATGGAGTGAAGATCGCGAGGATCTTCGAAACCTGAAAAATGATGTCGGAAGTGCGCTAGCTCTCATGGAATGCAAGCCCCGACATAATACGGTAGATGCGGCCACTTTATTTTGGGCGGGTATTCCTGGCAATGCAGGTGATTTCCCCGCCGAAGAATCCTTTTATACCTTCATCGAACCAGCATTATGTTTTTTTACCCAAGAGACGAATTATCAGGATTCGCTGTCGCCATTTGGGATTAAGCTTGCAGATAGGCTGACAGGGAAACCGGTACATGTGGACCTCAGTGATTTGCCGATGAAAAAGGGGATTATCACGAATAGAAACCGTTTCATTCTAGGGCCATCTGGGGGTTGGCGGGCTATTCTTAACTGAGTAGCCCGCCAGCCCACCCAAAAATTGGAAGTGGAAAATCATTCTTCACCAATCATATGGTGAGACAATATTATGAGCAAGGAACTCATGTACTACTAGTGGATACAGGTAACTCTTATCAGGGATTATGTGAGCTTATAAAAGGAAAGACAAAAGGAAAAGATGGCGTTTATTTCACCTATACCGAGGAGAACCCGATCTCATTTAATCCTTTCTATACTGAAGATGGTGTCTTTGATATAGAGAAAAGGGAAAGCATTAAGACATTGATCCTTACTTTATGGAAACGGGACGACGAAGCGCCAAAACGTAGTGAGGAAGTGGCATTGTCCAATGCGGTTGCAGGATATATTGATCGAATTAAAAACAGTGATGAAATACCGTGTTTTAACGGATTCTACGAATACGTCAAAGGAGATTACAAAAAAGTCCTTCAGGACAAGGAAGTACGGGAGAAAGATTTTGATCTAGCCAATTTTCTGAACGTTCTTGAACCCTACTACCAAGGCGGTGAGTACGATTATTTATTAAACTCAGAAAAAGAGCTTGATTTGCTTAATAAGAGATTTATTGTTTTTGAAATAGATGCGATCAAAGACCATAAAATCCTGTTCCCAGTAGTGACAATAATCATTATGGAGGTCTTTATCAATAAGATGCGCCGGTTAAAAGGTATCCGTAAGATGATTCTCATAGAGGAGGCCTGGAAGGCAATTGCTAAAGAAGGAATGGCCGAATATATACGCTATTTATTCAAAACCGTCAGGAAATTTTTTGGGGAAGCAATTGTGGTAACGCAGGAAGTGGATGATATCATACAGTCTCCGATTGTAAAAGAAACGATCATCAATAATAGTGACTGCAAGATTTTACTCGACCAGCGGAAATACGCCAACAAATTTGACGACATCCAAAATATGCTTGGACTTACTGAGCGTGAAAAATCGCAGATCCTTTCGATTAATCAGGACAATGATCCTAATCGTAAGTACAAGGAAGTTTGGATAGGGCTTGGAGGAACACATTCGGCGGTCTACGCTACAGAGGTGAGCGAACAGGAGTATTTGGCCTATACAACTGAGGAATCGGAGAAAATGGAAGTGATGAATCTTGCCCACGATATGGGCGGCGACGTGGAAGCAGCTATCAAAAAGATTTCTCTTCGGAAAATCAAAGGGCTTTCGCCCACAGACAATTTAAATATTTAAACAATCTAAAAATAAAAAAAATGAAAAATCTATTAATGACCGTGTTTATGGTGATGTCCATTACCATATCACAAAACGTAAAGGCTCAATGGGTCGTTACCGATCCCACCAATCTGGCTTCTGGGATTTTGAATTCAGCGAATGAAATCGTGCAAACCTCGAGCACAGTAAGCAATGTTGTCAAGAATTTCAATGAAGTCAAAAAAGTATATGAACAGGGCAAAGAGTATTATGACAAGCTTAAAGCTGTCAATAACCTGGTTAAAGATGCTAGAAAAGTTCAGCAGACTGTGCTACTGGTCGGGGATGTAAGCAACTTGTACGTCAACAATTTCGGAAAAATGCTAAATGATAAGAATTTTTCTGCTGCCGAGCTGGTTGCGATAGGAAATGGTTATTCCGCATTGCTGAACGAGAGTACGGAACTGCTTAAAGAACTAAAGCAAATTGTGAGTTCAAGCAGTCTTTCACTGAACGATAAGGAGCGTATGGAGATTATTGATCGCGTATATAAAGAGGTTAAACAGTATCACAGCCTTGTAAGATATTATACCAATAAAAATATCTCTGTCAGCATCCTACGAGCTAAAAAGCAAAATGACACGAAGCGTGTCATGGATCTATATGGAACTGCTAGTCAAAAATATTGGTAACTAATTCTGAGCGTTATGGAATTTAACAACTTACATGAGATTCTACGTGGTCTCTACGATGAAATGATGCCTTTGTCGGAAACGATGGCCGTAGTAGCAAAAGGTGTTGCGGGATTAGGAGCCTTATTTTATGTTGCTTTAAAAGTATGGCAGGCATTGAGCAGGGCAGAGCCAATAGACGTTTTTCCCTTGCTGAGACCCTTTGCAATAGGACTGTGTATCATGTTTTTTCCGACCATTGTGCTAGGTACTATCAATGGTGTGCTGAGTCCAATAGTGAAAGGAACCCACTCGATGCTTGAAGGACAGGTTCTGGATCTCAATACCCTGCAACAGCAGAAAGATATTCTTGAAAAGGAAGCGATGCTGAGAAACCCGGCTACCGCATACCTGGTCTCCGACGAGGAGTTTGACAAAAAGCTCGATGATCTGGGCTGGTCATTTGATGATATCGCAACGATGGTCAGTATGTACCGTGATCAAGCAGTCTACAATATCAAACAGGAAATCAAAAAAGAATTAAGGGAAATCCTCGAACTTCTTTTTCAGGCCGCGGCACTGGTCGTGGATACTATCCGGACCTTTTTTTTAATAGTTCTTTCGATACTGGGGCCGATTGCATTTGCCATATCTGTATGGGACGGATTTCAGAGTACGCTTACCCAGTGGCTCAGCAGATATATCAGTGTTTATCTGTGGCTTCCGGTCGCTGATCTATTTAGCGCTATGCTGGCAAAAATCAATGCCATGAGTGTGCAACGGGACATAGAGCTATTAAGTGATCCTTCATTTGTCCCTGATCCTGAGAATAGCGTTTACCTGATTTTTATGATTATCGGAATTGTAGGATACTTTACTATTCCTACTGTTACAAGCTGGATCATCCAGGCTGGCGGAGCTGGCAACTTTACGCGTAACGTTAGTCAGGCAGCAATGCGTACAGGAAATGTTGGGGCAGCAGCTGCAGGAGCGGTAGTGGGGAATATTGGCGGAGAATTACTTGATAATAAAAGTGGTGGACAAAAAAGCAATTGATTATGGAATTCAGAACGCTAAGAAATATCGAAAACAGCTTCAAACAGATCAGGCTATACGCAATTGTCTTTGCAATACTGTGTCTTGCGGTGGCAGTTTTTGCTGTGTGGAAATCTTATTCCTTTGCTTCGGCACAACGGGAGAAAATATATGTTCTGGATCAGGGAAAATCGCTGATGCTGGCGCTGTCACAAGATGCAAGCATAAACCGCCCCGTTGAGGCACGTGAGCATGTTAGGAGGTTCCATGAGCTCTTTTTCACACTGGCACCAGATAAGGCCGCGATTGAAAGCAATATGAAACGTGCATTTGATCTGGCGGACAAAAGTGCATTTGATTATTATCGTGATCTTTCTGAAAAGGGGTATTACAACAGGATTATCTCTGGGAACATTCAGCAACGAATAGAAGTGGACAGCGTGATCTGTGATTTTAATTCGTACCCATATTCTGTAACCACCTACGCTAAACAATTCATCATTAGATCGAGCAATCTTACTCGAAGAAGTCTTGTCACCTCATGCAATCTGCTTAACAGTGTCCGATCTGATACCAATCCGCAAGGTTTTCAAATTCTGAAGTTTGCGGTGATTTCTAATAAGGATGAGGAAATCGTCGAACGTTAAAATTAAATAAAATGAAAGAAAGTTATGATGCCGAAAGCTTCAAAAATATTTTGATCGGAAAGGGTTATGATGACCATTTTGTTATCACAGTTTGTCATTTCGGAAAATTAGGAGATAATCTTAATGCATTCATTAAGAGCTACCAAAGTGGAGGAATAGATAAAGAACATGGACTAATGTTGTTTACTACTTGCATAAAATCAGATAGTGTTAACCAGTCATCGATAAAATGTGATATGTGTATGGATTATAACAATGGGAAATTTGCTGTTCATCGGATGATTATTTATGAGGAGGGCGTAAGTAAGTCACTAAAACCAATTGTGATGGATGTAACAACGGGTACCCTTCCTACAGCATCGGATGCTATAGCGATGGCGATGAATCCTGAATTAAAAGACACTCAATTAAAGAAGGGAATTCGCTTTAAATAGGAAAAATTATGAAAAACATTAGAACAACAATTGATAATGAGCTTGAGAAGCTTGATTTAAGATGGCGGAATTTACCCGTCAAAAAGCAGATCAGATATGTACTTTATCTATTCGCATTTTATCTGCTTATGGGCGTAGGAGTACTTGTCAAGGTCTTTTATGATCTTGGCAAAGGCGATAAAATTGACATTAGTCACATAGAGGTTCCGGCTGTGATTCATAATGAATCCTCCCAGAAAGAATTGGTTACAAATCCTAAAGATATCGAAAATGGAAGAGAAAGAGAATAAACGGATAAGCCTTATTGTAGATGATGATTCTGCAGAAAATACGGGTAGCAGTTCCTCAAAAAAGGACAAGTTTAAGAAACCGGTCATTTTTGGGCTTATGGCAATAGTTTTTATAGCCTGTCTATATCTAATATTTAAACCTAAAAATGGTGGTGAGGAAAATAAAGATAAGGGTTTGAAAAATGCAGTTCCCGAAGCAACGGATAAGGGGTTGCAGGCAGACAAACAAAAAGCGTATGAGAAGGAAATGGTTGATGAAAGGGAAGCCGCAAAGCGCAATTCGCTGATGTCATTGTCAGATTATTGGAATAGTTCCGATACCTCAGTTAGCGGTGAGGTTCCGATGGCAAAAGTTAATGGCGGCAACTCAGGAGGATATGCGATGAAGGGTACAGAGAATAGTTCTTTGAGCAGCTATCACAATGCACAGCAAACTCTGGGTTCTTTTTATCGGGACGATGACCAAGAAAAACTGGCACTTCGTAAACAGGTTGACGAACTCAAAGACCGCCTTTCGGAAAAGGACGTGCCGCAGACACCATCATTAAATGATCAGTTAGCACTAATGGAGAAGTCATATGAAATGGCTTCGCGGTATTTACCATCTGGGAGTGCCGTGCATGGCGTCCCTGCGGTCAGTGCCGGCCCGTCTCTGGATTCATTAGTGGTTAAAACAGCTGCTGTACCTAATAAAAAAGGGAAAACCGAAAGTATGAAAGGGGTGAAAAAGAGCATCGTATCCAGCTTATACAGGGAAGAAGATCAAGCAGAGATCTTAAACGGCATAGCTGACCGTAACATGAACTTTATTACCCCTGGTCAATCTACTCAAAGTGATAATGCAAGAAACAGTATCCGCGCAATGATTATGGAAACAAAAACATTGTCAGGAGACGGATCATTAAAGCTGAGATTATCTGAAGAAGCCATTATCGCTGGATATAATGTGCCGAAAGGTACAGAGCTTGTCGCAGAGGCAAAATTCCAGGGAAATCGACTGCAATTAAAGATCAGTGCCGTAGAAGTATCTGGAAATATAATTCCAGTTGAGATTCTTGTGTATAGCACTGACGGTCAGCTCGGTTTACTTGTGCCGAGATCGGATGAAATCAATGCTGCAGGAGAAATAGCAGCGAATATGAGCCAAAGTTCCGGAATGAATATTTCGATGTCACGATCTGCTGGGCAACAGGTTGCCAGTGATCTGAGCAGGGGATTGATACAGGGAGTTTCAGGATACTTTTCTAAGAAACTGAGAGCTGTCAAGGTGACAGTCAGATCAGGTCATCCAGTATTACTGGTGACTAAAAAATAACTTAATAACAATAATGATCAACTATGATTTCAATAAAAAATATATTGATTATCCTGCTTTTCATAGGTCTGTTCTTTAAGACCTTTGGTCAGCAGTCGCTTGCAGCAGGAAGGGTAGAACCCTATCATCTTGAAGTGACATATAACAAGACTACTCATCTTATTTTTCCTGTAGCTATCAGATATACTGATCTGGGATCGAGTTATCTGATTGCAGAGAAAGCTGAGAATGCTCAAAATGTATTGCGTGTTAAGGCAGCTGTTAAGGATTTTGCAGAGGAAACGAACTTTTCTGTAATTACTGAGGATGGTCAATTTTATAGCTTTAATGTTATTTATAATGCTGATCCTTACATCTTAAGCTATGATTTAAAGAAAATGAAAAATGATAGTGAGCGTGAGGAAGGAAGAAACGTTCAGTTTGAAGAGCTCGGTTTTAATCCACCATCTTTAACAGAAGTTGCGCTGAAAACTATATATCAGCAGAGTAAAAGATATGTGCGTCACATTGCGGCCAGATCCTATGGTATTCAGTCGCTTCTCAAAGGAATCTATGTGCATAACGGAAAGTTCTATTTTCATCTTGAAATGAAGAACAAGTCAAACGTACCCTTTATCGTGGATTTTTGTACTTATAAGATCGTAGATAAACAGGTGGCAAAGCGGACGGTTTCGCAGGAAAAGCAGCTCGTGCCATTACGGCAATATCCCGGTCTTGAAGAGATCGCAGATAATTCAACAGCTGGCAATGTGATACTTCTTGACCAATTTACAATTACTGATGAACAGGTGCTAAGGATTGAAATTTTTGAAAGGAATGGAGCAAGGAATCAGGTTCTTGAAATAGAGAATTCGGATCTGGTTGCCGCGAAGCCCATATCTGAAATGAAGATTAAGGTTAACCAATAAAGTAAGTAATCATGAAAAAGTATATCATCTTTTTGGTACTAGCCATTGTGAGCATCCCATTGTATGCGCAACGCATGGTGTATAAACAGAATTCTTTGGAAATTAATACAGGACTTTTAAATGCAGATAGAATAGGCAAAGATTTCTATATCAATTTGACATTGAACAGTTTTGCAAAACACGGCAACTACTGGATCTGGGGACTTGAATATCAAAAGAAGACAGCAGACTATAAAACTTGGAATATCCCTTTGGAAGACTTTCTTGGAGAGGTAGGTTATAGTATAAAGCTTCTTTCAGATTCAAGGAAATTTATCACTCTGAACGGAGGTGTTACGGGAGTTGCAGGCTTTGAATCGGTCAATAAAGGAGATAGTCTGCTCATGGATGGTGGGGTGCTGAAAAACCAAAGTGGATTTGTTTTTGGTACTGGAGGCCGATTATCGTTGGAGACCTATATTTCAGACCGGGTCGTTTTTATGCTGCAAAGTCGGATCAGGATATTATGGGGGACCGATCTGGAGAGATTTAGACCATCAACAGGTGTCGGTTTACGTTTTAATTTTTGAAAATCAATAATATGAACAATATATTAAATACTATTAAAATGTCGATAGGATCGGTTTTTCTAGGCTTTATTGCCTTTCTGGGAATTTCATTACTTTCCGGCTGTGAGAAAGAGGTTTTGGATGTGCAGGAGGTTTTTCCTTTTGAAGTGAAGGTGATGCCTGTTCCAAAGGAGATCGGGATTGGTGAAAGTGTGGAAATACGCTTTTCCATAATTTCTTCTGGAAACTATACAGGTAATACATACAGGCTAAGATATTTTCAAAATGATGGGCAAGGTAGTTTAAATTATGCAGGATATAAACCTTATTTGCCAAATGATTTGTATCCATTGGCGGAAAAAGAATTTCGTCTGTATTATACATCAGAATCTTTAGTTTCACAACAATTTGACGTTTGGATAGTTGATAGTTTTGGTAATGAAAAGCAAATTTCTTTTCAATTTAATAACAAAAAGCTAGGTCCGATCATTATTGGGCCAGTTAGATAATTTGTTTTCATAAATTTTGTGATATTTGTAAAGCAGAAACCATACACTACCAGAGTGGAAGCATGCTTGTTAGGACAGCCATTAGGCTGTCCTTTCTTGTTACAATTAATAGTTTGGCGATTAAGTTCGGGCGCATTAAATGTGATTTGCACATTATTATTTCATTATTAGGGTAAAAAGATTAAATTGACCATACGATAGACCATAAATTACACTATACGGAAACTTATTTTATTGCTGACGCTGACATCGGTCTTTTAAGATAACAAAAGGAGATACAATGAATTTCTACATCGTCTCATTATTGGATGCTTTAGCTGAGCAAAATCTATCTGGTTTTTGCAAACTAAATTTTGTGAAGTCCGCAGTCCTTTTTTCTGATCTGCATGAAATATCTAAGCATTTTAAAGTCGTTACTGATTTTTATTTTTCTTTTTTAAAAAACCTTGAATTCATACCGGAAAATGCGTTTATTAAAGATAATTTCGGTTATTATAGCTTTGCGGAAGATAATGGTTATGATCGGTCGATTAAGGAGGTGGTATGTAACCTCAACCAGACTAGGCCTGCATTAAATGATGTATTTCCGGTTCAAGTGCGTTATACGGATAAAAGTAATATGCATTTGGTAGTAGGTTTATGCCGGGCAGAGAGTGTAAAGAGGGGTTTTTTGCATATAGTTGATCTCAATTTACCTAAAGAGGAAATTAAAAACACCCCTCAAAATGTTATTTATGTTAAGGAGATAGTGAAATCCTATAATTCCAATAATAGCCAGACTTTAAAGGAATTTATTGAAAACCAAGGATATAATTATAGTCATTTTCAACGTGACTGTAAAATTTGTTTTGGTGATTCTTTCTACAGTTTTTGGTTAAAGGGAAAGATGCTGGACGCTGTAGGCGACATAATATTTACATCGATGAGTTTAAAGGAAGTGGCATTTAAAAACAGATTTCTGGATTATCAGAATATGTATAAAGCTTTTACGCGTCATGGCGTCGGTCTGACAACAATTCCTCGATTAGCTAATTTATAATTCCTTCAGTTATTATTGTACATACTTTTGTTGCATATTGGTATAATTTTATTGCATATTGGTATATAATTGTTAATATTGTCAATATTTATTTTTAGCACAAGACCGAAATTTGTCATAATCAATGCCAGTGATTATGATAAGCTTTATAAAAAAGTATTTTGTACAGACGGTAAGCATTCTTCTTGCATTGCTTTTCATATATGCTGCAGCCAGTAAGTTGTTGGACTTTGCAAACTTCCAGGTACAACTTGCTCAGTCTCCGTTATTAAGTGCGTACGCGGGAATTATATCGTACCTGATCCTAATAATCGAATTTCTGGTAGCAATTGCGTTATGTTTACCCATAAGCAGGCTTCTAGCGTTATATGGATCACTGGCATTAATGGTCGCTTTCACTATTTACATATACCTCATATTGAATTATAGTGATTTCATACCCTGTAGTTGTGGAGGTATACTGGAAAAATTGGGATGGAAAGAACATCTTATATTCAATTTTTGCTTTGTTTTGTTATCTCTTGGTGCAATCGTGGCGCTCAGTAGGAACAGCGGTTTTAAAATGCGCACAACTTTAGCTTTTACGAGTATTACAACTGTGCTGAGCTGCGGAATTGTGATTGTGTTGTTTCTAGGGTCAGAGCACATTGTGAAAAAGGAAAATAATTTCACAAGACGCTTCTTGGTTCATCCAGTTATTGAGGAAAAAAAGATTCTTGACCTGGACAGACCGGACTATTATTTTGCTGGTTATGATGATGAACATATCTATTTTGGAAATAGGATCTTTCCGCAGATTTTGACGACCGCAGACACAGCACTCAATAGCATTCAGTTAATGAAGATCCAGCCAGACAATATGAACCATAAATTTTCTAATGTGCGGTTGCAGGTCAATAATGGATTTTACTATTTTTATGACGGTACTATACCAATAATTTACAGTGGTAGATTAGGAAATCCAAACGCTAAAACTTTAAGTTTTCAAGATGCCTATTTTAATCAGCTTATTGTTCTGGATTCAGCACGGTTTGCGCTGAGAACACAGAGCAGCGCGACGAAACAATTTACACTGGCACTCCTTGATCTAAATTCAGATCCTAAGATAAAGTTATTTCCAGAGCTTTTAAAAAAGCAGATAGATGGTGTATTCGATGTAGATGGAAACATAACTTATGACAAGTCTCAGAACAACTTGATTTACACCTACCTCTATAGAAATGAATACCTAATTATGGATGATCGGTTTAGGTTAAAGAATACGTTCAATACTATTGATACAACACGTATTGCCCAGATCAAAATAACAAAACTTGCTGACGGTAGACACAAAATGAATGCGCCCCCATTGAAGGTAAACCGTCAGAGTGTTGCATTCGGTGGAGTACTGTTTAACCAATCTGATCTCATGGGTAAGCTTGAATCTAGGGAAGCATGGAAAGCCGCGAAGGTGATAGATATGTATAGAACCGACCGACAGGAATATATTGGAAGCTTTTACATATATAATAAAAAGGAGATGAAAATGCACGATTTCTTGATAACTGAGAAATATATGTATGTTCTACGTGGAGACGAAGTGGTAAGGTACCGCATTCGCGATATTATCAAAAAAAATTACGTAAGAGGGGAAGCCGAAAACCTCCACTAAGAGTAGGCAGAGAAATTATAAACAAATTAAGATGAAAAAATTATTATTGCCTGCACTCATTGTAGCAATGGGTGCCGGAGCAGCAGTTGCCGGAAACAAGGCAAAATTTAACGAAACAGCTTATCGCTTTGATGAAAGCCAAGGGCTGTGTATTGAGACCGAACAAATGTGTGGTGAAGAGGAAACCAATCCTGTTTGTACCTGGTCTGCTGATAATTCTGTGGAATTGCAAAGATTTATCAGTCCAACAGAATGTGGAAAGGTTCTGCACGAAATCTTACCTTAGACGTTGGCGTTAAAAGTGAAAGGGATGCTATGTAGCATCCCTTTTAATTTCTTTTTCGATCCAAGGAATATCGGTTTTATTTTTTAGAAAATAATCCCACCATTCAAGTGCTCTTCTGTTCATGTCCATACTTTCTTTCGTGTTCCATCCCAGATCATGTTCTCGCTGTTGATAGAATAGGGCAATTGTAGGAAGATTGTTCCGCTTTAGTCCCATAAAGAATTCCATAGCCTGTTCCGAAGGAACAATATCGTCTTTAACACCGTTCCAGAGCAGAAAGGGCGCTTTAACCATTTCCACGTAATTTATTGGACTGTTTTTTAGATAAAGTTGTTTATCCTCTGAAAAAGGTTTGTTCATTTCATACTGTCCGGTCTCAAATCTTGTGTGATTAGGCTTTTGTTCATGATAATCATAGGAAAAATAGCGGGAAGTTATATCACTATATCCTGCACCTGCAATAAAAGCGGCGAATCGGTCGGAGTGCGTGGCAATAAAATTGGTTTCATATCCACCCAGGGAATGGCCAGTCAGTCCAATTTTATTTTTATTGATGGCAGTGTATGTGGATAAGGCATCGAGTGCGCTATTTATACAGTCCAGTGCCGCAAGACCAGGTCCTCTGCCATCAAAGACGATATCCGGTTCATACACAAAATAACCATGTGCCAAAAGGGTTCGTCTGTTGACCCCAGTCGGTTCATTTGCTGGAAGGGAATAAAGATTGGATAGACTGCTTTTAATCTGATATATATAGACAACCATTGGGTATTTTTTACTGCGATCATATCCTGACGGATAATAAAGCACTCCCTTCAAAGGTGTTCCAAGAGAATTTTTATATTGTACAATTTCTTGTTTTAGAGTTTGTCCAGTCTTATCCTCAGTAGTAAATATTTCAGTTTTGTTTTTGCATCCAGCTTTTGAAGTGAAGATCTTGGGTGCCATGTTAAAATTTTCTTCGATTGTTGCAAAATTCTTCAAATTGTGGTCGTATTTAATTTCTTTGATGCGATTTTCTGTTGAAGGAAAGACAATCTTTTTTTTGCCCTTATAAAACGTACTGTAAGTACTGCTATTTGAAATCTTATTTACTGTTCTTATCAACAGTGGACTCCTATTTTTAAGCATATTCATTTTAAACCCGAACACAGGATTCGTGGTTTTTCGCTCAGCATTTAAAATTCTAGCCTCCTGTTTTTTTGATATTCCAGCAGCGAAGAGTGTTTGGCTTTTTATATCAAAAATCCAGATGTCATTGAAACTTTCAAAAAGGATGGTTTTAAAATCCTCGGAAAATGTTGGATTCTGTAAACTTTGCTTATGAATAATAAAGTTGCTGGCAGTTTTAACGTCATAAAGGTTCCATTTTTGATCTTTGGGGTTTAGAGACATAATAAAACGTCCGTCGGATGAATGTACGATGTCCTTTGTAACCTGATGAAAAATTTCGGTAAAGGTTCCGCTTGATGTATCATATAGTTTCAGATTTAAAAAGGGATGCAATGTTAGATTCTCAAATTCCTCCAATGGATTAAAAGCCAAAACATACCTTTCACTGTCAATGTTACTGTAGATTGGATAAGTGTCGGGTAACTTATGTGTCCTGTTTGTATCCTTGTTCAATAGATAATAAAGGTAGTCTGTTGATCCTGCCTGTTTAGCGCCTAGATTATTGTCTTTTCCGTACCAGATATCTAAAAAATTCTCCTTAGATGGTTTTCGTCTACTTGCGAAGGTAATAAAATACGCTTTGCCGTCTTTAACTTGAGACACTTCAACGAAGTCAGCTTTTTGGGACTCAATACCTGATAATTTTATTTGTTTTCCATACTTCGTATCAATAAATATCAGCTGCAATTTCTGTGTCTTTGGATCATTTAGGCAGATTATCAGATCTTTTCCGGAAGGAGGCAGGATCATTTGCTTAATTTCCTGTTGGGTTTCAAATAAAATTACTCTTTTATCACTTTCTATACGTGCCACTTTGTTCATTGTACCTTCTTTAAAATTCAGAAACAACGAAGTTTTTTTATCTGTTGTATACATTTCGCTATTTGCCACTGATTGCAATAATTGATTCGCTGCACCATAAAGTTTCAATGTTCCACTGTTATCAATTATAAAGTACTGATTTAGTTCAAAAAGGATATCTGCAAACCTCATATTTTCATATTTAACCGTTGTTTTCTTATGTAAATTGCTATGCTGTGCTATTCCATTTCCGTAGGAGAATAAACTGCTGTTTTTTAAGAAAATATTATTTGGCATTTTAAGTATGGTTGCCAGCTGGTTATTTGTTCTATTGGCGTCCAATACTACAGCGGTATCGCTGTTGGTCGAATATATTTTTCGCATAGCCACAAAGTTTGTATCGGGCGAATAGGTAAGGTTATTTATGGTGTGATATCTTGATATCCATTGCTGTAAAGTATCATTAGTAACCCAAGACTGGCAGTTTCCTATAATATTTAGAAGGATTAATATAAAAGTTAATATCTTTTTCATCATCAGTATCCGGTATTTTGTGGGTTTAGATTAGGATTTAGCAATAACTCTTTTTGTGGTAAAGGCCAAAAGCTATGGTAGCTTTTCCAATTTGTTTTAATGGGTAGAAGGTCATTTAGTCTATTCATCCTTTTAAGGTCAAGGAATCGATGCCCCATTTCGGTAAAGAATTCTTTTCTATTTTCTAATAGGATTTCATCAAGTAAGCTCTGTTTTGAAATCGGCATCACAAGTGCTGCCAATGTTGCGCGTTGGCGTGTTACATTCAGGTAAGGAAGTGCGTCAGCTATTTTATCCTGTTGGGCAAGCGTTTCAGCTAAAAGGAGATACACCTCGTCTAATCTAAATACAACTGAAAATTCCGAAGTATTATTTGTAAGTGCCTTATATTTTGCGACCCTGTACCATGTATTTTGTCCTACAGTAACAGTTGCCATCCACTGATTTTTACGCTGGTCGCCAGCAGTGAAGATGTTTACCAAATTTTGGGACAACGCATAATTGGAAGGGGCTGCGCCTGTAAAATAATAGGCAGTTACTTCCTGGGTTGCATCGCCATTGTTTTTTGGTTTTAATTGCCACAGTATATGTGATCCACTTTTTGTAAAAACCTTGCTGAGATCATTTTCAATTTGATAAAGGGAGCTTTGAGCTATAGTTCGCAATAAAGTTTCAGCATTATTCCATTTGGATTGTAGCATATAGATTTTTGCAAGCATCAGCTGGGCAACCTTACGGTTAGGAATGATCCTTTCTGTACTTCTGTAAGCATCCGTAAGTAATGATATGCTGGTGTTGAGATCATTTTCCAATTGGGTCAGCACTTTTGACGATTGGATTTTTGATAAGGATTGATTTATCTGATAATCTGTTGAAGTAGGATAGGGAATATCGCCAAAAATTTGTTGTAGGTAGAAGAACAGTATTGATCTTACCAGTAGTGCTTCACCCTTGATTCGCTGCTTTTCAATGGCAGGAATCGTTGTAGATTTTTCTGTTCCTTCCAATATGGCGTTTGATACATACACCAATCTGTATGCTGAGGCCCAGTATGTACTTATTGCAGCATTGCTATCAATCTGCTGATTTTGAAAAATATCGTAAAGTCCCGTCGTAGAATTTGTTCCATAATAGGTAAGGTCGTCTGTATAACTTCCCAGTAATCTACCTGTTTGGTTGCCAGCGAGCGGTGAACTGTTCCATAATCCAGCGTACAGTTCCGCAAGTGCAGCATTAGCTGTCTGCACGGTCTCAAAAACCGATTCAGTAGGAATCTGGTTTTCGGGCACGTCTACTTCCAGCATTTTTTCACATGATAAACTAACCTGTAGTAGTAAAATCGCCAGTATTGTATATATAAATATGTGTGTTTTCATTTTGAGATATTTTAAAGATTTAATTTTAAACCAAATGAGAATGTGCGTAAAGGCGGGAGGTAGCCAATAGTTGTGAATTCCGGATCAATGCCAAAATACTTTGTCCACGTGATGAGATTTTGGCCTTGAAAGTATATCCTTATACTTCTGAATGATGTGTTTTTTAAAGGGATATTGTAGGCCAATTCCACATTTTTTAGCCTGATAAAGGACCCGTCTGATACAGATGCTGAACTATTCTGGAATATTGAATGGTTAGGCGATGCATTGGCCTTATAAGGCTGATAAAAGCCTCCCGGATTTTCTGGCGACCAGACATCCAACGCTTCAACTGGAAGATTGTTCATTATCCCCGGAGAAGGAATGATGTAGTTGTAATTTCTACTTTTCTGTTTTACAAACTGAAATAAGAAAGAGAAATCCCAGTTCTCATAATGTAAGCTGCTGCTTAAACCGCCAAAGAAATTTACTCCGATGTTTTCTACTATTTTGGCGTCGTCCGCTGAAGAGATTTTGCCGTCTCCATTGTAGTCTGTGAAAATATAAGCTCCGGTTTTAGGGTCGATTCCTTCAAGATTAAATAACTTAACAATTGAGGTAGGTTGGCCAATAACATAGGTATTACTATATGTTGAGCCCTCTAGTCCCGGAAAAGAAATTAGTTTATTTTTGGGAAAAGTTATGTTAAATGAAGTTTCCCATTGGAATTTTCCCCTGGAAAATGGTCTGGCATTCAATTCAAATTCCCATCCAGTATTCTGCACCGTGGCATCCAAGTTCGCAAGTACAGAGGAAAAGCCAGTCATTGTAGGCAGCTGGTAGCCGACTAATTGATTGGATGAACGGTTGCGGTACCAGGCGGTATTAATATTTACTTTATTCCTGAATAATCCCACTTCGATTGCAGCTTCAAGTTTTTTGGTTTTTTCCCAACTGAAATCGGGATTGAACAGACGGGAAGGGACCAGACCTGTTACACCATCGTAAATGGATGAAGAGACGGTATAGGTATCCAAATACCCATAATCACCAATATTGTCGCTACCTGTTGTTCCAAAACTTCCACGTAATTTTCCAAAACTGACCCAACTCGAATTTTTTAGAAAATTCTCCTCGGAAAATAGCCATGCTGCACCTACAGCGCCAAAATTTGCAAATTTCTTATTTGGTCCAAAACGGCTTGATCCGTCACGCCTACCGGTGATATTCAGGATATATTTTTTATCAAATTGGTAGTTTACTCTTCCAAAAAATGCGACATATCTGTATTGCGTGTTGTATTGATCTTCGATCGTTTTTGTTTTTGCTGCTGATATATTGTGGATAAGTGCATTACTTTCGAAGCCTGTACCGCTCATTGAGCCATAGGAGTTATTTTCATTTTGAAATGTGCCTCCTACCAAAATATCAAGGGCATGGTTTTCATGACTGAATTTCCAGTTAATCTGTGGTTCCAGTATATAAGATAGTCTATTCTGATTGTTTTTGGAAGCCTTTGAATAGGCGCTTGACTGTCCGGTTACATACGCAGGATTGTAGATGGTATTCGGACTGATATTCCATTCCTCAAAAGCTTGATAATTGACCCCTCCACCTAGTTTTAGTGTGATATTTTTAAACAGATCGTATGCGATGTTAAGATTTGTCAGATACTGGATGTTTTGGTTCGAGTATGTAGCATTGTATGCTGCAACGGGATTACTCCAGGTATTATTCTCCCAATTCAGTGTGCCATCATCATTGTAAAGGGCAGGTGCATTTGGAGACAGAGAAAATGCACTTCGGGTGATGTCCGAATTTATAACATTGTTTTTTTGAATGCTGAACATATTTGAAACCGCAAGATTCAGCTTTTTGTCTTTTGACCGGTGTGCAATATTAGTGGTGATACTATTTGTGGTATATTTAAAATCATTGCCAAAAACAGTGGACTGTTCATTATGCCCCAAGCTTAGAAGAAATGATGTTGTCTCACTACCACCTGTTAATTGTAGTTGGGTATTGGATGCGGTTGCTGTATTTCCTATTAAACTTTTAGACCAGTCAGTATACCTGTCCGCTCTCCATGTACCATTAACGTCATAAGCATTTGCTGGATATGTGCTGATTCCACTATTGAAAAATGCCTGCCTCCGCATACTTAGATATTGTTCAGTATTCATCATTTTCAATCTCGACATTACGTTACTGAGTGCGTATGATGAGGTTAGTGACACGCTTAGCCTGCCCGATTTACCCTTTTTCGTTGTGACGAGAATGACCCCATTTGCACCGCGGGAACCGTAGATTGCGGTCGCATCCGCATCTTTTAACACCTCAATACTTTCGATATCATTCGGATTGATACTATTTAAGGGGCTGATACTTGACATAGGCAATATTGCAGATGTAAATCCAAACGTTTTCACTTCATTGCCTATTGGAACGCCGTCGACAATATAAAGCGGATTGTTGCCATCACTTCTTAACGAGTTTTTACCTCTAATCTGGACTTGAAAGCCACTGCCAGGAACACCACTGCTCTGCACAATGCTGACCCCAGCCATACGTCCCTGTGCAGCTGCCAGCACATTTGATATGGGCTGGTTTTCGATTTCTTTAGCGCTAACTTTAGCAATACTTCCGGTTTGTTCTTTTTTGCTGACCTTATAGTATCCGGCGTTCAGGATAACTTCATCAATAACTTTTGTATTATAGACTGTGGTTGTGGTATCGGCTTTAGTAAGTATAGGGGATGAGTTTTTGATAATTGCCGAGGTTGATTTATTTTTTTTCGGCCTGATGATAACGCTATTATTGTCGATAAAAGTTTCGACGGGAACATCCCTCAAAATTTTATTGAGACAGTCCATTACCAGTTCATTTTTACATTTAGTTGGCTGAACTGAATAATCTTTAAGATCATCGTTTGAGTAAATCTTATCTTTTACATTTTCTGATAGAAATTTCCCTACAGCTTCTGATGCAGTTGTTTTTCCAGTTTCAAAATTTACCCTCTTTATGGAGAGTTTTTCTTGGGCATACAGCCCTTGGCAGCCTATTGATAAGAAGAGAATCAATAGTACTGCTCTGCAAAGTTTTTTCATTATTTTTGCATTAGTATTTATAATTAATAATCTATCGAACAGTTATTGGTTGAATACTTCTTGGCCGACGGTTGCACCCGTCGGTCTCTTTATTGTATTCTTCCACACCGGGTTTTATTAGGAGTACGGAATTAGGGCAGGAGTATGGATAGACCATAGTCTATTCCTCCAATTGAAATGTTTTATCATTTATTTTTTTAGTTTTTAGGTTCAGTTTGAGTGAGATGAGTCTTATCAAATCCGCTGCTGTGGCTTTTTCTTTTGTAGCACTAATTTTTGAATTTGCAACCGCTGGCGGGAACAGAATTTTTATGCCGTAGGTATTTTCTAAAATTTTTATGGCATTAGAAAGTTCTAAATCAGTTAATGAAACAGTCGCCGCATTGTTGGTTTGAGATTGACCTGTACTTTTAGTATCAACAATGGTCGCAACATCTTTAGAGCCTTGATTGGAGAATGTTTCCTTCGGATGTACAATAAATGTTTCTGCTGGTTTTTCAGTTTTTATAACCTGCACTTTACCCTCATACAGATCAATATTGAAGGTTGTTTTATCCTGGGTGATTTTAAAAACTGTACCCAAAACTTTTGTTTCATAAAGTCCGGCATGTACGATGAAGGGATGATTTTTGGATTTGGTTACATTAAAAACTGCATCCCCTGTGAGAAAGACATCTCTTGTAGCTGCTGGAAATGATTTCCCTACCATTAATATGGCTCCCTTTGCCAAGATAGCTGTCGATCCATCCTTTAAAGTAACTTTCAAATCATCATGATATGCCGTATATACATCAGGTAGAAAGAGCGTTCTGTAAGCTATAATACTGAAAATAATAACCAGGGAAGCGGCGACCAGCATAGAAGAATAACGGAAAGTCTTTCTCCTTCTCTTTTGTGCTTCATGTGCTTCTATTCTCGCATAAAGTTTTCGATGAAACTCCTTTGCTTCCTGCTCTGTAGGAGGCTCTAAATCGGCATCTGTGTTATTAGTGAGGCTATCCCATATCTCTTTTGCTTCATCTATGGCTATTGACTGATGTTTTCTCTTGTCCATAATAAAGGGCTTTATTATGTATACATGAAAACTACATTTATAGCCCCCTGTAATATGAAAACTTTAACTGAAATTAACCTTTTTTAACTGAAATTAAGAATGATTTTGATGTTCTCGGAGAAATATAAGTGCCTTTCCGATCTGCTTTTTTACAGCTTTAGTGGATAAATTTAGATGTGTCGCGATTTTTTCCTGAGTAATGCCCTCATACTTGTTCATGGTGAAAATCTTCCTTCTTATGGGAGGAAGCTGGTCAATTTTCGTCTTCAAAAGTTCCAGTTCTTCGTCTTTTTCAAGCTGAGCCTGGAGCATTTCGGCCGATTCATCGGGTAATTGGAGATTACTAATTTCTGTAGTATAAGGGTGCTTATTCAGATTTGAGAAGTAGTTGGAAATCTCCTGAACGCAAGTTTTTATAATTACACTTTCAGTATTGTGTTGAGTGAGTGAACTCCTGTAAATCCATAGATGGAAAAAAATATTCTGCATTACGTCAAATACATCATCGCGGTCTTTGACCTTTCGGGTGACCATAACAAAAATACGGTTCCAATATGTATCGTAAATTTGCTGAAACATAAGATTGTGATTGTTTGTATGACGTGAAATTAACGGCATTATAGGTTATTTAGGAAATTCGCAGTTCTACAAATTTAAGTATAATTTACTAAAATTGTTTATTTTAGTAATATATTTGCATTGATGTGGTATAAACACTGAAATAAATTATACTTTATCGGCGATTTTAGCCGTTTATCAGAATTTTTGAAATGTATATCATATTTTAGTGATAATAATTATCTTTTATAAAAATATTTATATCTTAGCACCCTAAATTTTATCGAAAATAAAGCGTAAGCTGTCAAAAAGGTTTGAGAAAACTGCGAAACTTCCAAATAACCTCCTATTGACAGACTTACGCCTGTGCATCGTCATACGGGCATGGGCTAGGTCGTCATTAGGTTATGGGTTCTTCGCAGTACCTCTCAAAGATGACGTATCTGGTTTCATGCCTTTTGTATTTTCCCAGGAATGCATCAGTTTAATACCTTATAATTTTTTCTATTATACGACATGTTTTGTCGTTCTGACAGTATAATTTCGCTTATAGATCTTTGATAAAGAGCAATCGATCAGAGAATCTGATAATATTTCCGTGAAAATACGGATACCGTAGTGTTATAAATTAAAATATATTGCGAAGCCAAAATTAACCTTTAAAAACACACCTATGAGATGAGACAAATATTATTATTTAGCTTATTTTTATGCTATCACTATATCTACGGACAGATTCCAAATCTGCCGCAAAGGCCTAGTGTCTCCAATCTTTACAGTATACCTGCGGGTCTGAATAATCAACCCACCCCTAGACCTGCCTCCCCAAATATTAATGCTAATTCAAATCTTTATAAAAAAAAGACTACCCACCAAGACGATCAGGAAGCGATTAACAAAGAGGTTGAACGCCAGATGGCTTTAATCAGGGAAGAAGCTGATGCAAAACGCTATAATCTCAGCTCTTTATCCGAAAAGGAAGGAACTGATTCTTACTACAGGGCCTATGATAATTTACTAAAGCTCGATCCCGACGGGTATACACTTGCAGATGCTGTATTTATCGTTGAAAATGCATACAACAATAATGACAGGAATTTTCAGTCGGCTTATCAGCAGCAGATACAGAAAGCGACTTCGATAATCAGGCAAGATATTAAGAATAGCGGTATTGATGAATCTGACAACGTTGCTAAAAATCTTTCAATTTTCAAATACTTTGCACAGGATACCAAGCAGAATGGAAAAGTTGTCCACAAAGCTGTCAAATATGATTTTGATGATTATATGGGGGCAAAGGACTATAGTAAAATGTTTGTTTCCAAACTGATGAAAACAAACAGTGGGCAATGTCATTCCATGCCATTGTTGTATTTGATCTTGGCAGAACAGATCGGTGCAGAAGCCTTTTTGGTTATGTCACCTAACCATTCTTATATACGTTTTAAGGATAATGATGGCGAAGTGTTGAGCGTAGAGTTGACCAACGGCATGTTTTCAGCAAATTCGTTTGTTCTGAATTCAGGATATATTAAAGCTGAAGCCCTTAAGAATAAGCTTTATATGCAAAATCTGACAAAGAAAGATGTTCTTTCGCAGACTTATGTAGATCTCGCCAGTGGGTATATCCACAAATTTGGCTATGATGAGTTTGTTGCCAAGGTTCTAGGAAAGGCGCTGGAGCTCAATCCGAACAATATTAACGCAACCCTATGGAAGAGCAATACTGACCAGATGAGGTTTATGCAGGCCTGTAGCCGTCTAGGAATTGATCCTGAAAATAAAGAACAATTGCAAAAGATCAGGAGCTATCCGCCACTGGAAGATCAATTTCTGGGTATCAAGGCTGGTTTTGATTACATCGATCAATCTGGTTTTGCCCAGATGCCTGCGGAGCAGTATGAACAATGGTTAGGCTCGTTGAAAAGCACTGAAAATAAGCAAAAAAGTGATGAGATTGCGGAACGGGTACGACTGCTCAACGCTCAAAAACAGCGTGAAGAAGCTAAAAAGGCAAAAACAATTACACCGAAAAAGGAAAGTCCTAAAGTATATGCTATTCCAAAGGAATTTTTATAACCAGATAATTCGAAATACAAACTTAAATATGAGAAGGATTTTATTATTTATTCTGCTGTTTTTCATTGGATTTAACCATGCGCAGGTAAAACAGAATAAAAAATTGACCAGCAAAAAGGAATGGGTCAATCCGGTAAAGCTGACCAAAGAAGAAAAAGCAAGACCTTACATGAGTGAGGTGCTAAAAACCAGAGATTCCTTAACGCCGGTTGAGGCGGAAAGAAGAAGAAAAAATATTGAGGCGGGTAACCCATTTAAAAAATATGGTTATTATCCGAAGGTTGCTACATTGAGCAAAGGAAAATATCTTGAATTTCATGATCAGGACAGCATCGTTACCATTGGTTCGGTAACTTTTAATGTTAAAAAAGGCGAAATCGTTGATTTTATTGAAGTAAATCTAGATGATCCCGATGCACAACCGATTGGTGATACGCATGGCAGGTGGATCAGTCCTGATCCTTTAAGTGAGGAATTCCCAAGTTGGAGTCCCTATAGCATGTCGTTTAATAACCCTGTAAGATTTAAAGATCCTACAGGTTTAGCACCAGAAGACGCTACCGAATGTTGTTGGTGGTTACGTTTAATGCCATTATTTGAAGAATCTTCAATAAAACCAAACTTAATTGAAACAGTTACGAAGACTGGTGAAGTCGGAACTAAGCAAAGTGAAGCCGTAACAAAAGCTCAGCAAGAACATTTCAATTTTGGTAGATATGTTGAAGAAAAACAGCTTGCCGAAATGGGAAAAGAGAAAAATACCAAAACCTATGAATACACCGATCCTAAGACTGGAAAGACTGGAAAAACTATACCCGACGCAATGACAGATGAAGGAGGAACAGTGGAGATAAAGCACGTTGCCAAACAATCTTTTACCAAACAGCTTAGGGGTCAGCAGGAGATTTCAAAAGCAAGTGGACAGGAAGCAATTTTGAAAATCAATGAATCTGCAAAATTAAGCGAACCTCTTAAAAATTCCGGCATTAATATTCAACGATATACGCCTCCAGCAAAGCCTAAAATTGATAACCTTAGAGTTATACCTGCTCCGGCCCCAAAACTAATTCCTGTGCCAAAACCTAAAGATCCTTGTGCTGGCGTACCAGGTTGTACATAATTCCAATTTTATTATATTTAAAGATGACAAATGTTCAAATATTGCTTAGCGCTATTAAGGAGCAAGCAGAAAAATTTTTATCAGAGAGTGGAGAATTCGCCCCTTATGCTACCTATGTCAGAGCAAATGGTGACCTAGCTTATATCTCTGCTTATTCGGAATCAACTGACTCAAAAGAAATGTATGATATTTTGTTGGCTGGAGCATATGATGATTTAAAAGATGAGGATGTTCGGGTTTATGCTATTGCTCAGGATGGAAAATATCAGGGTAAGGATGTATTGGTTGTGGATTTAATACTTTCGCCTGAAAGCAGATTTCAGCAAATATATCCCTACATTATAGACGGTAAAAAAGTAAAATTTGAGGAAATGATCTAAATTTAGATTTATGATGGACAATCCATATTTAAAATTTAAAAATGATGACTTGAGGGAATCTAAAGTTTTAGCCGAAGCATTAAATATTTCTGCAATCGATTTTTTAAAAATTCAAGATTGGTTTGACCAATTACTTCTATATCATCAAGAATTAACTAATGATAGGGAAGACCAATTGAAAGCAGAAAAGGAATTGGAGACTAATTTCCAGGAACTGATCTCATCAGAAATTGAAAAGGATAGCTATAAGTACATCCTGCCAAAACTGTTGCATTATAACAACGAATTTCATGGAGCTTTTTTAAGGTCTTTATACGTCGCCAGATTGGGAGCTTTGCTCAGAAATAATCTTATCCCAAGTTTTGTGAAGGACAAGATGATTACTTATTCACCGGAAGATTATTTTCATATTACTGTTTATCTTAAACATAACTATTTTATTTCACCGAACAGCAACTTTTTGGAAGACATTATAAAAATTGAACAATCCCGAAGTATTTTAAAAAAAGCTACTATGGAGGTTAAGCTATCAACTTTGAAAAATATATTAGATATTATAAATCAGAAAACTTTTCACCATGATGTAATCTGTTTTAAGAAGATTTTAAAATTAGTAACAGCAAACGACACTGGATTAATGGATTATCTGAAAAATTATAAAGTTGAAAATAACCAATGCTGTTATAAAAATATTAGTGACATTCTGAATTTTGGAATCTCTGCAGATCTATGGAAAGACTTTGAAATTAAAGTACAGCTAATTCATTTCTTTGATACATCGAGAGGTGCCAAAACTACATCGAGTTGGTTAACAAAGTTAGATGAACTAACCATAAGAGTTGGTAGTTCCAAACTTTTTCAACTTGCTAAGGCAGTTTTGAAAAATGAAAATTGTAAAAGCCATAAGTTTGATTATGGGGTACAATGGAGCGATGATACTGCGAAAAGATTTTTGAAATCTGCACAATGGATAAAAGATAGTTTAAAATAAATAAATTTCAAGAAATTGATATTGTTAGGTTTTCAATTTAACATTAACAATACTAATATTATTAATGGCAAAAAGAGTTAAAACGGAGATCGGTGATATGTTTTCAGTAACATTGGATAATGGGAAAAAGAAATATTTTCAATATATAGCAAACGATTTAACCCAATTAAATAGTGACGTTATCCGTTCCTTCAAAAGAGAATATCCAAGTGATGTAATTCCTGACTTTGCGGAAGTAACAGGTGGAGAAATTGACTTTCATGCACATACAATGATTAATATCGGAGTAAAACAAGCTTTGTTTACGCAGGAAGGAAAAAGTATTGTTTATCCTGCCATAGACGATATACTATTTAGAGATACAAATGATTATGGCAAAAAAGTCGGTGAAGAACCTATGAAGGTTTCCGAAAACTGGTATGTGTGGAAAATTAATGATAAAGATTTCAAAAAGGTAGGTAAACTGGTAGGGGAGAATACCAACGCGGAGGTAGGAATTGTAATTCCCCCATTTGCTATCGTGGAAAGAATCAAGATTGGCAAATATAATTTCGTTTATCCAGACTTTTCTTAAAAAGCGCAGAGATGATTAGAGTATTAATTGTATTTTTTGTTCTTGCAATTAGTCTTTCTTGCGATAAGAAGAAGGATAAAGTGATTATTGATTCGTCTACTGTTGTAGACTACAAGATTATTGAGTCGACGTATTCTGATGACGAAAAGGCCATAGAGGATTTAGATAGAAAGGCGGTTATTGATTTGTACAAAAATGGAATTGAAAGGAATTCAAAACATAAAATTGAATTCTTCTTTATAAGTTCAACTGCGGAAAATGCGAAGAAATTAAACGCATATTTAGAACTTATGGGGTATACAGCTGGATATAGGCAGACGAATGATAAAAAAGATTATGTCGTAATTGGTTACACGGAGCCTGTCTCAATTAACGAAGAGGCAGTTGTTGGATGGGCAAAAGAAATGTCTAAAATAGCAGAAAAGAATAGTAGTGTTTTTGATGGATGGCAGATTGCTGTAAAGTAATAAAAAACTGTATGCATCTTGTAAAACTAAAAGTGTTAAGAGCTTTTTCAGACATCTTAATACAAGAATTTTATCCCTACCTAGTTTGATCCCATTAAATGAAAAATACTTTTGAATTCGAGATAAACGACGATTATCTCTACTTATTATATAAGGCAAAAAACACAATTTGGTATTTCAATGAACTAATTGGTGATGGTTATTGCGGTTATTCAGCCATTAAATTTAAGAATAAGGACGAAATCTTTGTGTGGTTGGAAAATGTCAGAGTTGAGAACGGCCGTTATCATGGCGTGTTGCCAGAAAACAACGAGGTTCATAGTATTTTGATTGCTGAGGCTATAGATTGGATGTTAATTGTGGATCAGCGGTTGATTGGAGGTTATACAATTCGATATTACAATGAGACATTGTCAGAAGATAAAAAGGTCGATTTTGAAATACACTGTGGATTTCGGATTGATCTTGGAAATGATTTATTTAAGGCAGACCGGTCAACTGCGGAAGGGGCAATTATTGCACTTGAGAATTTTTACAGTGAAAAAAATATAGAAGGTGTTCTTTCATGTAAGGATTTTAATATGGAAGCTGAAAATGTTCTGCTTGAAAGCAATTTGGAATTTAGCAAGGACATACATTCAAAAATTAAAACCGTTCTTAAAATATCATTATTAGAAGATCTTGAAAGGAATGGATTTCCAAATTTCGAAAACATAGAAAGGGTATTTACATTGCTTGATAGTCGGGCAGGACAGCAGTTTATTGAGGAAAGGATAATATTTGAAAATGGCTCAACGGTAAGTAATAAATTTTGGGTAGGTTTTATAAAAGATGATGGCTGGAAAGTACTGAATCTTGTTGACTGAAAACTATTATGAAAAGTGGATAATCATGAAATTAGATAAAATTATTAAGGAGGTAAGGACGAATACAATCAATGAACTGCTTAGTGGTGACCTGAGCAATACCGACTATGAGAACATTATGCTGTATGCAGAATTCACGGTCAGTACTGATGCAGATTATAAATTTTTTCGATCTAGAAAGGGTATGGCGGGATTAATAAAAGAAGAGGAAATATGGTTCGAACGTCTTTGCTCACTTAACCAGCTTTGTTTCTTAATAGATCACTTCCTTTCACAATATGGTCGGAAAACCGATGATATATTGGTGATCGATATCATTGATCATCTGGATAATCAGAACAATTAAATACACCCATTTTTGGGAACCTAATTATGAAATACTTTTATATCTCTTTATTTATTTTCATTGCCGGTTTGGTAAAATCGCAGGAGAACCGATTTTATGATGAAGCATATTTAACTATTGATAATATGCTCAATGATAAACAGAAATACAGTTTTAAAGTGGCTGTGCTGAGTACGGAGAATGCATATTATCAGGGGAAGCTAGATACGGTTGAAGTAAACAGGAAAATAAAATTTATGGCAAATTTCTGTAAAACTATTCTTCGAAATCGGGACCTTACTTATAATGAAACAGATAAAGATAAAGTTAGTAAATATGCGTCGATTTTTTCAGTTATCTGTGAAGAGACACCTATTTTAATCGATCAAGATACGGTACACTATAAACCATTTACATACGATTTTGAAGATGTTTTCGGACACAAAGATCTGACAAGCCTTTTTGTTTCAAAACTGGTAACTACGCAGAGAGGAAATTGTAATTCATTACCATACCTCTACAAAATTCTTGCGGAGGAAATCGGCGTTGAAGCAAATCTTGCGCTGGCACCAAATCATATTTATATCAAACATAATATAAAATCCATTGGCTGGTATAATACAGAATTAACAAGTGGTATCTTTCCGCAGGACGCCTGGTTGATGGCATCGGGATTTATTCACTTAAATGCCATTGAAAATGGAATTTATATGAAAGCATTAGATAATCGCGAAAGCCTCGGTTTATGTTTAGTCGATCTGGCGAATGCTTATAAACGGTCTTTTCCTGAAAGTGACGGGAGCTTTGCGCTAAAATGTGCTGAAAGGGCCTTGAAAGTCAGTCCAAATTTAATAACAGCATTACTATTGCGGGCAGAAACTCACAAGGAACAATATCTGAAAATGGAAAAATCCGATCGAAAAGCAAAGGAGCTTCTTTCGTCATTGAACAAAGAGTACAATTATATTCACAAGATTGGGTATAGAAATATGCCTGAAGGGATGTATCTGGAATGGCTCGTTTCTCTTAAGACGGAAAGAAAAAAATATGAAGACGTTAGGTTAAAACGATAATCTTCCAGAGGTTTATTATTTATGTTGACTTAGGTTTGATTTTGCAAAGAATGAAGTTGTCTATCGTGAATTCAATTTCTTTATATTTGGGTATAGCTAAATTATGATCGTTTTTTTTGCAAAACTGGGAAGCTAGCTGAATTACAAATTGTCATTGTTAAGAAAGATTCGACAAAAACTTTAAAATTTTAGGTATGGTACATCCGCTTAAATGTAAAAAATGTGGGGATTATAGATTTATTGAATTTGCCGGGGTAAACTTCAATGATGGAGATAATAAGAAAGGTTTTGGAATCAAAATACCTTTTTATTTATGTAAGAACTGTGGTGACAGGGAAAGTATTCTTCCCGGTGATAATTTCATGAAGTTTAGAGATGAAATGATGGGCGACATAAAGGAAGGGGAGTTTTTTGACATGCCTTTGAAATACGTTTTTTCAAAGCTGGATGCAGAAAAGAGATTTAAAAGATATGATCATTTGGGATTTCAATATGATCCTTTAGATTACTATATAATTCCAGGATTATATCGTCCGGAGGATGATGGATATTTGACTCCGGTTTTCTTTGATAAGGATCTTTTGATTTATTATAATGGCCATCCTGACTACGCTGTAAAATTTACCTCGTTTTCTTCTTGTAATATATACTTTAAAGGAGAACCATTATTTAGTTGGGGATTCGGAATAAACAGGAACGGAAAATTGTTTAAATGGCTTGGTGATCTTGATGAAGATTTCAGAGATGAAGATATGAAACCCCATCTGAAAAGATTTCAGGCTTCTAACGTTCCGTCCGATCATGAAGTTTTTTCGAAATTTTATTTAAGTCAGAATCCATATTCTCCAGATGATGCTTTTCAAAATTCTGATAATGAAACACGCTTATTTTATTTAAAAAATCAATTCAATTCTGAAATTAGAGATAAATTTGGAATAGATCTCACCAAAGTTGATGTCAGCAAGCTATCTGAGTATTATAAGCCCCCGATAATGGAAGAAAGGGAGCAGGTCTTTTCTGCGTTTCTCAGCCTAAACAAATATCTTGTAGAGAATATCCAAGATCAATCTCTAAGAGAAATCTTAAAAAAATCTGGGTTAACTGATGAAGGTTTAGTAAATAAAGAAGGTAGAAAGTTGGGCAGTTTAAAGCTTTTATCATTGTTTATTGAAAGAGTGCTTTTGAAAAGTGACGCAGATACATTGATTGCACCTCTCTTTGTACTAAATGATTTAAGACAATTGCACGGCCACTTAAGTGATTCCAGTTTTGTAAAACGGTATAATTCGTGCAAACAAAGGTTGGGTCTCCAAGAGTCAGCTACTGATCTCGAGGTTTTTAAAGCCTTGGTGAAAAAGCTAATTGAATTTTATGAAAGTATCATTGATAAAAAGGATGTTAATTAAGTATTTATCGGGTTTTTAATTCTCGAACCTCTTCCATCAATTTTATCAGCATTGATTTTATGTCTTCGCCTGCGAAGTCAATTATTTCCTGTTCTCTAGATGAAAAACTGCCTGCATATTGCCAAACCTCCCAAAGGTCAGCAAATGAAATATCGTAACTATCATAAAATGTATTGTCAGATTTTACGGTAATGGAATTGTCGTTGATAGTTTCAATGCGTTTGAAAGTAAATCCTTTGCGCGTTACCAGTACATGCGTTTTACCCAAACTGATATCTTGAATACTCTCGACGTATCTTCCAACAATGTAGGTGCCATCCTGATAGGGAGGCATCGAATCACCTACTGCTGGAAAAGCTCTATATTTTCCATTATGAAGGAAAGGTAGTGACATTGTTTGCAGACCTTCAATATATTCTGGATCAGCATATCCTGACAGGTAGCCCATTGAGGCTTTATAGGGTATTATCTCTATTTTATTTTCACCTACTGAATCAGTTTTTATGGGTAGCAAAATCCTGTTATCGGGCAAGCTTAACATTTCTTCAAGCTTATACTTTCTTAAATCAACAGTCAATAACAAGTCAGTACTGATGTGGTAATATTTGGATATAGCCATTAAGGTATCAATCGGAATATTGATTTTTCCCGATTCATATTTGGCATAAGCATCTCTGGTGATGCCTAATATGTTGCCAAATTTTTGTTGGGACATTTTAGGTATCTGCATCCTTAAATACTTGATGTTATCGGAAAAAATTGCAAGCGCTGACATTTTGTGAATATTTTTCACAACAAATATAGTGCATTTGGGAAAAATGTTCACAATTTTGCTAAATAATTTAGTAATAAAATGGAACGCTCGATTGTACATTTGGATTTGGACACCTTTTTTGTGTCGTGTGAAAGGCTGGTAAATTCCGGTTTAAACGGTATTCCACTGATCATTGGAGGTGGGGACAGAGGGGTTGTGTCTTCGTGCAGTTATGAAGCAAGAACATTCGGAGTTCGGTCTGCAATGCCCATGAAACTGGCGCTCCGTTTATGTCCGCAGGCAAAGGTGGTTAAGGGGGACATGGAACTGTATTCCAAGATGTCACATACGGTTACAGAAGTGATCGAGGAAAGTGCACCAGTAATGGAAAAAGCATCTATTGATGAATTTTATCTGGATCTAACAGGAATGGATAGGTTTTTCGGAGCATATAAATGGACTAAAGAGCTGGGGAAAAGGATCGAGAAGGAGACAGGACTACCGATCAGTTATGCGCTATCAATCAATAAGACCGTGAGCAAAATAGGGACTGGTGAATCCAAACCGCACGGTCATCGGGAAATTCCATCAGTGGGTGTTCAGTCGTTTTTAAATCCTTTATCTATCAAAAAAATGCCGATGGTCGGGAATGCAACTTTTCAGCTTTTTTCGAGAGTAGGTATCCGGACTATCGGCACACTTTCAGAAATGCCTGTTGATGTCCTACAACAGATGATCGGAAAAAATGGAGTCGATCTCTGGAAAAAAGCGAATGGTATTGACGAAACTCCTGTTATACCTTATTCCGAAAGAAAGTCAATTTCAAAAGAGAGGACCTTTAGCACTGATACGATGGATGTCTTTGAGGTTAAAAGCCTAATTTCTGGTATGGCTGAGCAACTTGCCCATCAGCTCCGACAGGAGAAGTGGCTAACTTCTACAGTTGTGATCAAGATCAGGTATTCAAACTTTGATACAGAGTCCAAACAGTGCCGGGTGAGCTATACTTCTTCTGATCATACATTGGCTAGGGTAGCATTGGAACTTTTCGACAAGGTTTATTCACGCCGGATGCGTCTACGTTTAGTGGGATTAAGATTTACGGATCTCGTTCACGGTAGCTACCAAATGAATCTTTTTGAGGACAATGCTGAGCTGATCAGTTTATATCAGGCGATGGACAATATCAAAAACCGTTTCGGTAAAGATGCAGTAGGTCGTGCAGTAGGTTTTAATTTTTCACGCTAGCATGTGCAAGTATGTTTTTAAACTGTCATTCCTTTCACAGTCTTCGTTATGGAACACTTTCCATAGATGATCTTATTTCGCAGGCGTTAGCTTTGGGAATAGAGGAACTTGTTCTAACCGATATAAATACAGTGACCGGCATCTATGAATTTAAAATTAAATGTGAAAAGAATAATATCCGTCCGATTGTGGGAGTGGAAGTGCGTAAAGGAAGCGAACTGTACTATATTACAATTGCAAAGGAATTTCGAGGGATTTCAGAAGTAAACAGCATGCTTACTTCGTATAATTGTGATGGGGTCAATTTACCGTTACAGCCGGATTTAAACGATAATTTTATTATCTATCCTTTGGATAATGCTCCTAAAAATCTTCGTGATAATGAATATATCGGAATCCGTGAGGATGAGCTCAATCTGTTGATACGACCTGAGTTAAAGAGGGTAATACCCAAAATGGTTATTCTCTGCCCGGTTACATTTAGCACAAAGAAGGAATACAATCTTCACCGGATCTTACGTGCCATTGATAACAATGTACTTCTTTCCAAGCTTCCGGAAAAGGAAGTTTGCAGGAAGTCGGAATATTTGCGGTCCGCCCACTCCGTATTTGAAATCTTTCGCCATTATCCGGAGATTATAGAAAATACGCAAAAATTATTGTCACAGTGCAAATTTGAATTTGCATTTTCTACACCAAGAAATAGAAAGCATTATACAGGAACCAAAGCTGATGATCTTAAACTGCTTACCCGGTTAGCTTATGCTGGTCTGGAGCGCCGATACGGTAGACATCATGAACAGGCAAAACAGCGTATTGAAAAGGAGCTGAAGGTTATCGACGAATTAAACTTTAGCGGTTATTTTCTTATTACCTGGGATATCATCAGATATAGCAACAGTATGGGATTCATGCATGTGGGAAGGGGCAGTGGGGCCAATTCTATTGTAGCATACTGCCTTGGCATTACTGATATCTGTCCGATTGAGCTTGACCTATATTTTGAGAGGTTCCTCAACCTTAATCGAAAAAGTCCTCCTGACTTTGATATCGATTGGTCATGGCAGGAAAGAGATATTATTCTTGATTATATTTTCAATAGATACGGTAAAGAGTATGTCGCCTTCTGCGGCACTAATGTAGAGTTTAAATATCGTTCGATTATTCGGGAAGTTGGAAAAGCATTCGGACTTCCAAAAGAGGAACTTGACGAGCTGAGCAAATATCCAGAACGGGTATTTCGGGACGATATAGTAAAGCAGGTGCAGAAGTATGGGAAGCTGCTTGAAAAATTTCCCAACCAGCGGAGTATGCATTCCTGCGGGATTATTATTTCCGAGGAACCGCTGACAAATTTTACAGCCCTTGAGTTGCCACCAAAGGGTTTTCCCATTGTACAGTGGGATATGCATGTTGCTGAGGAGGTCGGTTTTGAAAAATTTGATATTTTATCCCAAAGAGGGCTTGGGACGATTAACGATACCGTAAGGCTACTGGAAGAAAAAAGGGGAATCAAGGTCAATATCAAAGACACTACGATTTCCAAGGATGAACAAAAATGCAATGAATATTTAAGTCAGGGAAGAACCATAGGCTGCTTTTATATTGAATCACCGGCTATGCGCGGTTTGCTTAGAAGGTTAAAATGCGATAATTATAAGGTATTGGTTGCCGCATCATCTATCATCAGACCCGGGGTTGCCCAATCGGGCATGATGCGGGAATATATCTTTAGGCACAATAATCCAGACAAGTTTGAATATTTCCATCCTGTTTTTGAGAAGCAGTTAGGGGAGACCTACGGCATTATGGTTTATCAAGAAGATGTGATCAAGATTGCTCTGCATTATGGTGGTGTTTCAGCTGCTGATGGTGACATATTGAGAAGAGCTATGAGCGGAAAAGGTAGGTCACTTTCGGCACTTCAAAAAGTGAAGGATGATTTTTTTGCATCTTGCAGAAAACAGGGACATCCTGAGCAGCTGAGTAAAGAAATTTACCGACAGATTGAATCGTTTGCAGGGTATTCATTCTGTAAGGCTCATTCCGCTTCCTATGCAGTGGAGAGTTATCAATCGCTGTATCTTAAAGTTTATTATCCATTGGAGTTTATGGTTTCGGCGATAAATAATATGGGCGGTTTCTATAGGACAGAGGTCTATGTACATGAGGCAAGGATGTCAGGGGGTGTTATATTGAATCCATGTGTCAATAAAAGCGAGTACGAAACAACGATTTATGGAGAGGAAATATATTTGGGACTGATGCTGCTTGAAAAAGTTGAATCGAAACTTGCTCAGCTGATACCTAAGGAAAGAAAGGCAAATGGGGAGTATAGGTCAATGGAAGATTTTATCAAGAGAGTTCCAATTGGTATTGAGACTTTGCAGACGTTGATCTTTATCGGAGCATTCCGTTTTTCAGGTGTTCCAAAAAATGAATTATTGCTCAAAGCGCGCATTCAATTGGGTGATTTTAAACCGGAAAAAAGATTTCATACTCTTTTTGAAGAACCGATCAAGGAATACAAATTTCCGGAATTAAAAAGAAATGTGTTTGAGGATGCTTTCGACGAAATCGAGATTTTAAGTTTTCCGGTATCCTGTACACCTTTCGATCTGCTTCAGACAAAATATAGAGGAACTGTTATGGCGAAAGATCTCACTGCCCATCACAAAAAAGAAGTGAAGATGCTGGCCTACCTTATTTCAAGGAAACATGTGCCGACCAAACGGGGGACAATGTATTTCGGAACATGGATAGATGTGGAAGGAAACTATTTTGATACAGCTCATTTCCCGGACTGCCTTGAAAAATATCCTTTTCAAGGTGGGGGATGCTACCTCTTGCTAGGAATAGTTGAAGTGGACTTTCATTTTCCGACCATAACAATTACTAAAATGGCCAAGATGCCGTTTATTGCCGATCCAAGGTATTCACATGATGAAGAAAAGAAATATGAGGCGCAGCAACGGATCAAGGAGGACGTCAGTATGACCTTTAGAGCGCCTTATCCTCAGGAACATGAGATCGGACTTCCAAGGAAAAAACTTTAGATGATTTATCGTTTTTTTACGTAAAAAGAGTTTCTTACTGAAAGTAATAATCAGTTGATCTTTTTAAATATATTTGTTTCTAAGGAAAAATTGATGGCTAATTCCATATATTAATAACCTGAAAACGATATTCAATGTCCATACATAAACTCTATTTATTTGCAAAAGATACTGATGCGCCAGCCACAGAACAGGGATTCCAGTACCAAAAATTAAAGACATTAAAAACATGGCTGGAAAACCGGATCAACCATGCCGATGAAACTATTTATTGTGACTATGAAGAAGATATTTTCCAACGGGATTTTGAAAAGGGTAAATCTAAATTCAGGCAGGTCAAACTTTATTCTTCCAATTTTTCTTTTTCAAAGGAAGAAGTCACCAAAAGTCTGGCTCATTTTTTCATGCTCTTTGTTAAGGAGGATTATAGTGCGGATGAGGTTAGTTTTGTCTTTGAAACAAATTCAAATGTTGCTAGAGCCTATGGGGAAAACGATGCCGATCTTCTGCGTGAATGGGCAGCAAATTATGGGACACTGAGTGAAGAATTACAGCAGAGATGTCGCGAACGGGTCAAAACAATCATTGATGAATACGTAGAAAAAGCGATTTCCGCCGCCACTTCGCAAAAGCGCGTTGAGGAACTCAGGGAGGCTAAAGAAATCTATGATCAGCTAACTGAGGAAACCTGGAATAAGTTCATTTCCTCGATTGAGTGGCAATTTGATGCCATCCCCCAGGAAGAGGCCATTCCTCTTTTACTCTCAGAAATCGAAGATTTAGTCCTTCAGCTCCCGCTTCCAGTAGACTCGAAAAAAGTATCAACTTATATTTCGGTTCTCCACTATGAAATTACGCAACGCACAGGAAAAACAGATACCGAAGAAAGCGCACTTACCAATCAATTATTGGATTTTCTTATCCTAAATGAAGGTTCAGAGGCACAGAGATGGTACGCTGATGTTTATCAAAAATGGTCAGCAGTAGAGAACATTACAGAATTTAATGTGGGATCTTTCTACGAGGTGATCAGTGCAGCAAGGCACTGCAGATGGGAGCTTTCCAACAGTGAGCATGAAAGATTATGGCTTACACTGCTTAAAAATTATATTGATCTGGATCAGACGATTATTGTCTACAGACGAAAGGCCATCTATGAATATATATTTCTTACCTTATCTCCTCATCCTAAAAATTTTCAGCCTAAAAGGGAAATTACAGACCAGCAGGAGCTGATCCGGTATTACTTTAACCACATGGGGGATAGGAATACTTTCAGTGATATTGAGGACGATATTGTACTGCTGGAAATTATTCAGGCCCAGCAGTATTTTCGTGAAAAGTTTCTGGAGGATGCGGAAATCGAAGGATGGGCAGCCGGAGTAGAGCAGGAAATTAATGTGAAATTGGGTAACCCATCGACAGTGGATGAACTCTGCAGAGCATATGAGCTACAAGGACATTTCCTATTTCAAGGAAATCAACAGATCCCGCTGATTGATCGCACTAATAGCTCACTTGCTATCTATAAGAAAATAATAGAACTTTTACCGGATACTAAAACCTACAGTATTTCCACGTTGCATGATCAATTGACGAAGATTTTGGAAACCTTGATTGTCTTTGGGAGGCATTCTGAGGTCGTTAAACTTATTGAAGATTTCTGTGATGGAATAGAGGAACAGGCTAGTAAAACTGAACGCAATCACCATTCTGCGCAAAACCTGGTAAAACGTGGAAAGGCTTATTTGAGTAATCCATCCTTTGAAAACAATCTAAAAGCATTAGAATGTTTTCATAAGGCAAAAAGCTTATATTTTCTTGACGATACAAAGGAAGGTTTTATTCTCGGATTGTTAGTCACAGCTCAGGTGTATTCCACTTTAAAATTGAACTTTGCTGCTAAATATTATGGTCTATGTGCCTTGCACGCATGCTTTCACCTGGGAGATTATAAAACGCTGAAAAGAATAAGCGACAGTTACGCTGTCATATTTCAGGCCGATTTTACACAGGGGGCCTGGATCAGCGCACTATATAGTTTTAAAAAATACCTCCATGCCCGAAAGGAATTCACGACAGAAGAAGTAGACCTGGAAAAAGACGAAATGTTAAGGAAAACCCTACTCGACGTCTCAATGCTCCTTGGAAGCAGTACTAAACTCCGTGAAGATCTGACTGCATTTGTAAATTACCAGAAAAATAGCTTTGGAAGTCCTTTTCCCGAAATGGTTGACGCAATGGCAAGTGGTATCATACCAACGCTAGAGGGCCAAGGTGATTTGAATAAGCTGCTGGAAAGAAAATTGGTCGATATTCCTTTAAATGATTTGGGACCTGTGCGTGAAATCAGGTTCCAATTCTGTGGTATGCAGTGGCAAATTGCTTTTCCTAACGATGCGGTTTCTAATGGAGTTGCGGAGGAATTCTGTGCATTGATTCAGATCACTTTAGCAGAAATTGCCGCTCTGGGAACCAATCTCCGATTTAATTCGCCAATTGTCAGGATAAATATCCAGGTTGCTGAAAATTACGATCGCTCCCCGGAGTTCCGACAGGAAGATGAGAAGTTCAGCTACGATATTTTTATCCCATCGACCATTAGCCGCACGAAAGAGGAAATTCAAGATCATTACGGCTTTATAGGATCGTGTATAAATACCATACTCAAGAATTTAAGTCAGATTCCAGAAGAAGAATTTGCTGCAATGTTTGAGGATCTTAATAAAACAAAAAAGTTAAGTGAAAAAGGACTTTCACTCAGCAGTTATCAGACGGTATATTTTGATCTACTCACCAGTGAAGAATTTAATGATGCTCGTAGAGCGGACTTCCCTTCAAACCGAACTTAGTATCCACAGGGAGCATGAAATCGGGCTTCCGGGAAAAAAGATGTTTAAGTGCTCTCAATAAAGAAAATGTCTTTATTGAGATTACGGGAATCCGTAGGCAGATCAAAAATTAATCTTTAAATTTGCAACGGAAAATCTGAGAGCTTGTCTCGGTTATATGTTAACCTAATTCAATTCGATAATAAAATACAATACATTTCAAATACACGGATAGACCTGCTTACAGGTTTAATACGTTTCATGGTTATTAGTTTGTTAAACGCATCTTTTTAGAGATGCGTTTGATTTTTAATGAAAATCTCATGGATTTAATTACAAAAACTCCCATACAATGGGAGTTTTCAAGATTTTAGATCTAGCTATTATTGGACGACGCAAATGCTACATCACTTTAGTGGTATCGACCTTTTTCTTCTCCATATTCTGTTCAATTACACTTGGGTCCATATAATCTAAATGGATACTATGCCTAAGATAATAGCTCCACCGCCAGAAACACAGGAGATTAATCTTGTACAATCTGTAAAGTTTCCGGTTTTCTTTGGCAGGTGAAGTAGTTTTTACGAAATATTCAAAACCAAAGGTTGAAAATCCGGGGCTTTTAAAATCAAAATCTTGCGTGATGTAATATGATCCATCTAAATTGGAATATCTAAAATAGCCCTCATCTAACCAGTGATGAATGTCCTTGCCAATAAAAGGCATATTAGGAAGTAATAGCATAGTTCCTACCACTATAATAATAGTTTTCCTCATTATTCTAATTATTTTCCTCTTCATATCTTTTTGCTCATTTGCAGGCGATCAGCACTATTTGAAGTATGAAAGACTGGTGCATTAATTTATTGTGTATGTTATTACTTTGGCGGATTTTATCAGAAAAACTCCCATCAAATGAGAGTTTTTCGAAGTGTACAGATTGCTTATTATAGAAAAATACTATGCTCGTTCCATTTATTCTTTTAGGAAAAATCAGAAATCCTGCCATTTATTTGATGGTTTGAAGGGAACTCTGTTTAGCTTTATAGTTTCCCAGTCCCGATACGCGAAATTTCTGCTAACGGTTAAATAATAACGCCAACGCCAGAAACAAAATGGATTAATTCTATACAACCTAAAAATTTCCATATTGGCCATTTGGGGTCGCGTAGCCTCGATAAATCCATATGTTACCCATTTGCTCATCCAAGGGGAAAAAACATCCATGTACTCAATGCCGGTAAAAGCGGCGTTTGCATTAGAATATCGAAAATGGTCACCATCAATGGCCTTCAATATCTCCGTACCTATAACTGGTGTATTGGGTATCACCAGAACAGATAGTACAATTCCTATAATAAATTTTCTTTTCATATCCTTTATTGACAATTCGTGCTAGTTGGCGGATCAATCCGACCTAATGTGACATTTGGATTACCCCCCTGTTTTAAATTTGCTAAATATGTATAAACGCCATCCGGTGTTAAAAAACCATTATTATTTAATTGTCCGCTGCTCGGAAGGAGTAGATTAAAAACATCGGTAGCATAATGTGTACAGTTATTTTCATTTAGATCATAGGGGACTTTAGATAGGGCAATAGACTGGCTTACGATTGCATCGAATTGCGCCTTGGTAACAGACAAAGCATATCTTGCATCACTTTTTCGCTTATAATCACTCGATTCTTCCCCCATTGCACTGGTAACTGGCTGCATTGTCGCCGCCGATGGACCAGATTGCGGATAGAAGCCATAAGAAAGTCTTTGAAGCTGAGTACCGTTTGATTTTTCAATAGTGAGAAAAGCGTGACCAGGTTTATCAGAATTTAGGTCTATTCTATGTGCATTCAAAGTCACTTTATATTTTGTGTTTGCATTATCTACCACATTGTTGAAACATTTCAATCGCTCCTCAATATCGATCGTTGTTACAGGTGCAACCGCCACGAAAGATGAACTAGAAGTGCCTCCACTGCCACCTCCACCACCACCGCCGCCACCTCCACCTGAGGCAGTACCAGTGCATGTGGTGTATAAATAAGTCCAATATTCGGTACCATCATCAAAGTACTGTACCAGATACCATTCACTGCAAACAACAGGTATATTTTTATTTGTGTCAGGTTTGACGTTTCCTTTTTTTGTGTTGGCGTCGTCGTCTTTAATTTTCAATTGAAGTTTCACCTGTTTAAGACCGTCTACATCCATTAATTGGCTGTACAACAAGGTATCATTTAAATCATATACCATATAATATACTTTTCCAAGATCCTCACCTCGATACACTTGTTTTTTAACGTAATTAGAAATAGCCTGTTCGGAAAATTCTGCCACAGTTCGTGTGTCTGCGAAAAGGCTCACTTTATTGGCGCTGGCTACTTTATTTCCTTCAATAGTAAAAATCAGGTTTTGCTGCATCGAATATCCCCAACCTAGGATTGTGCCATCCTGTACGGGAACTACGAGCGTCGAACTTTTACTTCCGTTTATGAGCTGTGCCTTTTTCCAATCTAAGGGAAAAGGTTTCCCGTTGTCCTCGTACCATTTTTTGGCTACCGAGGTTTCATCGTTCTGAGGGTAATTTTCCATATCCCTTTCGCATGACTGTAGCAGGATAATTGCGAATACTGCATAAAGTAAGTTTCTGAAAATTTTTGTTAACATTTTATGTGGTTTAAAGGTTAGTGTCGCTGTATTTCTTTGTCCAATGAATTATTGAAACTAAATTAAGCCTATAAAAAATAAAATCTTTTGACAAAAGGCAAAAAATTCAACTTGCATAATTTGTGAATAAATATTTTATCTAATCTATTGTTATGGCTTGATGTTAAGTTAGATAGGAATTAAAAAGTAAAGTATAAGTGATCGAATACATACTCCCTCTTGATCTTATAGATCTATTTGAAAAAATATGATAGAACAATTTAAAGCCTTCAAAAGAAATGGGGCAGTCTCTTCTCTTGAATATACTAGAGTAAAATTTTAAATATTTATTTTCTAAAATAAATAATGCCAATATCAAACAATTTGTTTGAGCTGGTGTTGTATCGATATTAAGAAATATTTTAGAACCATTTTTATGAAAAAGAACATTTTTTTTTTAATTATTGCCCTTTTGGTGATAGTGCATTCCTGTAGAAAAGATGATCCTGTAGAGCAACAAACCGAAAAATTAGAAGAGAAAAATTCAACTAATCCCAAAATTTCTGCTGCGGTAGCAAAGCAAGCCGTCGATTCGTTTTTTAACGCGCTTCCTGACAAAATGGAGCTTGATTACGTCAATGGACGTGAAATACATACGATGGCAGACGGAACAAAAAAGGTATATCGTCTTTCCCGTTCAAACGGGGAAGGCATTTCTAAAAAGGCAGATGCTAACACTACTATTGACGTCACCCAGCCGGATCCTTACTTACCCGGAAATCAGATTCCAGGAGCAATAATCACTTTAACAGGCAAGTATATTAGGGAGGAGAACAGTTATTATCAAACTGAGTATGTAAATAATCCGGTTGATTTCTATAGTTACATTAAGGTGCTGAGAAGCCTTTTTGGCGTAACACGATGGGTGGTGGGGAGCACTGGGCAATGGCGGGGATATGCTAATTATGTAATTTATGAATACAACGAGATAGTACGGACCAAACAGGTCGAATGGACTGGATCACTTTATATACCCAAAAATTAAATTCAAGTATTAAGTATGCAACAAATCGAAGGAAAATACACAATTACGGATTACCACCTTGATTACAAAAGTTCAACAGGTGGCAGGTTTGTAATGGATTCTGAAACAGATATGGAACTTAAAAAAGTTTCTAACTCTATGCTCTGTCTTCAATTTAAATGGTCCCGTCGAATTTTGCGGACCGATAACAATAATGTAATTGTCTCTCTTGGATCACTGAGCCATATTGAGTTCGCTTCTCCAATTGACGACGATCTGATCAATAACCTCTATCGAATATTGAAAGACCATGAAGAGCGTAATCTCGAATTTATCAAGATGAACAGTTTTGATATTTTTAACGATTTTCAAAATGTTTACTATTCATCCTTTCTTGATGAAAATCTAATCCCTATGGATGAAAGAAAAAATAATATGGTTAAATGGTTGGAAACCAAAGTTCAAGAATTGGACATTAATAATTAACTTAGACAAAAAATATAGGCTGAAACCTCATAAAGTTTCGGCCTACCACTTTTTATTAAAGACCTGCGTATACCGTCATACGTAATTTTTGTATTGAGTACATCAGCCCATATTACCACAGCCGTTAAGCAGTATTATCTTTGTAAGATTTATATTCCCAACTAAAAATACTTTCTGCGTAGAATCCATTGACAGTTCTGCTAAAATTACTTTAATCTCTTGTGTGTTCCACAAGCAGACTACACTAAATTTAATTAATTTTTACGTCATGACATTTGAAATCAAGTAAGAATTCAGTTTTTATTGAGTTGATCGATCATGGCATTTTTTTTTTTACAACTATTATTTTCTAACTTTACTAAATCATTTACCAATTGCCCTATTATGACATCCCGAAATGTGATCGACGAAAGGGCACTGCTTTCCCAGTTTCAAAGCGGTGATAAACTGGCTTTTGACCGTATTTTCACAATGTTTCATTCTTCATTGATATTTTTTGCAGACCGGTTACTTCTGAATATCGGGATGGAAATTTCCAAGGAGATTGTACTGGACATATTTCTTAAATTATATGACAGGAGGGAAGGTTTTGAAACGCTGTCAAATATCAAAGCGTTTCTATATATATCCGTAAAAAATAGCTGTATCAAAGCGATTGAAAAGGAAAAGGTAAATCAAAAGCGGTTTGACCTGTACTCCAAGAACTTTGACGAGTTCGAAAAAAATGTACTTGATAGTATTGTTCAGACCGAAGTATATGAGGAGCTTTATAGAGCGATTGATCTGTTGCCGGAACAATACCGGCTTATTATGAGCAGGCTTGTCAGCGGTGATACACCAAAAGAAATATCTGAGGAGCTCGGTATTCCTGTCAGTACGATAAATACCCAAAAATCAAGAGCGCTTTCGCTATTAAAAAAATCCCTCTCAGGTGCCGGAATCGCACTTTTAATGATTTATTCATAATTTTTTAACTTTTTTGGGACAACGCAATATCTTTTCGGGTTTCTATTTAAAATGAAACCGATGGAAGAGCAACGTATTCTTGATGAGTTAAAGATTGTCCCGCTTTTGACAAAGATTGTCAGAGGAGAGGTTCTGACCGTTCTCGAAGAGAAGACGGTTGAGGTCTGGCTCAGTCAGAGCAGTGAGAACCGTGCTTTCTTTGAACACCTGAAAGACGACGAGCATGTTGCCCGTGAACTTTTAAAGCGGGAGCTTGCTGGTTCCAGCACTACTTCGGAACTTGAAAAACTACATGGGGTATTGAAGAAACGTCAATCCCATTATAAGCGCGTTGTCTTTTGGACTTCCGCTGCCGCCGTATTCCTGTTTTTTTCGCTTACCCTGCTTCTATACAGGTATTATCAGTCCAGAGAGTCCATTCTTGAGACCGTCAATATTGCCACGGCCGACATTGACCCGGGTAAGGATCAGGCGACATTGACTTTCGACGATGGTCAGGTCATTGATCTGGAAGGAAAGACGGTGAAGAGCGATGCCAGTGGTGTAACCTATCTGGATGGTAAAGCGGTTTCAGCGTCAAAGATGCAGTTTGCGACACTTAAAACACCACGTAAAGGACAATATAAAGCGGTACTACCGGATGGAACGACAGTGTGGCTGAATGCTGAATCCAAACTTAAGTATCCTACAAAATTTGCAGGTGCGGAACGTCTGGTTGAACTTGAAGGTGAGGGCTATTTTGAAGTTACGCATAATGCTTCAAGGCCATTTATAGTGGAATCAAAAGGCCAGCGGGTCAAGGTTCTTGGAACAAAGTTCAATATCAATTCGTATGCTAACGAAGAATATTCAAGGACAACACTTATTAGCGGAAGTGTTGAATTGAGAAATCTACAAAATGATTTGTTATTAAGACTTAAACCTGGGGAGCAGGGTAGATTTGTGCTTGGTGGTATTGAAGTTAAAAAAGTTGATGCAGAGTCTTTTATAGGATGGACTGAGAATGAATTCCAATTTAAAGGCGCTCAACTGGCGGAGGTTCTGCGCCAACTGGAGCGGTGGTACGATATCGATGTGGATTATAAGAATGTTCCGCATATAAAAGTTTATGCTACAATTGGCCGAAATAAAAAATTGACGAGCGTACTCTATGCGCTAGGAGAAATTACAGATTTAAAGTTTAAAATGACAGGAAGGAGGATTGAGGTAGACAATAACTAATTACTGTTTCATATGTTGGCCTGAAATAATGCCGGAGTGTTAGCGCACTCCGGCGATCGGGTCTATATACTAGAGTTTCGAGCAACTAATAATTAACCCTACACAAATCTATGAAAAAACATGATTTTTCCAACAGGGAAAACATACCGCAGGTAGCGGATATGTTTTCGGGCAGGAAAAAATTGCTGCGTGCAGGCTTAAAGAGTACCCTATTCTTTATGCTTCTTGCCAGCGGCACTGCTATTAAGGCACAGCAGATTAGCCTTTCACTGCAGAAAGCACCACTATCAAAGGCGATTTCCGAAATACGGAAGAGCACAAAGTATGACTTTGCTTATAGTGAAGAGCTATTAAAAAAAGCTGGTCCAATTTCCATCAATCTTAAAAATGCTAACATTACGGAGGTATTGAACAAAATGTTTGCTGACCAGCCGATTTCCTACAAGATCGCCGATGGCATTATCATTTTAAAAGAAAAACCAGCAAACGGAAATACAACCCCTTCAAAAAATAAGGAAACAACTAAAGGGAGGGTTGTGGATGAAAATGGCAATCCACTTGCGGGGGCAACGATCCAAGTAAAAGGAACAAATTTTACAGTAACTTCCGACAATACGGGATCATTTGAATTGCCCAGTGAATTTTCTGATTCGGATCTGATGATATCCTATCTGGGCTACGCACGGATGGAAGTCTCTGCAAAGAGTGCCGAAAGAATCGTACTTGTTACGAATTCCAATAGGATAGAAGAGGTGAGTGTGGTAGCCAGTGGCTACCAGTCCATTCCCAAAGAAAGGGCTACGGGGTCTTTTTCAAAAGTTGACAATGCGACTTTTAACCGTCAGGTCTCCACCGATGTGATCAGCAGACTGAAAGGTATTGCTCCCTCTATATTATTTGACGAACGTTCAGGTTCTCCAAAGTTGACCATTCGGGGACAGGCGACGATCTTCGGAAACGATCAGCCATTGATTGTTGTTGACAATTTTCCTTATGAAGGCGACATCAATAACATCAATCCTAATGATATTGAGGATATTGATATTTTGAAGGATGCTGCTGCAGCTTCCATCTGGGGAGTTCGTGCTGGTAATGGTGTGATCGTCATAAAAACTAAAAAAGGACGAGCAGACCAGCCCATGAATATTGGTTTTACCTCCAATCTTACGATCGGGCAGAAGCCTGATCTGAACTACATTCCACAGATCAAACCTTCAGACTTCATTGATATTGAGAAAATGCTTTTTGAAAAAGGATTCTACAATACGATTATCAGCAATACTACTAACAATCGTCCATATTCGCCAGTAGTAAGTATTCTCAACGATCAAAGAAAAGGGTTAATAACGTCTGAGCAGGCTAATCTGCAAATTGATGCTCTTCGTAGTGGCGATCTCCGCAGGGACATGAGTAAGTATTTGTATCAAAATAGTATAAAACAGCAATATTCTGTGGATTTAAACGGTGGATCCAACAAGTATGCCTATTACTTTTCAGCAGGATTTGATAAAAACAAAAGTTCAGCTAAAGGTGAGGGGTTTAGTAGGGTAAGCATAAGTAGTGACCAAGTTTTCCGTCCCATCGAAAAATTAGAGATTTCAGCGGGATTATACTACAATCAAAATAATCGATCATTATCAAATGTAATTTCGATGCTAACCAATATGGGACAAGAGCAAATGTACCCTTACGCTACGCTTCTTGATGGTAATGGCGATGCTTCTATTGTAACAAAAGATTATAGTAATGCATTGAAAGGAAAGGCACTAACAGATGGTCTACTCAATTGGGATTTTATACCCTTGAATGAGCTGGGATATCAAGACAATAAATTTAAACAATCTGAAATTCGACTTAATGCTGCGATAAAATATAAGATTATTTCCTCAGTAACTGCTGAGGCGAGATTTCAATACGAAAATCAGATTGGAAAGGGTCGCAATTTTTATGATGTTGATAGTTATTTTATGCGCAACCTAATTAATCAATATACTACGTTTTCAAATAGTTTAATGAAGCGCAACATACCATTAGGAGGCAAGCTTGATAATACAAATAATGATCTGAAAGCGCTGAATGGCCGCTTCCAATTAAACTTTGATCAAAGATGGAATAAACATCAGGTCAACGCCATTACTGGATTTGAAGTAAGGGAAGTAAAGGCTAACGGGCTTTCAAATAGTCTTTATGGTTTTGACCCAAATGTTGGTTCCAACATCACTGTCGATTATCTGACCGAATTTCCATTCTATGGATCTAGCTCTACAAGCGTAATTCCCCAGGGAAATGACTATTCTGAGACCTTGAATAGAATACGATCCTATTATTTCAACGGTGCATATAATTATGATCTCCGTTATGTATTGTCCGCAAGTGCACGAATCGATCAATCCAATCTTTTCGGAGTAAAAACGAATCAAAAGTCAATTCCTTTATGGTCGGTGGGGGCAAAGTGGAATATAAGCAAAGAGCATTTTTACCATATAGATTGGCTTCCACAACTAAGTTTTAGATCTACTTTTGGTTATAGTGGAAATGTTGATAAAACCATAACCGCATATACAACTGCTATTTTGACTTATAATAGTATAAACACTCTTCCTGCGGCCACCTTACGGAACCCACCAAATAAGAACTTGAGATGGGAAAAAAATAGGATGTTCAATATAGGGATAGACTATGGTACAAAAAATAACCGTATTGTCGGTAGTATTGAATACTTTAATCGGTTGGGGAGCGATTTAATTGGAAACAGCGCAATTGATCCTACTAGCGGATTTACTAGCTATCGAGGTAATGTAGCTAATATGACTGGAAGCGGCTTGGATGTGGAATTTAAAACTTCAAATATAATTACTAAAAGATTTAGATGGAATACAACTGCATTATTTTCTATTGCGAAAGATAAGGTTACAAAATATCAACGCCCAACATCCATAAATACCTTCTTGACTGATAACAGTATTTATAGGAATCCATCAAACTATTCGCCAGTGATCGGTAAACCTCTTTTTGGAATTTATTCTTACCCATGGGCTGGGCTCGATCCTGAAACTGGTCAAGCTAGAGGTTACTTGGATGGTGTCGCTTCAAAAGATTATTCAAAAATAACACAGCAATTAGCGCTCGATCCTCAAAATAATCTTCGATATAATGGGCGTGCAATAGCTCCATATTTCGGAGCTTTGAGGAACACTTTTAGTTATGAGGGTGTTGAACTTTCTTTTAATATTACATATCGTTTTGGTTATTATTTTAGAAGAAACAGTATTATGTATTCCTCATTGTATCGCAACTACACCACGCACGGCGATTTTTATAAAAGATGGCAAAATACTGGCGACGAGAAAATTACGAATGTACCAGCCCTAATATATCCTGCATCTACATTAGCAGATCAATATTACAGAAATTCGGAAGTTTTGGTTGAAAAAGGTGACCACATCAGATTGCAAGATATTGTGCTATCATATTCATTTGATTCAAAAACCTTAAACGCACTTCATCTCAAATCTCTGCGGGTATCAGCGATTGCTAATAATGTTGGTTTGTTATGGAAAGCCAACAAAGTGGGGCTAGATCCCGATTTTCCGACTAGCAAAATGCCTAGCACTTTTGCGATCGCATTCAATTGTACTCTTTAATCTAACGCTATGAAAAAGATAATTTTTAATTTGTTAGCATTTTTGGCGACTGCTTTGACAGTAAGTTGTTCAAAACAATGGCTTGAGGAAAAGCAAGATATTAAATTGATCGTTCCTACTACCTTGAACGATCTGGATCTTCTTTTAAATGCGGATTTATTTCAATATGACGGAAGAGGGGGAATAGAGACATCATGTGATGATTATGAATTTACAAGAGATCAGTTTAATCAAGTTTACTTTGGATTTGATCGTGATTTTATTATATGGAAAAAAGAAAAAGACTATGAGAACCTAGACCTTGTTCAACAGAATGAATGGAGTTGTGCTTACAGTCAGATTCAAGTTTGCAATGTAGTTTTGAAGAGACTTTCTTTGATTGATCGGACAGATGCGAACCGTTCTGATTATGACCGTATTCGGGGTGTAGCTCTTTATCATAGAGCAAAACAATTTCTCAATATGGTGATGACCTTTAGCAAGTATTATGACAAGAGTACATCAAGTAGTGATTTGGGAATACCTATAAAATTAGATGATGATATTGATGAGATGGTTCGGAGAGAATCAGTAGAACAAACTTATCAGCAAATTCTTAATGATCTAAAACAATCAGCAAGTGCTCTACCTACTACCCAACCTGATTATACAAAAGTATCAAAAGCAGGAGCATTCGCTCTTCTTGCCAGAACTTTTCTTTTTATGGATAATTATGAAGAAGCGAAAAGTGCTGCAGATTCATCATTAAAATATAACTCTTTTGTTGAAGATTTTAATTTAATAAATGATCCGACTGCTAATAATCCGTTGGATATTAAGTCGAAAGAGATTCATATAAGAAGTTTAATGGTTAAGTCATCAAGCAGTCCATCATTAGGACGTATTAATACATCTCTATATAATGACTATGGTAGTAACGATTTGCGAAAATCCCTATTCTTTAAGGAAGAGGAAGATGGAAAGTTTACTTTCCGCGGTGAGTTTTTGAATAACCTTTTCACTGGTACAACAACTGGTGAAGTCTTGCTAATTCTTTCAGAATCAAATGCAAGACTGAATGACGTTCAGGGTGCTATGGACGCATTAAACAAGCTTTCAAGTAAAAGATACAAAAAGGAAGGATTTCAAAATTTTACTGCTCAGAATGCCAATGCAGCGTTAGATCTCATTTTAAAAGAAAGAAGAAAAGAACTTCTGACAAGGGGACTTAGATGGCAAGATCTTAAAAGGCTCAATAGAGATCCGAAGTTTTCGCAAACGTTAATAAGAAAGATCGGCGATGAAACATTTACGTTACCTCCTAATGATCCAAGATACGTATTACCAATTCCTCAGTTTGTAATAAACTTCAATCATATTGAACAAAATCAATATTAAAAACATGAAAAAATTTATTCTAATAATCTATTTGTCTCTTATATTTTTTACGTCAACGGGACAGGTCAAGACCAAAATCACTGGGTTTATACCAGAATCAATACAATCACCAGCCGATGTTGAGATAAGCGTCTTTTATCCTTTCGTTATTGGTCAAGGTCGTAAGATCGATTATAAAACAAAAACATCAAAAGGAAATTTTACATTTGAAATTGAATTAACAGAGCCAGTACAAATTGGAGGAGCGATAAACGAAAAAATCTTGTTTTTACCGGGAACCTTTTCAATTTTAGTAAACCCTGGAGATAGTTTACATATTTTAGTACCTAATGCTAAAAAACTGGGGATGATGGATCTGAATTTTTCCGGAAAGGGTGTCGACAAAATTGATTTTCAGAAAGAAATTGTAAAAAGAAAATTGGCACTGTATAAGGAAGATCCAGCATATCGTCTGCAATCAATAAGCTATAAGTTCGCTACTACGGACAAAAAATTGAACGCCATCGATTCGATCTATAAAAACTACAAAATTGACATTAAAAAAAGAGATAAGGAACTTATTAAAGCAAATGAGTATGAAACAGTATTGGATATGTTAATGCTTTCTGCCGTAAATAGCAAAAGCGATTCAGTCAGAACATTATTTGAAAAATTCGTACAGAAAAAAAATCGATTTAGTCCATTTTTAGAGAATATAAATGTTTATTATAGTGGATTAACTATACTTCGCGATTATATACTACTTTCAGAGTATCAAAATCCTAGCAAAGATAATGCTCGGGAAATGATGAATAATGACCCTGTTAATTATTGCCGGTTAATTCTTAAACATTTATCAAAATATCCTGCCGCAAAAGAATATCTCTTAGCTAATACTGCATTAAATGTTTTTTCGGATGAACAGGACAGTAAAAATACAGACTTGATATACAGATTGTACTCTGACAATGTCGATCATGGCTCTAAATTTTTCAAAAAAGTAGCTGATAGTTACCAGATCGTAAAAACAAGATTGAAGAGAGGAATGCCATTCTATTCGTTTTCATTACCTGATTCAATTGGGAGAATTCATAAACTGACCGATTTTAAAGGCAAAGTTGTAATTCTGGATTTTTGGTTTAATGGTTGTGGAGCATGTAGAGTGCTAGCTCCAGTTATGGCGGATTTAGAAAAAGAGTATTCTGGTAAGGAAATTCAATTTATATCAATAAGTATTGATAGTAAGAAGAGTTTATGGTTGAAAGGGATAGGTAAGTACTGTAGTAGCAGTTCTTTGCAACTTTTTACGGAGGGTCTTGAAACAAAACACCCATTAGTCGAATTTTTGAACCCTGGTGGTTATCCGTTTTTGATAGTGATTGATAAGAATGGTAATCTGATCGGGCCACCACCTGACCCGAGGGGGAATAGTGCCGAGTTCAAGAGATTCATCAACCAATATCTATAAAAACGCTACTACCCCAATTTTGGGGTAGTAGTAAATTTAATTTTCATCCTTTCATGGTATAAACCTATTTGGTGCATTTTCCTTACGGGGATGAAATCTAGAAATTTTAAATAGAATAGCTTCTTGTAAAGAATGCATATGTAAAAAAGACTGCTCATAGCAGTCTAATTTTTTATTAGTTACGAGGACCTCTATGCATTCTGCTAGTATTTCCTGTTGGTTCGCCGGTCGAGGTATCGTACTCCTGTGAGCATAAGATCTGTGTTTGATCCTTGCATTGATTGTTACCCGTAACTTGGGCTCCTTGTGAACCGTCTGGATTCACATAAAATTCTTGTAAAGCTACTTTTGCACTGCTACTTGCGGGAGCAAAAGAGAAAGCTGCGAAACTTCCAATTGCAATTGCTGCAACTCCTAGAGTAATTCTTAGTGATTTCATGATGTTTGGTGCTTTTATAAATCAAAAAGCTAAACTTTGGTTAGTTTTTCGCCTACTCTTGGTTCAGGTTTTCGGCTACCCCTGTTGGTTATTAGTTTAGTTATAAGTGGTCTGAACACTATCGTGTGGGGCTCGCTTTAGCGATGAAAAAGTGATCAGACCAATAGTATTAATTGCCAGTGCAATGAAATTAAAATACAGTTGGTCGTTCCAGTTCATACCTTTAAAAACTGCAATACATGAGCATGGAATGCTCGGTGCAAATTTTAAAATATAAATGAGGTATGCAGTATAAAGGATCATGACAGAGAGGGAAGTCAATAATCCCAATCTTCTCCACTTCTTGTTTAGCAGCAGTATAACAATCCCGAGGTGTACAGCCTGTAAAACATAAGGTAAGACAGCTCCTCCTGCAGATAACAGGTAAGCACCTTTAATTTGCCTATTGAACGTGTCGAAATCAAAGATTTTACTGGCGAAGGTGTACGCCCATACAAGAATGAGGATAAATATGATCAGTTCTGAAATGATATTCTTAATTCTCATGATGTGATTGTTTGGTGGTTGTTATATATGCTTTAATTGGTCACTTGCATTTTCGCGGAAATAAAAATCTATTTTCAAAATTTCTATTTCATCAAATTTAGAATGCCTTTTGGCTTAAATGCAAGAACTTGTTGTCTCAGAATACAAATGCACACTGTATTAGAAAATTTTCACAGTTAATGTTTCCATTGATCCTTGTCTTTTGGTGGTGGATCTTTGATCTCATTTCCGTCCACGTCAAAACTTAAATTTGATGTTGTTTGCAAAGTGTCATTCTCTGTTTTTAAATAGAGCTTTTGCTGATTTTCTTTTTCCACCAGACTGTTACTTTCTGGTACTAAATCCATTTCATCCTGTCTGCATGATTGTAATGCGCAGAGGGTGAAGAGGATTATCAATATTGAGATAACCGTTGTTTTTTTCATTGTAAAATTTTTTAGATTATCTCGGCCGAGACGTGGTTGAATTCTGTGGTCCAAATTATCAGTCTTTGGGATAGGTTAAAACAACTTGTGGTCTCACTTATCAAATGCACACCAATTAATTGGCCCCTACGGCGGATGTAAATAATTGAGAAAAAGTCACCTAATATTTTTGCGAAAAAATGTTGAATCGGGGGTATTTTTGAAGTGTATTAGAAAGCATTCACATGTATTAGAACGCAAATTCACACTTTCGATTTGCTTGGAATATTTCGTAATTAATTGATATGCAGTGTGCTGCTTTGTAAAATGCTTTTTCGGTTAACCATGATTTTGGGTTGTGTGGTATATGGGAAATTTTCTTAATTTTATAGTAATATTTAGCCATGAACCGCCCACAAATTCATTTTTTATCAATCATATTACTTTTTCTGTGCGAATTGCTGTTTGCCCAGCAAGAAAAGCTGAGCGATTTTTATCTCATTCAGCGTCAATATGAGAACCTTCCAGAAAATGATGCAGCTGCACTTCCGCTAGTAGGAAAGCTTATCCGCAAGGCAAAACTTGAAAATAATAATACGCAGCTCTTTTTAGGCTATAAAGATGCCCGCTATTATTCGGTTGATCCGCAGGTCAAACTGAAATATGCGGACAGTGCGATCTATGTTGCAAAGGCAATTAAGAACGATAGCTTATTGAGCAGTGCATATCTGAGCAAAGGAGTGGTTTATTATTTCTATCTTAAAAAATATAAGCTTGCCCTGAATGAATATTTAAAAGCTTTTGAAAAGAATAAAAGCAATAAAGATCCATATTATAGAAACAAGCTGAATTATCATATGGGTGTTGTTAAAAGCTATATCGGTTATTACAGGGAAGCACTTAATGATTTTGAGGAGGGAAGAGCATTTTTTGAAGGTGAGATCAAGAAGTATCAGCATCCAAATTTGATGTACGGAAATCAAAGAGGGTACTTGAATACGATCCATCAAATGGTCGTCTGTTACCGCAAACTGGACGATTATAAAAAGGCTGACTCTCTGATTGGGGTAGGGCTTGCCGGATCATCGAAAAATGCGGATTACAAGCAGGAACATAGTTATTTCCTCAAAGAGGAGGGTATCCGCGGATTTCGGAACAAACATTATGGCAATGCGGTCAAAATGTTGAACAGTTCTTTATCAGAACTGATCAAGGTGAATGACTTTGCATGGTTAACGGTATCGTATTCCTACCTTGGCAGAGCCAATTTGGAGCAGGGGAATAAAGGAGCAGCGGTCAGGGATTTTGAAAAGATAGATTCAATTTTTGTAAAGCATAATTTTATTCTGCCGGAAGTAAGACATATATATGTTGATCTGATAGATTATTATGCTGATCAAAAAGATACTACGAAATCATTATACTATACTAAACAGCTTATTAAGGTCGATAAAATTCTTGAAGAAGATTTCGTTTACCTCTCTTCAAAGATCCATCATGAATATGATGCAGATAAACTTTTACAGGAGAAGGATAAATTACAGCGGCTATCCTGGATTAGAGGGACCGTTTATATGATCGTACTATTTATTTTTTCTTTTGGAGCGTTTTATCTGCTTTTGAGGGTGAGATCCAGAAGGACAGTTATGGGTCGTAATAGCATTTTAGGGATAAACCTTGCAGGAGGAACGTTGAATTTGCCCGGTGAAGGGGTATTCAGGATGCGAACATACAAGAAAACGGATATAGGTAATAGTATTGTTGAGGACGTTCTTAACAAACTGAGCGATTTTGAAGCAAATCATGACTATCTTATGGAGCACGTGAAGCTTAAATCAATGGCCAAAAGTTTTGGTGTAAACCACAATTATCTATCCGAAATCATTCAGGCACATAAGGGAGTGAATTTTCATCTATACCTCTGCGAGTTACGGATTAAATATATTACTGAAAAACTTGATACCGATCCTGAATATCATAAATTTACCAGTGATGCACTGGCAAAAAAGTGCGGAATTTCATCACGGACTAATTTTTCAAAAGTATTTATGCAGGTCACAGGAATGAATTTTACACAATATCTAAACAAAGTAAAATCAGAAATGGATACTGCTGCTATATCTTTAAATGAATAAATTTAGAATATCTCCTTACGGGTTCCCGCAATTTTTCTTATATTATCTATACTATATTTAGCCGTTTATGAAAGATCAAGTAACTATTGCTTGGACTGGCCGTGTTGTGAGGGAACCGAAACCCCATTTTTTTGACCTTTTAGAATATGAAGGAACTGATGAAGAAAGCTAACCGATTATAGTGTACGTCTACAGGGTAGAAAAAATAGAAAAAGCAAAAGAACAGTTTAGGAACGGATCATTATAGATGGGCTGTAACTGCAAATTAACTCCAATTTTTCTGACCAAAATTGTTGCATCATAGACAGATAGTAGAATTACGACACTTTCTAAAAAAGTGTGTAAATCATTTTGCTGTGATTTTTCAATAGACTATATTGCAAAACCAAAATCACATTAATTTATGAAAAAGAATATAAATTTATATCATATAAGCGTGCATCCCTGCACATAGAAAAGAGTTTCAACCTTTTGAAATTTGTACGAATCCTTCTCAGAACAGTCATAAATTCCTACATCTCATATGAGGATTTTATCTTATTGACTGGATGCCTGAATAAATAGTCTCACCATATACAGGTAGAATATCATTGTAATTACATAAATGAAAAAATAGATATGTATGTTTCAGAAAGATATGGATCATATAGATTCCTCAGCAGTTGGAGGAGAAAGTAACAAACCAACTGTTAATATTACACAAGAAATGGCCGAAAAGAATACTTTCTTTGACAAGCCTATACAGAAGAATGAAAAGTCCCTAACGAAAGGGAAACTCTGGAAAGACCAGCCGACTTCAAAAATTTATAATGCAAATGCAATTGTTGAAAATGAAGTGACGGGACTGAATCGCTTGGTAAAGCTTGAAATTGTTGTTGAGGGTACTTCCATTCGGTTTTTTAAGCATTTTAAGCTTGTACAGAGCGCTATAAAGCATCATACATTTGAGCTGACCTTAGCACATGACACCTTGGGAGAGGCTGAAAATCACAATTTGGAAGAGGCACAAAATTTCCTAGGAAAGCGGATTACTGTTGTGTTCAGATATAAGGATGTACAGCAGAGCCCGGAGCGAAACTTTGTCGGCGTAGTGACCGAGGTAGGGTTCAGCCAAGATCAGGGAAGTCTGGGGAATATTGTGCTTATTGGGGAAAGTCCAACGATCTTATTGGATGCGGCACCGCATACCCAAAGTTTTGGCGGAGGACAGGAAATCAGTCTCAATAGCATTGCACAGCAAGTTATCAGCGAAGGTCTTGACCCGAGCAAATTTGATTTCAGGGTAGATGCAAGCTTTGGTAATATAAGCTATAGTTCGCAGTATGAAGAAACACATTACAATTATTTAGCACGGGTAGCGGAAGCTTATGGAGAACAGTTTTTCTATGATGGGGAGGTTCTACATTTCGGAAAGCTCCCACCTGCTGAAAATCCTGTAAAGCTGGTCTATGGCAAAAACCTGAGCGATGTAAGGATACGGATGAAAGCCCAACATGTGAAGCCTTCTTTCTACGGTTACAATAGCCGTAAAAATGAGAAACTGACAGGGGGAATTCCGGCTATCAAACACACCTCGGATATTGCGCAGAGAGCTTATGAAATTTCTGTAAAAACGTTTAAAACGCCTTCATTACGTGTAGCACCCATCAAAGCCAATTCCTTTTTGGATGTTGAATCGTCGCAGAAAGGAACTGCAGGGAGTAAGGCTTCTGAGGTGTTCATCACAACAGGAATATCCACTGTACCTTTTTTGTATCCGGGCTGTACTGCAGACATGGAAATGCGAAAAGCTGAAAGCAGTGAAACTTCATATTTTACACGATTGCTATTGACCGAAGTGGTACATGAAGTTGATGCAAGGGGGTATTACAGCGGAAGGTTCGAAGCTATTGCGGCCGATTCGGGTTACATTCCCCGACCGGAATTTATTGTCCCAAAGGCCGAACCACAATTTGGTAAGGTAGTTTCAAATAGCGATCCTTTAAATCAGGGAAGGGTTAAGGTTCAATTTGACTGGCAGCAGGGCAAGGATAGTTCAGAGTTTATTCGGGTCATGTCTCCGGATGCTGGCAGCAGTGAAGACGTGAAAACGAATAGGGGCTTTATGTCCGTTCCCGAGGTAGGGGATCAAGTTATGGTCAATTTTGTCTATCAGCATCCTGACCGACCATTTGTCATGGGAGGACTTTTTCACGGCGGGTCCGGAGCAGGTGGCGGATCTGGAAATAATATTATGTCATTCAGTGGAAGGAGCGGTGCTGAACTAAAATATGATAACGGTGCTGGTTCTATGAATCTAAAAGATAAGGGAGGTGCAAATATGCATTTTGACGGGACTGGCAATGCGACGACCGATGCAAACTTAAATCACGTGGTCAATGCTGGCAGTACGAGTTCAATAAATGTTGGAGCAAAAGAAAACAATCCAGCTGCGTCTATTTTTGATATGGACGACCAGGGAAATATCAGTTTTAAAGGAAAAAAGAGCCTGACAATTACGATTGGTAACAGTTCCTTAAAAATGAAAGAAGACGGTACGATCAGTCTGACCGGAAAAGATATAACCGTAACGGGTAGCAATAATCTGGCAATAAATGCGACGCCATCCGAAAAGGGCGGCGGTTCCGGAACGATAGACATCACCTCCAAAGGTGGTGATATTACGATTAGTAATGACAAGAATATAAATGTAAAAGGTGGAATTGAGGTAAAACTTACATAAGATGGAATACATAAAAGATCAGGCTATACTGGATTGTGATAAAGGACTATTGAGTTCTACACTGATTGTTACGTCCAATCCAAAGATCAAGCTCCGTGATGGTAAGTTTGCCACTGACAAGGATAACGTCGCTGGACTGAATATCCCCAATTTCGGGCTATGTGGATTAAAAGGAATCTGCAGGTTAAATCTTGAACTTTCGGGAGTACCCCTTACATGGATTAAAACAGTGCCAAAGATTAAAGTTCTGGATAAGAAGCCCCTATCAGATGTGTCAAAATGTATCTGTCCCTATGGAGGTGTTATAAGCTGTAAAAACTCGGGACAATTATAAATTTTAAAAATTCGAACTATGGAATTAGCAATAGCAGGCGGTGCTTCCGGTATTTTTGCCAGTGCAACGACTGCCGGAACTTCGATGTCGTGGAATCCTATTGGATGGATAATTTTAGCTGTTGTCGCAATTGCCGCAATATGGTATTTCTGGGATGATATATGTGATTTCTTTTCAACTGTAGGCAATGCAATTGCAGACGCAGCAAAGGTAGTCTGGGAATTTGTCACTGCACCACCCGTGACAGCACCACCGCCGACAGTGGATGAAGAGTTGCCCAAACCCGTTCCGCCTCCTGTGGACATACCTATTGACGAACCTATAACGGTTCCAATTGCACCGCCGATCAGCGTACCGCAGACAAAACCAAGAACAAGAAGAAGAGAAAAAGACATATATAACGTTTATGATCTACACGTTGGAACTCCAGGACTTATGCGTAATTACACCTATGGTGCCGGATTTGTAAACCAATTTATGATGAGTGGTGCGATCTGGAAATATGGATTGACATCTTTTAAATCTGTATATGCGCGATATTTAGTAATTTTCCAATTATATCATGGAGATAAAGATGAATATATATTAAACAGTCTAACTTCGGGAAAATTGTTGCCAAAAGAATGGTATGTACAAAATGTGAACTACGCCACGGCGAATGCTGAAGAAGTGTCGCTGATTGATGCATATGTGGCCACACATGGTAAATTTCCGGCTGGTAATACTTTCAGGGGTTAAAATTGCTTACAATTATAAAATTTGAATAATGAATGAACAAGAAGTAGAAAAGTTATTGCAGAAAATAAGCAACCAAAAAATGTTTGGTGAGACGGAGAAAGCTATCGCCAATTTACATATTTTAAATAATGAATTTCCAGAAGAAAAGAAATATCTGGCTCTCTTGGGAAGTGCATATTATGATGCTGATTCTATCGATACGGCAGAAGACTATTGCAGGAAGGCTTTGGAAAAAGATCCAGATTATCCCGAAGCATTTGAATTGCAGGGAATGATTGCTGAAAAGAGAGGCAATGATGAACTTGCGGAAAAGTATTATAAAGAATCGATTTCCAAGAATCAACCCTTTAAGATGGGATATCTGAGGCTTGTACTACTTTATTATAAGCTTGAACGCTATGACGATGCGATAAAAGAAGCCGAATACCTGCTCGCTAATTTTGATACTGGGCGAAATGAATATTCACAGGATGACCAGCGCAAAATATTTGGACAATGGCTTTCTTTTGCATATAATCGACTATATTCTTCATTGATACGGACTAATCAATATGAAAAGGCTGCTGAAAAAATAAACGAATTTGTTGCATTCAGAAGCCATTACGTAAGTGACCCTTATCAGTTCCTTTCCGAAGATGAGATCCTGTTTAAGCTGTACCATGCCTTAAACGATAGGGAAAAAATGAAGGAGCTGGAAGCAAAAATGCTTACACTTTATATGGTTCCGCAAGAAATGGTTGAGTCCATGGAAAAAGATGCTGAACAGGGATATTTTGAGAGTGCTAATCCCGAAAACTATAAAGTATAATTGTAATAAACTGGATGGTTTCCGTCCGCAATTAAAAACATGTCTGATTTATTGAACCCTGTTGAATATAGGTTTTCATTTCAAAAAAAAAGTTCTTACAAAGGGAGGTCACTTTTTAATATAGATTCAAATGGAGTATTCACTTTGGAAAAAGGAGAAATGAATGCCGATGAACCTACCTTTAAGTTCACTAATCTAAGTTATAAGAGCAGCAATACCAATGACCCGTTATTATTCAGTCCGGTAGAGTGGAAATATGCCAGAAGTTTAGGTGTTGCTGCGATTACCGACAAAAAGAATTTCAAACCTAAATGGAATCGATTTCGGGATAAGCACCGCAATCCGACCAATAGGGTGATGCTGATGCTAATTGAAAAATTATATTTCAATACTCCGTTGGGGATGGAGCATGATACCTTTTCCAATGGTGTCTATCTTGCATTTTTTATAGATTCGGACGGGAATTATAAGAAAGATGAAAAGTACAGGGGACTTGATTATCTATCCATGCCATTGGACATTCCGCTGGAAACTATTTTTGAATGTAAAGCAGTTACCGAAAAAGAATCACATCTTGAGGGCTGGGTAAGAGTAAATGAGACTAATCTGGATAGGTTGCTCATGGATCAGGGATTTAGGACGAAGGCAAAAGATTATCATATTTCACGTGATTTTTCGATTGATTCTAAGATCACAGTAATCATTGACAACGCTGCGAATATCATAAAACATATCACATTTAAATCTTCCATTAAGGGTGAGCAGGAGCTTTCCGAAGAAATAATCTATACGGTTGATTCTGATTTTGATAGTTATAGCGGAGGCATTCATAAAATCCACGAGGGCAAAAAATATACTTTCGAACAGTGGGAAGAGTATGAGACTGAAAGAAGAAAACCAGGTCGAAATTTCTCCCTGTTAGATGGAGACAATGTATAATACTGCCAAAGATCTATATGATTTATAAGGTTTGAAATTATTCAATGGCAAAAACTTACATAAAGAAACCGGTATTGCTTTGGGAAAATTTGAATGTCACTAAAAAATTATCTGCGAAGCATTCTGGGATACTGTGTATCCCACAAATAACCCGCAACGGCTGTCGAAGCGGGGATAGGAGAAGGGAGACAGCCGTTGCAGCCGATTTTTGCGCCAAAAGCCAACGGCTTTTGGCCGCGGCAGTTTTTTCAACTGCCGACGGTTATGGCCTGAGATTTAAAATTTTGCAGGTTCAGGAAAAATCCACGATTTTCTGTCATTCCAGTTTTCAGCAGATTCCATAAAAGCGAAGCTCCGAGATTGGCTATCGTGCTGTTTATAAAAAGATCCTGTTTTGCAAGTGATTCTGCTAATGAACAGCTTGGCGTATCATCTTCCTGCTCCGAAGTCTGCATAAGGTTACCATATTCCTCAATAATAGACGGTAAGGTATCAACTGTTTTAAATTTTTTGGAGGTTGGCTGTTCAATTTTTCCAATGGTAGAAAGTATTCCCTGTCCTGAAAATTTAGTGTTTCCCAGATCGAGCCAATATTTTCCTTTGTCCCTATGGAATCCATAATCATTATTAAGGTGATTAAGTATTTCGGAAATTTCTATTCTTGATGCCACCGTGTCTGTACATGACACATAAATAGATGCTCCTGCACCAGTCGGTATTTTTGCATCTTCATCACGCTGAAATTTTCGTGTCTCTGCTTTCCAGCTTGTTCCTGCCCAACGGTTAAGGCGGTTAATAATCGCCTGTGATTTGTAAAGATTTTTTTCCGAATCTGCGAACCTTTGTCTTCCGATATTTGAAGCTGTAATAATATCATCGTCCCAGAGATGTACGTCCAGTCCCGGGTGATCGAGTTCCAACAGGCTATGATTGATTTCCATGAGTGCGGTCATAAACTTTGAGCCTGTTCCGCCCGCACCTATAACGTTTACACGAATTGGATTTGTGGGACTTAACAGATAGTTATCCAAAAAATGAATATTTGTTTTCGCTGTTTTCATAATAAGATGTCTTTAAGTTTTTGAGACGTTTTTACAAGGCTGTCATTTGGAAAAGCTTTTCCAGTTCCTACAAGATTTTCCCATAGCATGACACAGTTACCGTTAACAGGGTTGTGGTCATGCATCAGATGCGAAAAGTAACTATTGAAAAAGTAATTTTCCCACAAGGTCATCAGTTCATTTACTGAGCCTGTTGCTGTGGTGTCTATATCTACTGTACCCATGCAAACTGAGCTGTTTTCATAAACATTAAAAAATGGGGCGTAATAAAGAGGGGTATTAGGGGTGGGTCTCCTCGATGTTGAAAGTGCAAAAACCCTCAGCGTTTCCCTGTCTGCGACCCATACCATTGGAGGTGTATGCGCTTTTCCCGACTTTATTCCAAGATGTTTATTAAAAAATAGTTCCCGAAACTGCGCCTTTGTATACCAGACAAGGGTAGCCGATTTTGAATCAAAGGATAATAGGTTACTGGGAAGTACGCCTTCAGAATGCAACATATGTAGATTATTTTCATCGACTTTCAATGCGGTTGCCAATCTGATTCCTTCGTTTACTGATAGGGGATGCGGATTGATGGGGATACCGTCTTCCATGTCAAAATATTCGACATACGAATCATTATATGCTTTATTACCTTGGTAAAAAACCAATGCGCAGGTTGGTTCAAAATAGGTTTCAAAATTGTTTGTTATATCTTCCATGAGTTCAAATTTTAAAAGTTATGTTTCTGCCAAAGTCTAATGAGGTTGTCAATCGTATCGAAAACTTTTGTTTCAAAATCGAAATCGTTATTTTCTATTTTTCGATTATCAAAGGGTATAAAGCGTACAGGTTCATCTATTTCGGAATATTCCTGTAATTCATTATTAACGAAATCGCAGAGCGTTTCAAAAAGGTTTCCTTTAATGGATGCGCAGAATGAAACATAGTTGTCCAGTGCGATAGGATTGTCGTATTCTTCGTTTATTTCCCTGTACCGTAAAGGAAAATATTTACAGTCTATACGTACATTCGGAAACGAATGAAAGATTTCATAAAATGATGTTGCGATCAAAAGAACATCTTTATCAAAATCATTTTTTGGAACGAACTTGTCTACAAGTTTTTGAAAGGATAGCAGATGCTTTTTATCTGTTATCAGCTCTTTGATATAATCTCCGATCCGTTCAGCGTCATTGAACTCGTCTAAACTTTCCTCATCTTGGTATTCTTCCTCCTCTTCTTGGTATGAATTTTCAAGCATTTCATACATAGAGTTCAGATAACAGTCAGTATTTCTATAATAGGGTACTGCAAGAATCTGATAGATATAGGCATATACTGCTACCAATAATTTACTGGCATTCGCAGTCTCTTTTTTGTGCAGGATTGTATAAAGCGGAATTACCGGAATATAGTATAGCGTGGAACCCGTGTCATAATTTTCTTCCCGCGCAAAAAAGGTACTCTGTCCATCATTTACCAATCTGATTTCCCGCCAGTCGTTCATGCTGAGTTTGAGCTGTTTTTTGAGGTTCGCCAATGATGCTGAAATATTATACGGGTAAGGCACATTGGTACAATCCAGTTTAGTAATATTGAGTTTTTTGGAGATATTGGAGAGGGATTTAAAAAATTCCCTCTCCAATTTTATTGCATTGTAATCTTCTCCAATTTCAGGTTCATGCAATCTTGGATAAAACTGCATTGCTAAAAAGGCATTGGTAACATCGCAGGTGGAACGGACTGCCGTCTGTCCTTGCGCAGTTCTCCTGCATCTTTGGGTCGTTTCATCCACTTTGCGAACTCGCCCAACTGGCGGTGAAGTTGTGACTGGCTTATTGCGGTGGGCAGTTTTACCGTTTGCGGATATTTTTTCTGCATGGTTCATGGGTTTAAAATTTTGGTTAACCTTTTGTTCCGATTACCGTCTCGAAGCGATATTCTACAACATCGTCAACGATTGTCGGACGTGAAATTTTCGCAGTGGTCAGGGCAGGGTAGTTGTTTGAATAGAAATTTAACACTGCCTGCAAGTTCCACTTTGGCTCAGGGTCGTCAAGCCTGATTTCCTGTTCTTTTTCTTTTAGGATAAACACTCTTTGAAGTTCTGTTGCTACTAACATAATATTACTTTTTAGGGGTTAATTTCCTGCTGATCGACCGTTTCTGACTTCGGCTCGGAAGCTGACCAGAGATCGGGTACAAATTGTTTTTCGTACTCATCCTGTTTCTTTCTGATGTCTTCTTTATGCTCAGGATAATCACCGACTTTCGGAAGTGCAGACCAAGCCTCTTTGTATTTACCTGCTTTTGCAAGCGTGTCGGCTTTTATCAGGGCTTCGCTGTATTTTTTACCCTTTGCTTTTTCCTTATCCGACTTTTGTTTTTCCATTGCGGAGTTTGCCTGAGCCGATTCCACGCCTTTAAGAAAGTTCTGCATATTTGAAATCAGTCCGTCAGCCGTTTTCAGGGGTTTTTTGATATGCTCAAAAAATCCGTTGTCTAGTTCTTCGGGACTTCCTTTCAGATTAAAAGGGGGAATGATATTCTTTGCCTTGTCTGCGCAACTGTCATTCTCAATCAAGATAGATACGAGTATCCTGTTTTCTGTCGCCTTTGTAATGGATAGCGTAATTTTGCTGTTTATGTCCATTTGCGAAATCTGTCTGAAAAAATTAGCTGTTTCCATAGTAGTTCATTGCTTTATCGCTTACGCATTGTGTTATATATGATTCTGAAAAGCCCTGTTCCCTTAGGGAATCTCCATAGGCTTTCATTTCTCTGTTAAATTCTGCTGTACCTTCCTCGCCTGTGAGAAAAAGTTTATGAGCGGTTCCGTTTTTCAGAGCCTTGTTAATATCCCTGTACAGTTCTTTTATATGTCTGCGCTGATCGGAAAGTTTTCGGAATTCCATTGCGAACATTTGGTAACGTGATAAAATATCCAAGAAAATGAAAGCTTCCACGACGTTCTGATTTTTATAATTTTCGACAAACCTGTTATAGAGATAGTCTGCGAACTTATATTTTGCCAGTATGTCCATTTCTTAATGTTTTATAAGGTGATTTTTTAAATTTTTGTCATAGTTCATGCGGTAACCATTGTCATGGATTACTTTCTCAAGGCATTGCCTTGCGTTGTTCAGCAGTTTCCAGTCTTCTTCCTTAATATTTAGAACATGGAGCTGTGCGAACTTCATCACCATTTCGGCTATGATATGAAGCGATTGCAGTTCTGTATCAGTTTCCTTTTTCATGATCTTGGTTATTCAAGTATTCTACGTAGTTTGTATAGCGTTGCGTTATATCTTTTCCTTTCCTGAACTTTTCCGAAGTGTAGCTAAAATGCTCCTCAAACATCGTAACCTCTTTTGTTATCAGGTTGATGTAATAGCGGTACGTTGCATTTGCCCGTCTTTCATCCATTGTACAATGCTTTTTGAGAAAGGATAGTTCCTTACTGGAATCATCAAGTTTCATAAGGAGCATGAATACTTCTTCAACGATATAGCCCTGTTCCGGTGCGCTCGTACTATCTGCAACACAGATAATCTGCTGTCCGTCAGATAATGTGATATGTAAGTTTGATCGTGTCATGAGTTCTAATTTTTTGCTGTTAAAATTTCCTGTATAAGTTTGAGGTCAAAATCAACTGTTCTGAATTTGACGTCCTCAAATGCTTCATAATTTGCCATCCCGCTCGGATGTACCCGAAGGCTGTCACTTTTGATGCAATCAAAATGTCTGCATAGCTGTTCTATTTCGCTTGCTTGAGCTTCCAAGAAAGCAATTTCATTTCCATCGAGCCACTGCTCATAGAATGGTATTTTCGCTGTCCTGCAAAGCAGGAAAGAAATGCCGTGATCTTTTCGTGCGATGTAGCCCGAAAAGGATTCCACGTTCAGCAGTTCGAGCAGGTCTGTTGTCTCAACCGACTTTTTAAGCCAGTCCCCCCAAAGGGGGATAATGGCTACCTCGTGATTGTTACGCCCTTTCTCGCTGAATGCTTTTAAAAGCATGACATCCGTCATTTTAGCTGATTTTTTCATGGCGAAGTATTGAAGTTGATTTCAATGAGTTTCCTTGTTCCGAAAAGCATGTATATGGCATACTTTAATTCACTGCTACATTCTTTCTGCTCGGTATAATGCAGGATAGCATGTAAAGTAAATAGGGAATCGTAGCCGTCAAATAATTGATCCCTGAACGTTTTTTTATTTCTATACAGTCTTGTACCGTTTCTCTTGTACCTGTTCTGAAAATTTGCTATAAACCTGAACCAGAGGTCAGCATTTATATTCTTTTCAGTCCACTGCGCATAGACTTGATTTCGATTGTCAGTGAATAGGTTGGCTTCCTTTTTCATGAACTCGGTCAGCGCTTTCAGTTCATCGGGAAATAGGTTTGCCAGTAGATACGCCCTATCCAAATTGTTCATCTGCTGTAAGTTTTTCATTTTTTTAAATTTTAAGGTTTCTTTTTAAAGTCTATGGTGACGACCTTGTCGTCCCCGAAATAGAGTTCTATTGCCAGTCTCAGCATTGGTGGTAAGTCCTGCGAGCCTGCAAGTCTGATCAGGCAGTGGATACCAAAAACGCTGTTGTCCTGATAGAAAAATTGGTCCGCAAAAATCCTTGGGTTTCTGTAAAGGAGAACACCGAATTTTTCGATTGTCCGCTCGGCATTTTCGACAAGCCTGTACCAATAATCAGCACTTGCAACGCAATTGGGTGGCCACGCTTTTCTGATATGTTGCTCCTTTTCACGCAGGTGTGCTATTTCGGTTTTTATAAAGTCGGTCAATGTTCCAAGATGATCGGGGAAAAGCCTTGCTACCGTAAACGCCCTTTCCGTGTTGTTCATTTCTGTTAATGCTTTCATGATTTTGTATTTTATGTAGGTGGCAGTTTTTTACAATCCCTGCCACCTGTTAAGATTTGCTTAATTCAATTGAAATATGTCCGTTCCTATCTTTTCAAATGAAGTGCAGAGGTCAAACGCCTTCTGTGATTTAAGTTGTGCAGTGCCACCGAGTACAATGCTCTGTAGCTTCGCTTCGCCGTCCTTGTAATTGCGCACATTCTGAAAGTAGCCAGTGACGGCATTATATGCTCCGAACAGGGTTCCTTTGGTCGTTTCCAGTTGCTGTGTGTCGTTCATCATGGCATAGGCAAAGGCATCGTCCACGGTATTTTTGAACATCGTTGACAGTTCGTCTTCCGCACCTTTTTTGAGCAGGTTATATGATTCCTTGTTCGGGCATAAGGCGAGCTGTATCAGTTTTCTGACCTCGCTGTCCTTGACTTTGATCGTTGACCAGTGGTTGAAAATACTGTCCATTTGCGTGGTCATATTATTCGCCAGTCCCATGACTTTGTGTGCATCGTTGAGCCGTTGTTTAGCACCTGCGGTATGTTTGATGCGTACAACGTTGCTCATATTTCGGAGCGAAGCGTTCAGCGTGTTCTGACAGACGATACGGATAGGTGTGAAGGCAGCCGTTATGCTTCCGCTTCCGTCATGGCTCGTGGTCAGGAAGATGTATTTTTCAATAACATCGTCTGAATTTCCTATGCGGATATAGTTAGGAAGCTTTGCGGTAATGAATATGCGTTCGCCCTGTCCGAGTGCCCCTGCGGTTTCGTAAAGTATTCCACTGCCACCGCCTACGATGGAATCAAAAAATGAAAAGGCATCTTTATTCTGTACGATGTGGTAGTCTCTACCCACTACACCGAGTACCGTATTGTTATCCGTGCGGATATTGGCAAAATAGTTAGGAACGTCAATTTCAGTGTCCTGTATAACGATGCCGTCCGAAATTTCCACTATTCCTGAACCTTTTGTAAACAGGGGGCTTTTTTGCACTTCGTAGTCCAGTCCTGCGTGTCTGATTGCTTCGGCACTGGTCGGGTAGTCCTGCACGATCTGCCCCAAGCCGTGCCAAGCTTTTTCCTTAACACTGAAAAATGAATATCTGCCCGTTCTATTGTTGAAATTTAAATTATGTCCCATGATTTCTATTTTTTAAAGGGTTAAAATGATTTGATTTTGCGCTGTCCTGCTTAGAATGGTAGGTCGTCTTTTTCGTCTTCTTTGGCAAGACTGCCGTTCTGCTGTTTGTTACTGGCCTGTACGGAATCTTTTTCCGATGCTGTTCCCCATGCGGGTTTGATATTGGAGGTTGTGAAGTTCAGCCCTGCTTTTAGGGTGCCGTCCTTTCCAGTCCACGCCCTTGCGCTGATCTGCCCCGTTAGTTCGACATATAACCCCTGTTTGAGCCAAGAAACTGGCTTTGCGCTACGCCAGTAGGCACATTCAATAAATGCGGTGTTGTCTACCCATTCCCCTTGTCTGTTTTTGTAGCCATCATTTACCGCTACACTGAAGTTTACCACTTCCTTACCTGTTGTTGTTTTACTGACCGTTGCATCTTGTGTCAGTCTTCCTGAAATGTTCATAACTTTTTGTTTTAGTTGTTCTACAATCCTGTTAAGTTTTTCATTCTTCCTGTCCTGCTGAGGCTCGGCCCCTAATCATTTTTTTCAAAAGAAAAAACAGGAAAAAAAAGAAAGTCAATCAGTAAATCGGGCAATTGCTGTAAGGCAAAAGGAAACGGAATAAAGGATGGGAAAGAGGGACGGCATGTGTTTATGCCGTAGTCTTTTGCGGGATGTGGGTTAGCTGCACGATGTACCTTTGAATGTCTTTTTCGACTGTTCTTTTGATAAAAAGTGATTTCCAAATCCTTATCCATCCAATAGATTCTCAAGCGTTTTAAAGGCAGTGTTATTCCATAGGTAATTGAAAGGTGCTTGCCGTCGGACAGGATCTGGACAACTTTCGATTTGCTATTATGGGTGGCATAAAAAAGCTCTTTTTCGCTAAGGTTTTGCGGTGGAAGAAATGTGCTTTTCGGGAGGGGAAGGATCTTAAGCTAAATGAAATCAGTAAAGTAATATTTGAATACTTTTTCGACTGTTCTTTTGATAAAAAGTGATTGCCAAATCCTTATCCAACCAATAGATTCCCAAGAGTTTTAAAGACAGTGTTATTTCATAGGTAATTGAAAGGTATTCGCCCGTGGGACCGGATCTGGATAGCTTTCGATTTGCTATGATGGGCGGCATAAAAAGCTCTTTTTTGCTTAAGGCTTTGGCGCTGGAGGAAATGTGCTTTGCCTTGAATGGGAAGAATCTTAAGGCTTATATGAAAACAGCGCTTAAAAAAGTATGTCTATGCGTGAGGGATTGACGTGGAAAGCCCGGAGGAACGAGGACTTGTAACACAAAGCCCGTTGCTTTTAGGCACACGCCATTGAAAAAGAAGATCTGATCACTAATTAATCGGCGTGGACTCGGTACTATAAAAGTATTTACCACTTAGAATTAGCTTCTAAAAAGTAAAAAGGTCAACGTTCTGATCACTGCAGCAAGACGCGTCCTGATGCAGTTATTAAATTATGCATTAATTTTATTAATAAATACTTATCAAATGTCTTTTATCGGTTAATAATTACTATCTTGATCCTTAAATAACTACTTGATAAGCCATATTTCATGACAAAAAAATATATTGAAGCTACTATTAAAAGGATCAATGATTTAAAAGCTTCGCAAACTCTTAAACTCCACAACGAACATTATTTGTTGAAAGATTATGATATGTCCATTGTGAAAATCGAAAGGGGGTTCTCAGCTGAAATTAACTTTAAGATTTTAAGCGGTTACAATTCTGATGCGATGCATCGTATAAAGCTTCCACAGCCCATAAAGCTCACCAATGAAGAAGCGACATACTACATTCCTGAAAATTCAATACATCTTAATCAGCGATTTAAGGATCTGTTTGGTGATGACGATTCTACTCTTGATATAGTGGGAAGTATAGATCGATTGTCTACTGCGGAGTCTGCTTCGAATTTTGATGAAAAATTTTTGCGGTTTGTAGTTCCAGTAAACAAAACTAAAGGAAAGCTTCGAGAAATAAGAGGGTGGACTTATGAAGCAGATGTTCCTGCCGATCATAAAAACCTTATCAAGGTTACTATCAATAAGATAGAATATCATTTTTTTGAATTTACAGAAAGTGGCGACACTTATCTTTTTATTGACTCAACATCTGAATCTACACTCTCTGAATTTACGAACATTTGCTATAGTATTTTATTGGCTTTTGGATTTCTCTACGGAAATCTCTATTTAGATGAGGGATATATGTTATCCTCGACAAAAGACCAATTTACTGAAATAAACGATATTAGTTTTTCGATCTATCGCGAATCAATATTGAGCACTTATAGAATTCATACTACCAATGCGTATTCCGTCCATGATATGACCGGTAAGGATGAAAGAGAGCGGGACGAGAAACACGCTGAAGTGAAAAAATGGATTAGTAAAATAGTAGAAATTGAAGAGCCAATATTCAGTGCAATCTGTGAACTTTTTTATAACCATGAACCCATCTCACGTGCTATAATCATTACTCTTCAAGCTAATTTACTTCCTCTGGAAATAAAAGGTTCTGCATTAAGCCTTGCTCTTGAAGCTATAACTTCTGTTTTCATAAAACTGTATAAGGAAAAAATTCCACCGCCTGTAGATAAAATACTTTTCAAAGAAATTAAAGAAGGTATGGTAAAGGTATTAAAGGAGACATTGCCCGACGAGGAGCAATATGAAGATGCTCATGAAATATTTAAAATACGCATAGATAATCTTAATGGGCTTACTAATATGGGCAAACTTCAACAATCATTTGCTGTGGTGGGTTATACGCTAAAGGAATATGAGAAAGACGCATTGAAGGCTAGAAATAAATTTCAGCATGGGGAACTTCCCGTAACTGATGATTCGGAAGATGTAATCACTCAGCAAGTTTATTTTATGACCATAATTATGCATCGGTTGATCTACACGCTTATTTTAAAGCATATTGGATATAAGGGGTACATCATTAATTACCCACAATTACATTCTGATTTAACCAACCTGGATTTGGGTGAGGACGTTTTTTATGAAATATAATTCGTCAGTTTTGAGCTGGTTAATCTTTTTACCATATTTTGAAATAGCAGCTATTTTGTACGAGCTATGATTAGTTTACCTCATAACTAAGTTCTGGAACGTCTGCATAAACAAATGCCTTGGTGGGAGTACCGGTTGTTTTAAAATCTTTATCAATTGTATATGCTTCCATTTCTTCTGCTTTGATCTGATATGTTGCCAGTTCTTTAATTTTTTCTTCACCCAAATCTGACATCATCCACTGCCACGCAAGCTCATCTGGTAGCATTGTGGGCATACGATTTTTGCTGTTATGAATCTGCCTCATCAATGAATTGGCTTCTGTTGTCACCAATGCAACTGTATCGATTGTTTCACCTGTATCCTTATCGGTCCAGTTCTGCCAGATCGCTGCGATGAAAAAGTATTTCTTATTTTTTAATCCAATATGATACGGATACTTATCCGCTGTTTTAAGGGGTTGGTTCGTTTTTTTATTCAGGCGATGGATATGGCGCCACTCGTAAAACTCACTGGATAATATCAGGCATCTCCTTTCAAGAGCTGCCTTCCGGAACATTTTTTCACGTCCTGTTTTTTCATCGATCAAAAGAAGTTCTTCACCTTTTGCATTCAGTGTTGTGTAAGGCTGACGCCATTTTCCGGTAGTGTCCTTGTAACCAAAGCGCATCTTCTTAACATCTTCTCGGTTTTTTATATAGCTTGGTATAAAGCCCCATTCCATTTGTACAATGTCGAAATTGCATTTGTCTTCTGTGGGTCTTAAAACGGCAATATTTCCGTAATTAAAACCTTCATGTATTTCCTGATCGAGGAAGTCATAATTCATAACGGCTTTTTCAAGATCCATTAATCTAATGAATTCATCCCTTGATACGCGTTGTCCATTGTAATAACACATCGTTTTAGTCTTTTAAGTGTTTACTAATTTCTTTTCCAAAATCTTCTGCCTCTTTCTGCCGGCCCTGCGGAATGCTTGTCCATGTTTCGCCATTCCATGTTTTCGCGCGTGCAATGACCATTGGCTTTCTATTATCTGAAAATGAAAGCCTAAAGACTTGTTGGCCATTTACAATATGTTCAGATACTGCAATTTTCAAGCCTTGAATTTCAATTTCTAACATATTTTTTATTATGAAGCCTTTACAGACATAATTAAATTTAAAAAAAAATTAGAAAGTATGAAAATGTGTTTCGTAACGTTGGAAATATTCCTAAATTGCTTTAAAAGCTATATAATCTATTATGAAATTAAAAATCAACCAGGTCGTGGACTTCGGAACATTGGATAGCGAGCGTGTTGAATTATCCGTTCTGGAAGATACAAATCTGTATTACTTTATCATTTCCGACACAACGTATCTTGATGAAGGTAAAATTTCCAACAAAATGAGACATACTTTCTGGTTCAAGCCACAGCAGGTAAATAAAGGGGACGAGGTGGTGCTATATTCAAAAGTTGGCATTAAGAGATCAACTGATATCAATGGCGGAAAAAACAAGAAATACCATATATATTGGGATTTAAAGAGTTCCGTTTGGAATAATTCAGGGGATGCGGCTGTTTTATTTGAGTTAAAAACGTGGAAAACTACTAAAGTAGCGGAGAATTAATCTTACTAATAAAATTTGTTAATGTTACCAGTAAACATCTTTGGTCTTAAAAATTTCAGAATTTTTGATGATCAGCAAGGAATTCTTGAAAACTTTTCTGCGATAAATTTATTGACAGGTACGAATAATTCAGGGAAAAGTTCAATAATCAAAGGACTACAGCTGCTAAAGAATAGCGTTAGTGCAAAAGTTTTTCCTTACGAACTCGATCTCACGGAACAGGAACATTTGTTAGGAAATTTAGAAAATGTACTTTACAAAAAAACCAATAAGAAAATAACAGTTTCACTGCCCTTCAATTTCCTTGGGATGAGGCATGGACATATCTCACTTACGTACGTGGTACTTTCAGCTGATCCGTACAGGGCGAAATTAAGAAAGGTGCAGCTTTCTGACGCTCAGGATGACGACATTTTCCTTTCTTTTGCTTATAAGAATGCTTCCAAAGCTGACAAAGCCAGAGATCTGAGAAAGTATAAAAAAGATATTGAAGAGTACGAAAAGCTGAAAGCCGATCCTACCTACAAGAAGAGGGATTTTTATATTAAATACGGAATTTTTGGGAAACCCGATGGAGAACCTCCAATAGGTCTTGTTAATTGGAGTATCAATACTGAAAAATTAAAATCCATTTTAAGCGACGGTTTGGAAATTTATGATTATCATCAAGATAATCAGAACGATAAAGGTTGGTTAGAAAAAGCTTTAGAGAAGGAGGGGTTTAGAGTTATTCCGTCTATATTGATGAGCTCATTCAAGCCAGTACCTGATAGAGAATCATGGGCTAGTTTTCTTAATAATGGTTTAAAGAAGAAAGTACTTCGGGGGACCTTAAAAGTGTCAGATAGAGACTTTGAACCTCCTGAATATTTTTATCCGCAACTGGATATTGAGGGTGTTTTTTATTCCAGCTGTCTTGAGATCTTAAGGGATAATCTAAGATGGATTGATGTTGATACTAATAATCAAAGCAACTACAATGTTATTGAACATGCATTTTTACAGAGCATGTCTCGGTTGGAGCAACGTCTGTTTTCGGTTAATTACCTTTCTACAGTAAGGGAGCAGCATGTAAGAATCTATAATGCATCGTTAAATACTCCTTTCATTAACCTATTAAAGGGCTTCCTTCCATTACAGGGTGATAGCACTTCATTTCTAAATAGATACCTAAAAGCTTTTGAGATCGGGAGAAGGCTTTATATAGATTTTAAGCAAGATTACCAGTTAATTTTTGTTTCTGTGATTGATATGAATGGCGATAAGCGCGAGCTTGTGGATTTTGGTTACGGAATAAAACAGCTCATTTTATTGCTCATTCAGATTTGTGTTTTGGCCGAAAAAAATAAAAGGGAAGTCCATGAATATGATGATAAGGGTGAATATTGGAGGGACATTTTTGAGCCTAGCCTGTTATTGATCGAAGAACCGGAGACCAATTTACATCCAAAATGGCAATCACTGCTAGCAGAAATGTTCTTTGAAGCCAACAAGCGATTCAATATCCAGTTTATTATCGAAACTCACAGTGAGTATTTAATTCGTAAGTTTCAAAATTTGGTAGCGGCGGAAAATGCGGTTGACCTTGTTAAAATTTTTTATCTTCGGCATTTTAAGAATATTAACGGTGGAAATAAACAGGTTGAAGTCCTTGAAATTCAAAATGACGGAAGTATACAATTCCAAGTATTTGATGGTGGATTCTTCGACGAATCAAATAATTTACAGTTAAGCCTACTCAATATCAGGAGAGACAACTTTGTGTTGGAATTTGAATCTATGAAGACAAATCTGGAGGACAGTGAAGAAAAAATTTCTAGATTGGAGGAAAAGATTGACGAATTTGACGCAAGAATGGACATATCTCGTTATTTAGCAAGCTTAGAACTTTTATTTGATACTTCAAAACTCGAAGCTACAACGGTCAAATATTTAGCATCAGGTCAGTTTTTATTAAATACGATTACGTTGTCAAGTGACTTTTCTCCGGTTATTTTGCAATATGGCCGAGCTTTAGAAAACGAGCTAAAAAAAGTTTTTCATAGAGTAGATCCTGTAAAAAAATGGATGTTAGGAGGGATGCAAGCCTCGTTGGAAAAATTTAAATTCGGCATCAGTCACCTAAACCAGGTATGTTCTGCTACAGAATTTAGGATTTTGGGAACCGTATTAACAGATGTTTTCAATGCACCGACGGATTTGCTCATTGAAAAAATTGATGATCTTAGGGACCGCAGAAATGCCGTGGCACACGCTGGACAGATAAAATTAAAAGAAGATGCGGAACAATATGTGCTGGATGTCGACGAGTTTTTAAATGCATGGATAAATCAGACGAAATAAGAAGTCCTTTTCCCTATTGCGCCATGAAAAAAATTCAAAGTAATTTTCTTTTTTGTGATTTGGTAATGTTTAAAGGAATTTAAAAAAGTCTGAACATGGACAGATGAGTGACAATAGATTGAGGGAATTGAGGTCGTTATTCTTCTATCGGATAAAACTCAATCAGATTCCTGCCTTTTAAGGATGCAAAAATACGGTTTATGAAATTCTTGCCGTCCATTCCTATGATGATCATCAATGGTTCCGGACAATGATATTTTCGATCTGTGGATATATTCTTAATCTGGTTGATATCCTGAAAGCTTGGATCCGGAAGTGCATACGGATGATAATGCCATTCTCCAAGGTAGTACAGACCTTTTTTCCAGTTGCTGTCAAATATCTTTTTTAATCCCTTTGTTCCCCTGACAAATGTGGTTCTTCCATGTTTAGAATCGCTGGGAGGTCCGATGACAGTCGTAATTTGGGCGGAGCAATTATTGTCGATATACCGACCAATTAATATTCCTCCGGTCTCTAAATGTTTGGACTGGGTACAATAGGCTTGTAATTCAAAAAGTAAATCTTCTGAAAGATGAATTTTTAAGTTATTCTCAATGTTGGCATATACCATCGTTATTCTTGAAATATTTGGATACCTGTAAACGTATCGTTATTATATTGTTTTTGGATCACGGTTAATTTAGGTTTGTCCCCATCAACAAGCTCCTTTTCAAAACCCTTTACTGCAGCACCGGCTAGCATTTGTATGTCATCTAATCTGGCAGGGAATAAGGGATGCCAACAACCTATCCCTTCGATTAGTTGTTCTTCTCCGCTAACCTTTTTTGCATCCATTTCTAACCATTTTTTTGCTTTTGCATTGAAATCATTTAGAAAATTTTGTTCACCCCTGTTGAGGCGAGTTGTATAGAGGTACAAAGTGTCTGCCATGTAGCCTGTTGATATGGATGCAAAAAAACATTCTGTATTGACCAAACTGTCATTTAGAAAAGCAAGGACAGAATCTTGCGCAGTGGCTTCAATAATTATATCGAAATCTGATAAGATTAATTTATTTTGACTCACAGCCTCTTCAAGGGACGAATTTTCATATGTGCTACAAACAGAAGGGAATATGCTGTTCAGATGATTTGACAATGCTTCGGCTTTTGGTAAACCGACGGAGTCAAGTGTCAAAGAATGGCGCGATAAATTTCCTGCCACTACCGTATCTGGATCGATTACTTTAATATCGTTCATACCAAGTCTTACCAGCGATTGTGTGAAAATAGAGCCAACAGATCCTGCGCCAATTAATAAAACTTTCATTTCTGAGGTATCTTTAGCCATCCTACCTCTATTTGTTAATTGTTCCTGATTCCAGTTATCCGTTTTGATCCAATTTATTTTTTTATTCTCTTGAATTGCCAGTTTGATAAGGTGTTTTGACAAACTGGGGGCATTCGGACGAAATCCTTTTACTTTTGGTAATTGTGGGTATGTGAACGCAAACCAATGCATTAAATGATTGTCCTGTCCAATCCGCTCCGCTACAGGAAAACCTAAAAAAACAATATTAGGATGTAAACCTTGTTTCTTTAGATTCTGTGTTTGTCTTACAAGAGTTGCTAAAATATCAATTTTTTGGAGATTTAATATCTCAATTAATTCTCCAAAAGTAGTGGGAATCTGCCACGGGCTAATAACAGGAATATTGTCAAGAACTATATAAATACCGTACTGATGCCCGTTTTGATTATCCGTAATGTATTTACCCCAATTCTGCTCCACGCTAAAATTGTCGCTTTTGAATTGAAGGACCGCATAAATATCCTTTCTCAATTGCTTATAAATGAGAGTTCCGTCCTTATGATCAGTTTTACACCAGCTTTCAAATGTAGTCCTGTTTTCGTTAAAAAAAAGCTGATATTTCTGCCTTGGTGGGAATGCTGGCAATTCAAAAGGATCGCCATCTTCAACTAAAGTACCATTGCTGGCGGCGACCAGCCAGCTTTGACATCTTATAATATGCCAATAGAGTCTTGATATTGCGAATTTTGGCTCGGTAAGGTATTGCTTTCTTCCCCAGCTTCCCTGACTCTCATCCAGACATAATTTACCACTGGACCATGGCCTGTCTTTAATGATATGATTAAAATCCTGATGCTGAAAGGTGCTCGTAATACCATCTTTTCCGTCAGGCATTACTAAAATGTTTCCTTTGGGATAATTGTGGTCAAGTAAAACATGCCAAACGGTTTCGTTTGGCACTAAGTCTTGGTTTGAGCTTTCAATTGATATTTTAAAGGTCAGTTTCCACTTTTTTGCAAAGTGATCCCAAGCCAGATCCTCTAGCATTTGGTAACCTTCAATATCCTCCAGTTTCCTACGAGCGGCTTTTAATATTTCGGTAGGCTCCGAATTATGCGAATCTACCTGGTCCAGCATCTGTATTTTCTTTTCTTGTTGTGAATCCAGCTGAACCCGAGGACAGCGTATTTTTGGTCTCGTCGCCATCATAAGATGGAAATTTATCACCAAAGAATTCTTTCCATTTTTCTACTTGCTCCTTTAAAGTTTCAGCCTCTAATGCCTCCTTGGCCAGGGCTGCATATTCCTCTACAGAATCATAAAATGAAGTAAAATCATCATTGGAAACCCTTTTCCAAACATTGTGTTCTGGCACACCTCGGTCAGGAAGAATAGGAGTGGCCCTCAATAATCTCTCTGAACTGTAGTTGTCAACTATTCCCTGCAGTGTCATGTAAACACCTTCAGCAACAGAAGTGACTCCATCAGGACAGCAGTCACCGACCATATGTTCAATGGGGTATCCTTTTGGGTATTTCAGGTCAGTTAGTTTCAAAGTCCTCCACCATTTTAGTGCTTTAACAATATTTACAAAATGCTTATTTGTATTTTTGTTCTTGTCTCTAGTCCAACGTATCTGCTCTAGCGGATGAGTCTGGTCCCATGAATCAGCTTCACTGTCCGGTATCCATAAAGGTTCCATTTTCCACTCGGCTTGATTTTTTACGGATTCTGCCAAAAAGTTAAAAGCTTTCATAGGATCGGGATCGCTCCATCCTTTTGTCAGGCGCCATTCATAATCGTTTGTAAAATCTTCAAGCATTAAACTTGACGTCACACTGCTTGATTTTAGTAATTCTTTATCCGATTCAGAGGGAGCAGAAGTTATTACGATATCCAGATCAACGTAAGATAGTTCAATTCCAATCGATCGACCCTGAATCTCGTACTTTCCCTTATAGTGTTTTTCTACGAAAGGGATAAATTTTTCAATGGCCTGTTGAGGTGTAATTTCATTTCTATTCAGGTTAGTAACTACTATCACATCAACATCTGCACGTTTACCATTTAAAGGTCTGACTGCTGTAGATCTTCTGTAACTACCCTGAAGGAATGTTGAAATGATGATATCCTTAAGATCATCATCGGCCGCAAGACGATCCCGTAATGTCTTATGTCCTCTTTTTAAATCCTCTTTTTGAGAGGATGTTAGTCTTATATTTGACAAAAAGTCATTGAAGTACGAATTAATTTTCATTTAGATTTAGTATTAAGTTATTATATTTCCAAAATAGCATGATAGCCACCATTTCGTTGTTGTTCAAAGTCGAATTCATATAGCGCCGATTTTCCAAGCAGGCTGATTTTCTGACCAAGATAGAAAGCCATGGCATTTGGTGCAGCAATAAATACATGAACTTTTCCCATCGCTGAGGATTTGCGTTTTATCGTTCTCATATTATTTATCAGCTCTTCGAGTGCTGAAACTGCGTGATTGGCATCAATCAATGAAGTAGCACCAATTTTTGGCAGTATGGTTGCGTGAATACATGTTCTTACGTTGATGAGATTTTCTTCAACGAATGCATTTACATCTTCGATGATATTATGTGTTACGTTAATTGACAAGACAGTTTCGTCACCGTGAGAATGGTGTTGTTCTTCAGTAATTGTCCAAAAGGGACCCATGTGTGCTGATGCTATTTGTGTATCGGCTTTCCATAGCATCTTACCATTGAACGTTTTTTGCACCAGCGTAATTTCTGGAACACCATATTTAGGATTGAGCTCCGCTCCTAAAAGAGTTGCAAGTGACAAATGGGTATCCAAGTGTAATAGGACAGGTTTTTTATTTTCTATTATTTTCGCTGCGATTGCTTTTATTTCTGCATTAATGAATTCCATTCCCGCATATTCTTCCAAAATAAATCTGCTCGAAAAGCAGTGAAGAAAACAGGTTAACTGATCAACTTCATTTTGCAAATTTTCTGCACCTTTTGTAAAACTTCGTACACCGACTTTAAAGAAGTTTTCCTCATCAGCAGCTTTACCAATATAAAGATCCTCAGCTTTCAAAATATCGAAAAGCTCATCTTTAGTAAAGACATTTTTGCCCGAAGCGTGCAATTTTTGTATTAGGTCATTATATTTGCTGGAGTGCTGATCGGCGGGGATGGGCCTTAAACCTGATAGTAACAGATTAGAATTTAGCTGATCCTTTACGTTTCGTTCATCCCCAAAACTATGCATTATTCTCAAGGGCGCTAAAATATCTCTTAAGGCTTCATCGTTGTCAATTTGGAGGTGAGCTTTCCAAGCTTCCCTTATTTTACCATTGGCCGATCTCGGACCGTTTTTAAATAAAATATCGAGACGAATGCCACCATTATTTCCAAGTAATTTGGGTAGATCATCATTATGGTCTAAACCCCAGGTGTTAACGATATTGTACCGTTTTGAAGCAAAAGTGGAAGGATCATTATTATAATTTTTGTGCAATCTCTGCAAGATAGATTCCGTGGTATTTCCAATAAATGAAGGGTCCATTAACGCCTCGCATGTAAATGCTCTCCTGTGGTCGACATGAAATTTTACTTGATAATATTCTTCTGTCACATCATACCCTGATTCTTTGGTAGAGGGGTCATAATATACCACTACGTCATCAAATCCAAACGTAGAGTCCATTTCCCAAGCAACTTTTTTGATGCATGTATGTGGAAGATTCAATCCACACGCTTTTAGCCAAAAAAATTTTGATTGGAAGTCGTCACCGCTCTGTCTTGCAATTACACTGGTTGCCATATGTTTATAATTTTTAATTTTAGATCACAGTAATTATGCCCTAAACTGTTTGGCGACAAATTGTCCCGTTTACAAGAAATTCTTTGACCTGATCTTTGGCATTTTACTTAACCTTAGCGTTAGGTTATCCAACTCTTAAGGTCATTATGTCAGTTAAAAAAGATTGACCTTAATAAGTAAAAGAAAATAGATGCAAGTACCTGATGTTATTACAAATTTTTATTATATGCTAACGTAGCAAAATGAATTTTAAAACATTTACGGTTTGCCGTAATGAAATGAATGCAAATATTTATAGGAAACGGTAGGAAAAGTTAGTCACTTTTTTTCCATTGTTGGTTCTTTGAGAAAATATCAAGATAGCTTTACCAGTAAGGTGTCAGCTAGTATGAAAAAATATGGAACTTCCAAGCCAGGCAAAAAGTTCAACCTTGAAATGTTGAAGCAATCCTCTTTTATTGAGCTCGAAGAAATTTCCCTAGACGAGTTTATGGAGGCTGTACGCAAGACCGGTAAGAAAGTTACTGAAGAAGAAGCTGCCGAAATGCTTGATTTTTTACATATGCTTACAAGGGTCACTATTAAACAGTACTTCTCCCCCGAATAATCTATTTTTTGTAATTTTGTAGTATTCTTCGTGTTGATAAAATATTAGCATTCAGCTTACTGGTTTAACTGAGAGCCAAAATTATAAATTATTTCCAATGAGAAAGACTAAGTTATTTGGGACAGCTGAATTACATTTCAGATTTCCGTCCTATGAGGAGGAGGACCGCAGTCCTTTCACGTTAATTCCTAAAAAATATTCAAAGTTAAATTTACTACTATGAAAAAGAACTATAGCAGCAAAATTGCTGATCTCTACATTCGAGTATCAACTGATGAACAGGCCGATAAAGGTTATTCACAGCGTGATCAAGCGGAACGGCTAAAGAGCTACTGTGCAAAATATGGTATTGCAGTCGAGAATATAATATTTGAGGATCATTCTGCCAAAAATTTTGAACGGCCTGAATGGAGCGCTTATCTGAAAAATTTGAAGAAAAGAAGCAAGAAAGATCGCGAGCCACGCTTGATCCTATTTACTAAATGGGATCGGTTTAGTAGAAACGCCGGGGACGCATATCATATGATCAGTGTTTTGGATAGTTTACAAGTAGAACCTCAAGCAATAGAGCAGCCATTAGATCTCAAAATCCCAGAGAACAAAATCGTATTGGCTATATACCTCTCAACTCCAGAAGTTGAAAATGATAGGAGGGCCTTAAATGTATTTTATGGAATGAGGAGAGCGAGAAAAGAGGGCAGGATTATGGGGACACCTCCATATGGCTATATAAACAGATGTACGGAGGATGGCAGGAAATATATTGGTGTTTTACATCCAGAGGCAGATAATATAATATGGGCATTTGAGGAAATAGCGAAAGGCGAACTGCCTTCTGAGCACATTCGAGTCCTCATGAATAAGAGACAGGGTAAAAATTTGACCCGAAATGCTTTTATGGTGGCGATCCGAAATCCTGTATACGTGGGAAAGGTCTTTATTGCTGAATTTGAGAATGAAGCTGCTCATTATGTCAAAGGAAAACATGTACCATTAATTACCGAAGAATTATTTGAGAAGGTTCAGCGGGTTTTGGAAGGTAAGAGTCGGAAGAGTAGGGCTGAAGTGGGAGAAAGTAAAGTTTTAAATAACGAAAGCTTTCCGTTACGAGGGCTGTTAATCTGTCCTCGCTGCGGGAGTACATTGACGGCAAGTACGTCAAAAGGAAATACCAAACACTATAGTTATTATCACTGCAATTCTAAATGTGGATTCAGACATAACTCTGATGTTGTAAATGAGAAATTTGTCGAAAATCTCAGAGGTTATGAAATTCTACCTGAATATAAAGACCTACTAAAAATAGCTCTTTTAAAGAATTACAAAAAGTATTGTGGCAATATAGACGATGAAAGAAAATCAGTAACGGCGGAAATTGACAAAATCAACCAAAAGCTTGCAAAAGCCAGAGATCTTTTTTTAACCGATAGGCTTGATGAGGATGATTACAATGAAGTTAAAAGAGAGTGTAAACAGAAACTAGAAGAACTCGAGGAAAACTTGAAAGGACTTGTTAAAGCAGGAAAGGATCAAGATATTCCAGGCAAACTGTCTTTGGCATTAGAAGGTATATCCAATTTAGCGCAGAGATATGTTGAGGGCACATTAGATGACAAACGGAAGATTGCGAGTTCAATTTATTACCAAAAACTTGAGTTTGACGGCAGAGGTTTTCGAACCCCTAAATCGAATGCATTTCTTAATCTTATTAAGCTGAGTAAGAGTGGATTAGTAGAGCAAAAAAAAAGTCATCAGAATTTAGAAAATCCTGATGACCATAGAGTGATCCCGCTGGGATTCGAACCCAGGACCCATACATTAAAAGTGTATTGCTCTACCAGCTGAGCTACGGAATCTTACTTCTTTGTTTTTGAACTACCGTTCCTTGTTTGAAGTGATGCAAAGATAGGGTTAATCCCTATTCCACGCAAGTATTTGTGCGATAAAAATGCGCTACGGCTGTTTAGGGCTTCATTTTTAGTGATTTATTTTTTTATTTAGGAAAGAAATTTCCGGTCTTCATCCGATAATTGGGACTTTCTGTCGCTGTTTTCTTCTTCCGATTCGTCTATTTCTTCCTCTTCATACGCCCGTTGTTTCTTTTTTCCGATTTTCAATAGGGATACAAATACAATTCCCGCAATAAAAAAGGCCAATAATAGCTTCCATAATGCCACTTGTGATTCCCCAAGAAAATTGAGCTGCACCGATTGCGGATTTTTGACACACATCACTGTGATGATAACCGTTATCAAGATTAAAAAGATATTACGCATGTTACTGTAAACTATATGTCGTTATTCTAACAGCGAATATAGGGAATATCTGTTTTTAATCGATATCGATCTTTGCACGATTTAAGCGTAAAGAATTCAAGATAACCGAAACGGAGCTGAAACTCATTGCAGCGGCAGCGATCATCGGGGACAGGAGAATTCCGAAAGAAGGATATAGAAGCCCAGCAGCCAATGGAATCCCAAGTATATTATAGACGAAAGCGAAACCCAAGTTCTCCTTAATATTTCGGAGCAGTTTTTGGCTCAGCACCTTTGCTTTGGCTATTCCGATAAGGTCTCCTTTCAGCAAAGTGAGTGAAGCGCTTTGTATGGCAACATCGGTACCTGTGCCCATGGCAATGCCGATATCGGCTTGAGCAAGGGCAGGGGCATCATTGATGCCATCACCAGCCATAGCCACCACATGTCCTTTTTGCTGTAACGCATGAATTTCCTGCAATTTATCTTTGGGCAAGGCATTGGCTTTGAAATGCTTGATGCCAACTTGATCCGCCACAGCCCTTGCCGTATGGATATTATCTCCCGTCAGCATAACGACATCGACTTTATGCTGTATAAGATATTGGATTGCACGCTTCGAAGAGGTCTTTATTTGATCTGAAATACTAAAATACCCCAATAAGCTACTGTCTTTTGCCAGAAAGGATACTGTCTTTCCATGGGATTGTGCAGTTTCGGCCATCTGCTTCATATCGTGAAGGATTGCTATGCCGATAGACTCCATCAACAATTGATTGCCCAGTGCTATGCTATGTCCAGCTATATTTCCCTTGATTCCTTGCCCGGCAACATTTTCAAAATCGGAAACTGCAAGGTCCGTTTTACTATTTTCCTTTTTTGCCCTTTCAATAATAGCATGGCCCAAAGGATGTGTGCTATTGGCGTTTAAAGCGGCAGCCAAAGACAATATCTCGTCTTTGCTGCTTGACGAGTTTGGCTGAATATCATCAACGGTGGGTTTTCCTTCGGTGATGGTACCTGTTTTGTCTGTTAGAACCACATCCACTTGGTTCATTTTTTCCAGCGCACTTGCATCTTTGATCAGGATTCCATGTTTGGCCCCTTTGCCGACCCCCACCATGACGGACATCGGTGTAGCGAGTCCCAAAGCGCAGGGGCAGGCGACAATAAGTACGGCAAGTGCATTCGCAAAGCCGAACGCTAAGGAAGCAGAAGGAACCCAAAGCCACCAGGTAAGAAATGTTAAAATTGCAATGATTATGACAATCGGAACAAATATCTCAGATACTTTATCCGTTAACCGTTGAATGGGAGCTTTGCTTCTGCTCGCATCATTGACGAGTTGAATGATCTGAGCCAGTAGTGTGTCCGAACCGATACGTTCTGCCTTCATGAGGAAACTGCGGTCGCCATTGATTGTTCCCGAACTAACATGATCTCCTTCCTGTTTTTCTACCGGAATGGGTTCACCCGTCAGCATGGATTCATCAATGTTACTGTTGCCATCCGTAATCTGTCCGTCAACGGGGATTTTGTCCCCGGGTTTTACTTTGAGTATATCTCCGAGTTGAATTTGATCTATGCCAATTTTTTTATCTATTCCATTTTCTACGCGCGTAGCTTCGGAAGGGCTCAGCTTGATCAGCTCTTTGATTGCCGAATTGGTTTTGGAATGTGCTTTGGCCTCCATCACCTGGCCTAATAATACCAAAGTCAATATGACGGTAACGGATTCGAAGTAAAGGGCAATGTAGCCATGGTGATTTTTTAATTCAGCAGGGAACACCTGCGGAAAAAATAGGCCAACCAAACTATAGGCAAACGCAGCTCCAGCACCAAGTGCAATCAGGCTAAACATATTAAGGCGCCAGGTTTTGAAAGATACCCAGCCCCGTTGAAAGAAAGACCAACAGGTATAAAAAACGACCGGCAGGGATAAAACCAGTTGTATCCAGCCAGACCAGCTGGGCGAAATGATTTTACCTATTGGATTACCGGGAAGCATTTCGCCCATGGAAAGTATAAAGATCGGGACCGTAAATAGGATAGAGATCCATAATTTCATGCGTAGATCACGATAGGTATGATCGTCGGCCTCATCATTCCCATTGGCTATAGGCACAAGGTCCATACCGCATATAGGGCAATTTCCGGGATGATCTTGTACAATCTCAGGATGCATGGGACAGGTATATTGAATGTCTGTTTTTAACATGGGGATCTTTTCCAGATTCATGCCGCATACCGGACAGTTCCCGGGTTCGTTATAGCGTTTATCGCCCTCACAATGCATCGGACAATCGTATTGATTAGCGGATGTATGACCATGTGCTTTGTCAGCTGAAGATATTGTCTGTGATTGATGTACCGTAGCATTTGACTGAGCGGAATGATTGTGTTGCTGTTCGTGTTGGATATGCGAGGTCGCTGCATGCTCAGTATGCAGCTTATTTTTAATTGCTGTTTCTGCATCGAGCTTCTCCAAATGCATACCACAGATCGGACAATTTCCTGGTTGGCTGTACGTTTTTTCACCTTCGCAATGCATAGGGCAACCATACCTGTCTGAAGCTTGTGCTACAATGTGTTGATCGGATTGTACGTCACCCTGATGCTTATGTATTTCGTTGAGCTGATAAGGACCTAATTTTGATATGATTTCCTGTAATTGCTGTAACGGAATATGTTTCTGAGATGTTACTGTCATGCTTGGCGGGTTTAAAGTTACCTCGGCATGAACGCCAGAAAGCGCATTCAATGCATGTTCGATTGTGGTTCTACATCCATCACAGGACATTCCCGAAAGTGTATAGTGGTGTTGCATAGCGTTGTCTTTGTTGCCTAAAGTTAAACGTTATATCGAGGTGATTTTTACACTTTTACCGGGTTTTCTTGTAAAATTTCCCGTTGATAATATGTGCTTCCGGTTTGCTCTCATTTTCTAGGTCGAACCAGCTTTATAGTCTTCGGGAGACGGTATGTGGTGTAAAAAACAGCGAAACTACGCTATGATAAACACAATCAAGCGATGTTTTGTTTGCTCTGGGGATAGGCATGGGATAGGGGAATTTCCCTTTTATTAAGCCAGTAACATTACTTGGGGATGTTTGATCAAGGTATTGATGGTTATTTGTTCTTTCAGAACTGCTTCGTGAAAAGGCGCCGGGATCATCAATTTAAATGTTTTTCGGGCGGTTTTTACCAGGAAAAGAGCACCGTGAATCACTTGCTTATCGTCGATGATCAACGTGTGCTGTGTTGCCGGCTGATTGCCTAATTTTTCTTTTTCGATGAGTTGTATTAGTTGTTGCATTATATCAAAATATTTAGCCAAAATTACCAAATACTTAGCATTTATTGTTTTTTTTCTAATCGTTGCTATTTGAAATTTATCCACTGCTTTCAACCTTTTATTATTTTTTTTATAGCTAATAATCGTTTTAGCAAAGAAGAGTTTTCAAAGCATAGCGCAATCGATTGCGTATTTAGTCTGCTAAAATGCTAAATATGAGAAGGATGTGTTTGCTAAATTTTATTTAACTTTTTTAGCTTTGTGCAACAAATATCCAATAAAACAACATTATGAGTGGTATAACTACACTAGGCCAATTTATCATTGAAAAACAGGCCGATTTTCCGTATGCTAAAGGGGAGCTTTCTAGACTACTGCGCGATATTGGAATCGCAGCAAAAATTGTAAATAGAGAGGTTAATAAAGCGGGATTGGTTGATATTTTAGGCGATGCAGGACAGGTCAATGTGCAGGGCGAAGGACAAAAGAAACTGGATGTTTATGCCGATGAGCAGTTTATCAAAGCGCTTCAAAGTGGGGGAGAATGCTGTGTAGTTGCCTCAGAGGAACATGAAAATCCCGTGTATATCCAATCAGGGGTTTCCAAAAATGCGAAATATATTGTTTGTATTGACCCGCTGGATGGCTCAAGCAATATCGATGTTAACGTATCTGTGGGGACGATTTTTTCCATTTATCGACGAATTTCTGATACGGGTGTTTCCTGTAATGGCAATGATATTTTACAGCATGGAACGAAACAGGTCGCTGCAGGTTATGTAATCTATGGTAGTTCAACCATGTTGGTGTACACAACAGGAAAGGGCGTAAACGGATTCACATTGGATCCTTCGATCGGCGAGTTTTGTTTATCCCATCCTGATATGAAAATTCCGGCTTCGGGTCAAATTTATTCGATTAACGAAGGAAATTATTCCAAATTTCCAAACGGCGTTAAGCAATATATCAAATATTGCCAAATGGAGGACAGTGCAACGCAACGCCCCTATGCGTCAAGGTATATCGGCTCAATGGTCGCCGATATTCACCGCAATCTCCTCAAAGGGGGCATCTTTCTTTATCCAACGACTTCTGCGCATCCTAATGGTAAACTAAGATTGATGTATGAGTGCAATCCAATTGCCTTCATCATTGAGCAGGCAGGGGGTAAAGCTTCGAATGGATCTCAGCGTATACTAGATATTGAGCCAAAAACTTTGCATCAGCGATCAGCAGCTTTTTTGGGTAACACCGATATGGTGGAATTGCTGGAAGATTTCCTGAAAAAATACAGTGATTGATTCTGTAGTGATTCAATGACAGGTAAGATTCTTTAGACAATAAGAATTATTTATCTTTGTCCTCAGAAAATGGCTTCATTATTGCGAAGCCATTTCTTTTTCACGATTTGTAATATGTTACGATTTTTAGTTTTTATTTCATTTGTTTCAGTAGTATTTTTTTCTTGTAAAGATAATCCTCCGACTTATGGCGATGTGTTGGCGAAAGAGTTTGAAAATAAGTCCTATAAGGATTTTGACACAGCAGCTTATGTAAAAGTCTTCCGTGAAGTGTATGGCAAGGAAAAACCTCAATTGGTTAATCCGAGCTGGATGAAGGAATTATCGGATTCTACTGAAGGAATGACTTTAATTGCCGAACACCTTTTTGATGGTAGTATCGACACCATGTTAACGTACTTTGAGCGGAGTGATGCACATGGTATTCGAACTAGTTATTTCCATACAGCTGCGATTAAGGAAACATTATCTTCGCTTCGAAAACTGAAAACCAAAGATGTTGCTGAAGTTTATCCCTTATTGGCCAAACTTGACTTATTGAGTACTGATGGGCTGGTGGCTTATATCAGCAGCATAAAATATGGTGTGGTCAATCCCAAACGCCTTTATGGACGATATTTCGTTCCTCAAAAGCGTATGAGCTATGGCAAAGTTGTACAAATGCTGGATAGTGTAAAAATTGGAACTGTGTTGACCGATATCCAACCTAAAAATCAGTATTACATCAGATTTCAGGATTTATTGGAAAATGGGAACCTAAACAGTGCACAACGTAGCCAGGTGTTAATGGTATTGGAAAAATTGCGCTGGATGGGAGATGCTTTTCCGGAGAAATATGTATTTGTGAACATACCTGAACAGCGTTTACATATTATGGAAGAAGGGAAGACAAGTCAACTGATGAATGTGTGTGTAGGTGAAACAGATAATCCGGCGTATACGCGGAAAGGTGAGAACCACGAGACGCCTGTGATGCAGGGGGTCTTGGATGCCATGCAAGTAAATCCTGTATGGAATATTCCAAGTAGTATTGTCAAGAAAGAGTTATTGTCAAGCGTTCGAAACAATCCAAACTATCTGGCATCGCGCAATATGGTGGCTTATTACAAAGGTAAACAAGTGGACCCTGCAACGGTCAACTGGAATTCGGATTCTGTGGAGAATTTTCGTTTTAAACAAAATCCTGGTTCGGATAATTCATTGGGGAATGTGAAGTTTTTGTTTGAGAACCCCTATTCCATTTACCTGCATGATACGCCTGCAAAACAAATGTTTGGGCAGAGCAATCGCGCCGTCAGCCACGGTTGTGTGCGTGTTGAAAAACCCGTTGATTTGGCGTCATACCTTGTCAATAATGAAAAACAGGCCGAAAAAATTGCAAAAGAAATTACCACAGATTCGATCTCAAAATCACGTTGGGTAACACTTAAACGGCAGATGCCAGTTTATATCACCTACTATACAACCTGGTTGGATGACGAAGGGAAAATTGTTACGTATCCGGATATATATGGTTATGATCCGCGTTTGAAGGAAGCGTTAAAGAAATATTGGACAAATTAATCAAAAAGGCTTAACTCATTTAGTTAAGCCTTTTTTATCGCTAGTATTCAGAGTTGTAGGCTAGTGCTATCCGGACAAAAGGATAGTCTTTGTTGACATTGTTATGGTCTTGATAATGACCTTCCAATCTAAAGTAACCGGAGTAAAGGTTGACACCGAAATTTTTCCAGATACGCATTGAAGCACTTGTGGATACCGCGTGTAGAAAATGGTGGGATTTGTTGCCACTGATTGTGACAAAATATCCGCCACGATAATCTACACCAAATTTAAAGCGGTTTAATGTGCTCAATGTGGCTGAAGCCCTAACATCGGCCCCGGGGCCATAATCGTATGTGCGGCTTTCACCAAAATGGAGATAAGGATCGGGTACAGCGGCCAGTACCACTGGACCACCACCAAGGATGGTTGTCAGCTTGGTACGGCTACCAATATTGAAGTTTGAAAAGACATTGTAATTGATGCTCTGTGATCCATAGTAAAAGGCTTCATTGCGTAGAAAGTCGAAATGCGCAGACACGATACCACGATGACGTCCTGTTAAATTGGATAAAATACGGTTACCGTATAACGAGGCATACACATTGACCGCATTGACGATGGAACTATCATCTGATCCAAGTTCCAAATTGAGGAAGAAGTCATCAAAGGGTTTCTTTTTGTCTAGATCATCGTTGGTGTAAATCAGTTTGATACGCGCATAAATGTCATTCTTTCCTTTATTCAAGATATCATGTTCCTTGGCATCAAACCGTCTTAGCCCCAATTCAACTTCGGTGTGTACTAAAGAACTGTCGACCACCGCACCTTTTACTTTATCTCCCCAGCGCCCGTCGAGCAGACGGTTGAGTCCGTTTATCGGATTGATCAGCATGGCCAATAGTTCTTTTTTATTACGTTGTCCTTTGGTCAGACTCGGGCGCGAAAGAATATGATGCGATAGTCTATGGGTCATTTCACCTAAAATAGTACCACCAAAACTTGTGTTGATGATATCATTGATGGATGGTGGTTCTGTTTCACCTGCAGTTTCCCAGATATAGCTACCAGCTACGGTTGCTGCTGTCGATTGTAGAAAACTATAGTTGTTGGATCGGAACGAATTGAAATAAAACTGACCGTGATAAGGGTGCGCCATTTGATTTGTGGCAAAGAGATTGTCGTCCCAGGTCCAGGCAGACAGTTTTAAATGGCTAAAGAAGTTTTTAAAGGAAATATGCGAAACAGGATCTTTTCGAATGAAGTAATTAACCGAAGCAGGAATAGCTTGGATGGAAAACCACTCAATTCCCGCCCTTAAGAAGTTCTTCTTTTGGTAATCGAATAGACTGTCTGTTTGTTTTACGTTGATAAGATGATTGTTCCAATGTCGTTGTTGCCCATCGTGGTACATGGGATATTTTTCGACAGGTTTCGCTCGAAATAGGCTATCTGAAGTCATTAAGGAGTCTCTAGCTGGTAGGAATGCAGCCTTACTAGGCCCTATACTCCCGAGCTGGACAAGCAACAAAAAGATACATATTAAAAGACTATAATGACGTTGGTTAATGCGTTGTTTGATCGAAATGAACATACTGTTTTGCGATAAAATTTGTAAAGAATAACAAATATAGGGGAAAAGTGTTTGTGTGATTAGTACCTTTGCGGCAATTATCCTGTTCTAGTAATTTAAAAATGAACCATACCTTTGAAATATTCAATATAAAATCGATTAATCTTAAGAATGAGTTGTTTGCAGGATTAACGGTCGCAATGACAATGATTCCGGAATCGCTCTCATTTGCAATTTTAGCCGGGCTACCACCGTTGACCGGACTTTACGCAGCATTTTTAATGGGTTTGGTGACCTCCATTTTGGGAGGTAGGCCAGGGATGGTATCCGGAGGTGCTGGCGCAACAGTGGTTGTATTGATGGCCCTGGCGGCAAGTCACGGTATTGATTACCTGTTTGCTGCTGTCGTCTTGGCGGGGCTCCTGCAATTTTTAGTCGGGCTTTTTAAATGGGGGAAATTTGTACGCTTGATTCCACAGCCTGTTATGTACGGTTTTTTAAACGGACTGGCCATTATCATTTTTATGGCTCAAGTAGTCCAATTTAAGGTGAATACCGGGCAGGGGGCTGAGTGGATGTCGGGAAGTACCTTATACATCATGGGGGGATTGACGCTGCTGACGATGTTGATTGTGATTGGATTTCCGCGGATAACGAAGGCTGTTCCGGCCTCTTTAATCGCTATTCTGGTTGTATTTGGCCTAGTTTCTCTTTTAGGTATTGATACCAAAAAAGTCGTCGATATTGCCTCTGTTAGTGGGACATTGCCCCATTTACATTTACCTCATGTACCGCTGAGCTGGGAAACATTGCGGCTGATTTTTCCGTATTCTTTGGTGATGGCTGGAGTAGGGTTGGTGGAGTCGCTTTTGACACTGAACATGGTGGACGAAATAACAGGGAGTAAAGGAAATGCAAACCGCGAATCCATGGCGCAGGGGATAGCCAATACTATCAATGGATTTTTTGGGGGAATGGGTGGATGTGCCATGGTTGCTCAAACACTGGTCAATTTAAATGCTGGTGCACGCACGCGGCTTTCTTCTTTTATCGGAGCGATGACCATCTTAGTGATTATTTTGGTAGGTGCTCCTTTTATTGAGCAGATACCCATGGCCGCGCTGGTCGGTGTGATGATGATGGTAGCCATTGGAACATTCCAATGGGTGAGCTTACGTATTGTGAATAAATTTCCCAAATCAGATATTTTCGTTGGGATTATTGTCGCCGGAATTACCGTGGTTTTACATAATTTGGCACTTGCGGTGCTTATTGGTGTAGTGGTATCGGCACTTGTATTTGCCTGGGATAATGCGAAGCGCATTCGGGCAAGAAAATATTTGGATGCCGAGGGCATCAAGCATTATGAAATCTATGGCCCTCTTTTCTTTGGTTCGACAGCTAATTTTTTAGATAAATTCGATGTTTTGGAAGATCCCGAGCGCGTGATTTTAGATTTTAAGGAAAGTCGTGTGGTGGATATGTCCGCCGTGGATGCACTCAACAAAATTACCGAACGCTACGCTGCACAAGGGAAAAAAATCGAATTGTGGCACCTCAGTGAAGATTGTCGCTCTTTGTTAAAAAATGCTGCGGGCATTGTGAAGGTCAATATCATGGAAGATCCAACCTATCGGGTCATGCCGGGCAAGTAGACTATTTTTTGCGCAGCTCAAAAAACAGTTCATTTCCCTGTCTTTGGGGAATACTATTTGTTGAATCTGTCAGCTGTAAAATGTCAAATTGCGATGCGAATAATTGTTGATATTCCGTTTGATCTCCACCGAAAGGTGGTCCCTGTTGTGCAAATTCCCGATTAAACAATAAGCCCATCAGTATACCCTGAGGCTTGAGCAAAGTATGCATTTGTTGTACATAGCTGGGGCGTAATGAAGGATCCAGTGCACAAAAAAATGTTTGCTCAATTATATAGTCGTACTGGCCCTGGTGCTGGAAGAAATCTTGACATACAATTTGGATCTGAGGGCTATTAGCAAACTCCTTTCTTACCTTCGCAACGAGGGTCGGAGCGATATCAAGTAAGGTAATTTGATGGAACCCCATGTCAAGTAGAGCCTTTGCTTCATAGGCATTTCCACAACCGGGAATTAGAATAGATGCATCTTTGGTGATAGACTCCGCTGCATAGTTGATAATAGCAGGAGAGGCATAGCCAATATCCCAGCCTGTTGCTTTGTTCTTATAACGTTCATCCCAATAGTTTCCATCCAATAGTGAAGAATTCATAGCTGTTTTTGTTCTATATGCTTTAGCAATTTACATAAATATTAGGTCAATAGGGTGCTTCTCTTTGCTGAAAATTGCTTTTAGCTATCCGATCGGAAGTTGATTTTATTCAATTGATTTGCGCTATCGTGGTCAAAGTTCGATTGGCAAGATGTCGTATTGGAGAGAAATCTTGAAATTCAGCTGTGTTCCATACGATATTAAAATTTACAGCGTTCAATTATTCTAGTAGGGATAATCCCCTGATGTTTTTAGATGAATTATATTAAAGTAGTTTTATTTATTGTTTTATTTCTAATTGTTGGTCTTGCCTACGCTAATCAAGATTGGAATGGTTTGGAGAGCGCACATTACTATATCGGTTATTTGTTGTTAAAATTATATCTATCGGGCTCAATACTGTTTATGTATAAGCCTCTTCAAGGGGATAGAAAACTAAAACGACATTTTTTTATTCGATTTTCTGTAGTCTGCATCGCCTTTCTGCTACTTCTTGTCCCATATTTGATTCTTAAACAACAAAATGATGGTTTGGGGGCTGGATATTTACTCTATTTTATGACCGTCAGTCTTGCAGCACCGTTGTCCATTTATGCCTTTATTGAGATTCTATGGTTATTTACCCAAAAGAAATATCCGCAAATAGGTGTTAACCTATTACTTGTTGGCTATATCTACTGCCTTTTTTTATTCACTGGACTATTTGGATATTAAACCTATGGGAGACACCAACTTGTCATCATCGTCTTTTAATCGGTTAAAATTAAGCATGTTTCTGCTCGTTTTTCGAAAATTATTTTTTTGTAAAAAGAATGAGTGATCAAAATTGTTGTTTGCTTCTTATCCGGAAAATTGCTAATTTAATAAGGATTCTTAAACCTGAATTTAAAGAATCTCGAGACTAAACCTGATCAGGTCCTTGTTCTTGAAGATAACAATTTTATAACCAATTAATGGATTGAGGTATGATACACAAAGTAGTTTCCCTTGTATTGGGAGGAGGTCGAGGGTCGCGCCTTTTCCCATTGACACAGCAACGGTCGAAACCAGCGGTTCCAATAGCTGGAAAATATCGTTTGGTCGATATTCCGATTTCGAACTGTTTGAATTCTGGCTATAATAAGATCTTCGTGCTGACGCAGTTCAATTCAGCCTCTTTGAACACACACATCAAAAATTCTTACAATTTCAGTATTTTCAGTAAGGGCTTTGTTGATATCTTGGCTGCTGAACAGACCAATGAGGGCGATCGTTGGTTTGAGGGGACGGCTGATGCTGTTAGGCGAACGCAGAAACATCTCCTGAATGTAGATTATGACTACATTCTTGTCTTGTCTGGTGATCAGTTATACCAAATGGATTATTCGAAGCTGATTGACTTCCATTTTGAAAATGGGGGTGATGTTACCATTGCGACTATACCGGTCAATGGTAAGGATGCTACGGGATTTGGTATTTTAAAAGCGAATGAAGCGAATGAAATTACCGCTTTTGTCGAAAAGCCCGATAAGGACGAAGTATTAAATTGGACCTCAGAGGTCTCCGAGGTTTTGCATAAGCAGGGAAGGCATTATTTGGCATCCATGGGGATTTATGTTTTCTCAAAAAACATCTTACGTAATCTTTTAATTGCCAACCCGGGGATGGATTTTGGCAAAGAAATTATACCCGATGCCATCGAAGCACTTCGCGTGTTAAGTTATCAATTTGATGGTTATTGGACCGATATCGGGACCATCAAATCTTTTTTTGATGCCAATATCGGATTAACGGATGATATTCCGGATTTCAACTTGTTTAATGAGACCGTATATACACGTGCGCGGATGCTTCCGCCTTCGAAAATTTCAGGAACGACTTTAAATAATACGGTAATTGCCGATGGATGTATTTTAAATGGAGATAAACTGGAAAGGTCTGTTATTGGGATACGCTCCCGTATTGGTGAAGGGACGGTTATTAAATCGACCTACATGATGGGAACAGATTACTATGAGCAATTGGAAGAAGTATTGGAATTGGGAAATACACAAAAGCCACCACCGGTAGGCGTCGGTAAACGTTGTTATATTGAAAATGCAATTTTGGATAAGAACTGCCGTATTGGAGATGACGTTCGTATCATTGGTGGACCGGGCTTGAATGATGGCGATTTTGATACGCATATGATCTGTGACGGCATCGTTGTTGTGAAAAAAGATGCTATCATTGCCAACGGGGTTACGATAGGATTTTGATCATTTATCTATGTTGAAGTTAAAGACTGCTGTTTATATAAATTGTGTAAACAGCAGACTTTCGTTGCTTTTTCCTTTGTTTTACTGATAAAATGGAGATTGATGCCCAATATTGTCGTGCTGTATGGCGTAATACTGTCAAAGAGGTGGTTTATAAATATTATCTTTGCGCATTATAAAATTTTTTAAGGCTAAAATGATCGATTACAGGAAACAGATTGTTTTTTATTGGCTACTGGTTTTACTTTTTGTAATGCCGGTTACCTCATTTGCGCAGATCCAGTTGGAACAACCTTCGGATTCGAGCAGCGGATCTCATTTTTTTAAGAAAATTCCTTATAAAGAACTGGCTGTTCCTGTTGGATTGATCACCTATGGTATTGTCGCCAAAGGGAATCCCTTTTTAAAAGGGATAGATGAAGACATTAGAGACGGTGTATCGAGAGGGAAGAGCGGAAAAATTAAACTGGACGATTTCACCCGCTTTGCTGGAACTGCCGGAGTTTTTGTGC